>NZ_OZ243970.1:0-302500 GCF_965214665.1 Neolewinella sp. | reverse complement strand
GGGTCGGCGGCACTGTTCGGACGGCGGTCCTCCAGCCAGCCCTTCCAGCCGCGCTCCACCGTAGCGATGGGGATGCGGATGGAGGCTCCACGGTCGGACACCCCGAAGCTGAACTGGTCGATGCTCTGCGTTTCGTGCTTACCCGTCAGGCGCAGGTGGTTGTCGTGGCCGTATACCGCGATGTGCTCCTTGACGTAGGGGCGGAAGGCCTCACAGACCTTCTCGTAGTCCGCCCGATTACCGCTATCGCGTAGGAAGGAGTTGGAGAAGTTGGCGTGCATACCCGAGCCGTTCCAGTCGCCCTTCAGCGGCTTGGGGTGGTACTCGACGTAGACGCCGTAGGCCTCCGAGATCCGCTCCAGCAGGAAGCGGGCCATCCAGATCTGGTCGCCGGCCTCCTTTGCGCCCTTGGCGAAGGTTTGGAACTCCCACTGTCCGGGGGCCACCTCGGCATTGATGCCCTCTACATTGAGTCCGGCGTCGAGGCAGGCGTCGAGGTGCTCCTCGATGATCTCACGGCCGAAGGCGTTGCGGGCACCCACCGAGCAATAGTACTGTCCCTGGGGCGGCGGCATACTTCCGTCGGCGGGGAAGCCCAGCGGCTTTTCGGTGTCTGCGTCCATCAGGAAGTACTCCTGCTCGAAGCCGAACCAGAAGTCCTGGTCCTCGTCGTCGATGGTAGCGCGGGCATTGGTGGGGTGTGGGGTACCGTCGGCGTTGAGCACCTCGGTGAGTACGATGTAGCCGTTTTTGCGCACGGGGTCGGGTACGATCATGACGGGCTTAAGGAGGCAGTCGGAGCTACCGCCCTCGGCCTGTCCGGTACTCGATCCGTCGAAGCTCCACATGGGGCAGTCCTCCAGGTCACCGGAGAAGTCGGCCTCGATGCGGGTTTTGCAGCGTATGGTTTGCATGGGCTCATTTCCGTCGAGCCAGACGTACTGTAGCTTGTTTTTAGTAGCCATGGTGTGGTTGGGTTAAATCAGGGAAGAATTGTTGCGTTGTTGCGGTTAGGAGTTATTGGGTTACGGGCGGGGCCGCTGGTGCAAGCTGCTTAGAAGGCGTAGACGGCGGCCAGGATGAAGGACGCCACGCTGTTGTCTTCTGGGTTTTCGCTGCCGAAATTGATAATGTTTCCGCTGTAGCGGGTGTCGTAGCTGCTACCGCCGCCGTCGAAGCGGAGCTCGGGCATGATGCGCAGGTCACCGATGGTAAAGTTACCGGTAGCGGTGAGGGCCAGTACATTGCGGCCGTCGGTGTCGGTATTCGGGTCGTCAGCTACCTTGAAGCCTTCACCACGGAGGCTCAGGGCAAAGGCATCGGAGAGGCCGATGGTAGAGTAAAGCGCTACGCCGGTGAAGCCATCCCCGTCGCCGACTTCGCCATTTCCATTAAGTCGCTGCGTCTGCTTGTTGGAGGCGTTGATGCCGAACATGAGCGTCTCGCTGACTTCGTAGGTGGCCGTTAGGTCGACCTGGAAGGTGGTTGCATTATCATCGCCGAGCACGTCCTTTTGGTCGGTACCCGTGAGGAAGTTGAGGTAGGCTGCCAGTCCCCCCACCTCTGCGCTCAGTTGAGCGCCGTAGTAGTAGCCGGCGTTGTTGAAGCGGCTATCGGTGTTGTCGAAGATACCTACCATAGCACCGAATCCTTCCGCAATGGCGAAGTCGGCTTTGAGCCCGGTATGGAAGAAGGGGCCATAGCTGAAAAGGTAGCTCATGCTATAATTCATGTTGGCCGTGGCGTCAATGACTTCGTAACCCACGAAGGTCCCAAACTGACCGAACGTAAAGGTTACCGACTCGCTGGGGGAATAAGTCACGTACAACTGCTGAAGATTAGGGAAGGCTCCGTTAGCTTCATTAGCTCGCGGACCGAATCCAATCTGCCCCACAAAACCTACCTGGCCCAGCGTTTTCTCAGCAAGCAGATTGACGTTACCGACACCAAAACCCCTAGTTTCGGCGCCTCCATTTACCCCAGTGAAGCTAGTGGGAAAACGAAGCGGCGTGTCCGGAAAGTCGTTGTCCAGATCGGTAAACACATTCTGAAAGTACGCATCCACGTAGCCCGAAAGCTGAAAGGAGCGCGTTTCCTCCTCTTCTTCCTCGACCTCTTCGAGAATAATGACCTCGGTGGTCTGGGCGAACAGGGACAGCTTGGTGAGTAGGAGGAGAAAGGTAAATAGGGGGAGTGTAAAGGTTCTCATAGTTGTTGATTGGGGGATGGGAGTGAGGGAACAGGAGATGAAGGGACTAGGGACGGGGGATGATGCAGGGCTAATTCCCACTTCCCCGTCCCTGAATCTTTAGATCCTTAGTCCGAAGTCAGTTGAAACACACCATCCTCCTTAGACAGGGTGTAGGCGTGCATGTCGTGTTCGCCGAGGTCAAGACCGCGGATCTCTTCTTCTTCGTCGACGCGGATGCCGAGGGTAACCTTTAGGATAGAGAAAATGACAAAGCTGGTAAGGAAGGAAAAGGCCCCGACGGCGAGGGTACCAATGAGCTGGGTGATGAAGCTAAACTCGCCGATACCGAAGATGCCAACGGCTAGGGTGCCCCAGATGCCGCAGACGCCGTGTACGGAGGTGGCTCCGACGGGATCGTCCAGGCGCAGGGTCTTATCAAAGAAGACGATACTCAGTGGGATGATAATACCGGCGATCATACCGATGAGGATAGCGGTGCCCCCGGTCATCACATCGGCTCCTGCGGTGATGCCGACCAACCCACCCAGGATGCCATTGAGCACCATAGATAGGTCGTAGGATTTGAACAGAATATAGCCCATGAAGAAGGCAGCTACTCCGCCCGCAGCGGCTGCCAGGGAAGTGGTCACAAAGACTAGACTGACCAAATTGGCATCCGCACTCAGTACCGAGCCCCCGTTAAACCCAAACCAGCCGAACCACAGGAGGAATACCCCGATAGCGGCCAACGGCATGCTGTGACCGGGAATGGCGGTAACGGTGCCATCGGGGCGGTACTTGCCGCGCCGAGCCCCCAGGAGAATAATAGCGGCCAGAGCGGCAAAGCCACCGGCGGCGTGCACCAGCGTGGAGCCGGCGAAGTCGTAGAAGCCCATGTTGTCGAGCCAGCCACCGCCCCACTTCCACATACCCGTGATCGGATAGCTCAGCGCTACAAAAAGCGTAGCGAAGATGAGGAACGGTACGAGCTTGACCCGCTCGGCCACCGCGCCGGATACGATGGTGGCGCAAGTGGCGGCGAACATAGCCTGGAAGATGAAGTCGGTGTACCCCGTATAAGTAGCGCCACCTTCGGCTGCCGCAGCGTAGGCGTTATCGGCCACCAGTCCGGCGTTCCAGTCCATTACGCCAAAAACTCCGATGAAGCCGCCGGCGTAGTCATCACCCGGATACATGAGGTTATAGCCCACAAAGTAGTAGGTCAGCAGCCCGATGCAGATGATCATTGAGTTCTTAAACAGGATATTGACCACGTTCTTGCGCTGCACGAAGCCGGCCTCGAGGCTGGCAAAACCCAGGTGCATGATGAACACCAGGGCCGTGGCGATCAGCACCCAGAGGTTATTGACGGTAAACATTGCTTCCATAGCAAGGGGGGGGTTAATAGTTAATTAGTGATACAGGGGGTGGGGGCCGGTCGCGGGAGGCAACTAGCAAAAACGGGCTGCGAGGGAGGGAAGGGTTAAATCAACTCGCGGATAAGGGTAGGTGGTCGGGCCTAGATGGCGCTCTCATTTTCCTCACCCGTACGGATACGGACGATGCGCTCCAATTCGTAGACGATAATTTTGCCGTCGCCTACCTTACCGGTGCGGCCGGCGCTGGTGATGGCTCCGACGATGGCGTCGACCTTTTCGACGGGCGCAATAATGTCGAGCTGGAGGCGGGCGATGTAGTCGGCATCGTAGACGCTGCCGCGGTAAGTAAGCTGTTCGCCACGCTGTAGGCCAAAACCTTTGACCTCCGTGAGGGTAAAAAAGTTGACATCGATCGCGGCCAGGGCATCGCGGATACTTTCAAAGCGTGATAGACGGATGATAGCTTCAATCTTCTTCATGCGGGGGGTTATCTTTCGGGGGCACCCTGGTCAGGGGGGCTCGTAAAGCAGTGGGTAAAGAAGTCTATCTGGTGTCGGGGCAAGTCGGGTGGGGGGTCCTGCGTCCATTTCCCCTCGGTGACAGCGAAGATCGCACGAGCTACCACCCGTAGCCCAACGAACTAATCGCGATATTTGTCATGGCTACGGCCGTGTACACTTTGTTTAACAGCTGATTTACAAGCATTTAACCGCCCTCGCTTCCCCATGCCAACGGCCGTAAAAGACCAGTTATGGCGCCTCGTGAAATCCCTCACCAAGGCCGAAAAACGCAACTTTAAGCTCTACGCTACCCGCGCCGGAGCCACTACGGATAGTAAATTTATCCAGCTCTTCGATCTGGTGGACCGGCTCGATGAATCCAATGATCGCCTCATTACCAAACGCCTTCACCTCACCCCCGGTAAGTACTCCAACCTCAAGCGCCACCTCTACCAGCAGGTACTTACCAGCCTGCGCCTGATCTTTATCAATAAAGAAGTCGATATCGAGCTGCGCGAGCAAATCGACTTCAGCCACATCCTCTACGGCAAGGGGCTTTACCTGGATGCCCTGCGCAGCCTCGAACGCGCCAAGGGCAAGGCCGTAGAGCACAGCCGTGACCTACTGCACCTGGAGATTCTGGAGTTCCAGAAGCTGATCGAGTCGCGCCACATCACCCTATCCCGGCAGATCGACAACAAAATGGACCTGCTGCTCAATGAGTCGGCCGCCCGCAGCTATAGCGTCCTGAACACCAGTGAGCTATTTAATCTGAACATCCAGATTCACGGCCGCTACATCGAGTGCGGGCACAGCCGCAGCGCCACTGACCGGCGGGAGAACGAGACATTTTGGCGCTCCATCCAGACCCGGCGGGCCGACCGCGAGATTGCCAGCGATACCTTTCACCAGAAGATTAATCGCTTCCAGGCCTCCATGTGGTACCACTACATCCAGTTGAACTTCGACGATGCCCTGGAGTCGGCCATGAACGCCCTGACGCTCTTCCGCCTGAGCACCCACATGACGGTCAAGGACCCCGATCTGTACCTGCGCTGCCTGTATTACGTCTCGGTCTTCGCTTACCTAACGGGTGACGGGCACCGGATGCGCAAGTACCACCGCGTGATCGATACCTTTCTGTGCAACGACCAAATTTTACTCAACGAAAACAGTCAGCGCATCGGGGCCATTTACCGGAGCCTGATGACGCTCAACGGCTACTTTCACGCCCAGGACTGGTCTGGAGCAGCAACCTACGCGGAGCGGTTACGAGCCGACTATGCCGCTAGCTTATTTCAACCCACCGACCACCGCTGGGGGCAATTCCTGTACAAATTCGCTGCCGTCTGCTTCGTACGGCGCAATTATACCGAGGCCATTGACTATCTAAACGAGATCATCAACATGAAGTCGGGCATCCTGCGCGAGGACCTGCTACTGAACACCCGCCTGCTCCATCTGCTGTGCCACTACGAGCTTGATAATCGGGCCCTAGTGGATTATCACCTTACCAACTTCACCCGGCAGATGCGGCGTAGTAGCGAGACGGCTGGGGTGCACCGTCTGGCCGCAACCGCGCTGCGTAAGCTGATCCGTAGCGCCACAGCGGAGCAAGGAGAGATTTACCATGAGCTAGACCGGAGTTTACGGCAGTCAGTCGACGCGGACCCCTTCGAGCGTAAAGCCCTGCTCTACCTTGACCTTACTCAGTGGACGGGGCTTCACCTAGGCCCGGCCCAGGCAGCTGGGTCTGTGCCAACTCGCCCGTGGCAAAAGCGCGTGCCAAGCGGGCCTTCCGGTGCTTGACCAGTAGTTCGATCCGTTTGACCTGCTCGTCGATGTACTTCACCTCACGGCTGTTGACTAGAAAGAGGGAGCTTTCTCCGGCGCGGAAGAGCGCTTGTTCGCCGGCCAGTAGCTGCGCGTAGTCAACTACATTTTTGGAAGCTAAGTCGAACTGGGATACGGTTACGTTGGCCTCATTTTCCGCCTGAGCTACCTTAGCTCGGAGCAGGGCCGCTTTGTCGGAAAGCTCCAGTTGTGTCTCGCTGAGCTTGATCTGCGTGAGCTGCAGTTTGCCGCGTTCCTTACGCAGCAGTAAAGGTTGACTGAATTTTACCCCCCATTTATAATTATTGCTTGAATAGTCTTCGATGGGGTCGTTAGTCCCCCCGGAGAGCAGCGCATTGTACTTCACATCCAGCCGTGGCTTCAACAGCTCTCGCTGGAGGCGCTGATCGACCTCCAGCTGGTCGATTTTGAACTGGGTGCGCAGTAGTTCCGGGTTGGTCAGGTTGGGTAAAGGAGCCAGCAGGGGGGCCACTACTACCGTTTCCGGGGGCGGGGGGAGCGTCGACTCCGTCAGTTCTACCGGTAGTACGCCGTCGAGCCACAGGAAAGCGTTGAGGCGAGCCGTGGTGTTAGCCAGATCGAGTAGGGCTCCCTCAAGACTAAGCTGTCGGCTCTGCACCTGGATACGGGCCTCCAGGGTATCGATGGCGGGGCGGTCCCCCAGGCGGGCACCGGCCACGACGGCCTCATAGCGGGTCCGGGCCAGTGCGACGGCGTCCCGGTACACCTGCGTCGCAGCCTGCGCACCCGCCCATTCCCAGTACGCCCCGCCGGCCTCGTAGAGTAGTTCGTTGAGCAGTACCTGGCGTTCGGCTACGGTGGCGCGCTGGTAGATTTGGGCCCGCTGGAGCTCGGCGCGCCGCTCGTCGAAGAACAGCCCCTGACCGAGACTGAGGGTGACGCCGGCGGCGTAAAGGCCCTCTTCCGGCACCCGCAATTCCGGGTTGAGGTAGGTGCCGTCGTTGCGCTCGTAGGCTGCGTTGAGCTCCACGCCGAACCAGGTGGGGATTTTAACCCCGCCCTCGACGTGGCTGTAGTAGTTGGTGCCCTTAAAGTACTTCTGGTCGAGATCGCCGTACACCTTGGGGTCGAAGCCCCCACGGGCCTGCCGCAGCACCGCTGCCGCCCGATCGCGCTGTAGGGCCGCCCGTACGGCTAGTGGGTGATGGGTAGCTACTAGCTCCAAAAAGTCACCCTCCGTGAGCACTGGGGGCAGCTCCTGGGCGGGTAGCAGGAAGGGGAAAAGCAACAGAAAGAGCAAGCGCATGGCGGTTATTTAGGGAGCTTGATCTTAGGCGGGGACTTTTCGTCTTTGTTCTCAGCAACGGGCGAGTAGAGATCGGCGGGGAAGCCATTGATCTTACGCCAGATCTCGTACCAGATGGGGACGTCCTTGAGTAGGATGAGGCTGGTGGCCCCGGCACCTACCCGTAGGGGTTCGGGCCAGGGTTCGGCAGCGGGGTCGGGGGCCACCATGACGCGGTAGCTGCCGTTGGTGCTAATGGTACGGTCTACGGCCACCACCCTACCCCGGTAGGTACCGTAGCTGGTGTTGGGCCAGCCGGAAAAAACGATGGCCGGCCAACCGTCGAACTGGATGTTCACCTCCAGCCCCAGTTCCATCAGGGGTAGGTCGATGGGCTTGACGAAAATCTCTACGGCCAGCTCGTACTCGGAGGGCACGATGGTCATCACCTCCTGGCCGTCCTTGAGGGCTTCGCCGATACCGGCCGAGAGGATCTGGGTCACGTAGCCGGCCTGGGGGGCCGTAAGAAAGTATAGATCGGTGCGCCGCTGGTAGTTACTAAACTGGTTTTCGAGCTTAGCTACCCCGGCCTCGGCGTCGAACTGGCCGGAAAGAGCCGAGTACTGATCGGAACTGGCCTTAGCCAGATCGTCGCGCAGTTTAGCCTGAATAGCACCGAGCTCGACCTGGGCGTTGATCACCTCATTTTGGGAAGTGAGCAGCTTGTTCTCGGCCTCGATGAGTTTAGCCTCGGCTTCCTGGAGCTTGACGCGGCGGTTTTCCAGCTCGGTCAGTGACTTGAGGCCCTGGGCGTAGAGCTGCTCCATACGCTCGTATTGGTCGCGGACGACCTTGGTATTGAGCCGGGTCGCCTCCAGATTGATGCTATCGCTAGCGACCTTGAGTTGCGCCTGCCGCACCTTATTGCGGGCCTGCTCGGTCTTGAGGCGGCCGGACTCGCGTAGGGCGGCCATCTGCTGGTTTAGGGCGTTGACCTTCGCCTCGTAGGAGCGTACCGACATCTCCTTGGCCATCACCTGCTGGCGGGTACGGTCCAGTAGGCTGGTATCAAAGTATTCGTCTTTGGTCTCGGTCAGGTGCAGCAGCGTATCGCCGGCCTGCACATAGGCGCCCTCGCGCACGTACCAACGCTCAATCTGACCGCCGATGACGGTCTGGATGGACTGCGGCCGCTGATTGGGCTGCAGCGTGGTCACGTCACCCGCCGCGCGGATGTGCTGCGTCCAGGGCAGAAAGAGCACGATGAGGAATAGCACGGAAAAAAAGGCCAGCAGCCGGAGCAGGACCCGGCCGGAGTGGCGCTCTTCCACGTGCTTGAGGGCACTGAGCCCCTCGTGGTCGACGTGACGATTGACGGAGTTCAGGGAAATATTAAGCATTGGCTAGGCTGATTGGCGGATTAGGTACGACGGTGCCCTGGTCCATGTAGATGACCCGGTCGCACCGCTCGGCGAAGTACTCGCTATTAGAAACCGCTACGAGTGTCCAGGGATGTACGGGGTCGAGCAGAAAGTCGATGATGTAGCGCTGGTCGTCGTCCAGCGACTCGAAGACATTCTCCAGCAGCAGTAGACGGGGGCGGTCGGCAATGGCGCGGGCGATTAGGAGTCGCTGCACGATGCTACGGGGTAATTTATCCCCGGTGGGATCCAGTCGCGTCTCGTAGCCATCGCTGAGATTACGGATCACCGGCGTGAGGCCCAGTGCGTCGACGGCCCACTGTACGTTATCGAAGGTAGCCCGCTCGCGGCCCATACTGATGTTTTCCAGCACGGTACCCTCGAAGAGCTCGCCCTGCTTCAGGCAGGCGCCGATGACGGAGTAGAGCTCCTCCAGGCCCAGGTTGCCCTTCGGTAGGTTGTTGTACGCCAGCGAACCCTTCTGAATATCGAATAGGCCCGACATCACGTAGAGCAAGGTGCTCTTGCCCGCCCCGTTGGTGCCGGTGACCATGATGCGTTCGCCGGCGCGTACCTCTAGGTTGACGTTCTCCAGGGTATGTTCCAACCGCCCGGGGTAGCTAAACTCCACGCCGGTGAGTTGCACGGAGATGCCCTCCGTCGTGTTGGCCAGCTCCACGGGGCTACCCTCGGACTTATTGTCGAGTTGCAAGTCGGTGACCTGTCCGATCTTCTCCAGTCCGGTGAGCACGTCGTAGATCGTCTCCAGCGTCAGTACCAGTTTTTCCACCGAGGCCATGACGAAAAGGATGATGATCTCGGCGGCTACGAACTGCCCGATGTTCATGCGCTGCTCCATTACGAGCAGGCCGCCGATGGCAAGTAGCCCCAGGGCCACCACGACCTTGAATACGACCAGCAGGGAGTACTGTCGAATCAGGATCTTGAAGTGACTCTCCCGCGAGCCCAGGTAACTGTTCACGTGACGATCCATGCGCTGCATCGCCATATCGGTCTTGCCGGCCAACTTAAAGGTGCTCGCCGTACGGGCCAACTCCTCCAGCCAGTGTACGGCGGCGTACTTATACTTCGACTCCTTGATGCTGGTCTCAAGTCCGCGGCGGGCGGTGAAGAGGAAAATCAACACTACCAGTACTACCAGGATCACTCCGAAGGCAATGAAGAAGGGGTGGTAAAGTGACAGTAGCAGCAGTCCGAAGATCACCTGCAGGGTAGCGACCGAAAAGTCGATCAGGATCTTGGATAGCCCTTTCTGCACCGTGAGCACGTCGAAGAACCGGTTCATCAACTCCGGCCCGTAGTAGTTGTAGATCACGTCGGTGCGGATACGCGGGATGCGGTAGGCAAACTCGAAGGCCGCCCGGGTGAAGATCTTCTGCTGGATGTTCTCCGTAATGCGTAGTTGCTGGATCTGTAGGATACCCACCACCGCGATACCAAATACCACGATGGCTACGAGTAGCAGCCAGGCCGTACTCACCCGCCCGCCCTGGATCAGGTTGATGATGGCCTGGATGCCAAGGGGCAGGGATAGATTGACCAGTCCGGCGAAGACGGCATAAACGTAGACGTTACGAATCTCCTGCCGGTCGGGCTTGAGCAGGCGCCAGAAGCGCTGCACCGGCGTCAGGGTAGTATCAATGAGGGCCATAGCTTAACGCAGGGTTTTGAACGCCAGATCGGTGAAGAAGCTTACCACGCTGTCTTCCCCCTCACCTACATTAGTCAGGCGGGGTAGGTGCTCGGCAAAGTGCCGCTGTACGTGCCCGCCCTCCACAATGGTAGTCACTAGCATGTGGGGGTAGGCGAAGTCGGGATTGAGCTCACGGACGATTTCGGCCACCCGCTCCACCAGTTGCTTGTAGTAGGCGAAGGCACCGCTCTGGTTATCCGTGTCTACGTCGCGGGTCAGGTAGGCCTTGAGGCTTTCGGCCACTACGATGCGGCTGAGCTTGGCCTCGTTGATGTGCGAAAAACTACTGTCTTCCACCACCTCTTCGGTCAGTAACCGGATGGCCCGGCGCAGGCGGTCGTCGGCCGAATCCACATTGGCCAACTGAAATACCAACCGGTACTCCATCCAGCCCCAGTACCACATGACCAGGTACAACAGCAGCTTGTGCTTATTTTCGAAGTAGCGGTAGATACTGGCCTCAGTGGAGCCGATCTGCTGGGCCAGCTTCCGAAAGGTGAACTGCTCCAGCCCAATCTCATCGAGCAGCACAATGGCCCCGGCAACAATCCGGCGCCCCAGATCACTGGTCTCGGGATCCTTTAAGTAAACAGTGTCGCTGACGGTGATGGAAATCTTATCCAGTAATCGATGCACAGGAGATACTTACGAACGTAATAGTATTACTATTCTTTCAGCTCAATAACCTATCAGAATGTACATTGTTGCTGTCGCACACTATTATTTTCGGCCGTTGACGTCCCTGAATTATACTAGTCCCCGTAGTAAATCGACCTTGATATCCTCTACGGACTCCAATCCCACGCTCATACGCAGCAGGCCGTCCGTAATTCCCACCGCCGCACGCTCGGTTATGGAGAGTTTGCTGTGCGTGGTCGTGGCCGGGTGAGTAAGAATGGTGCGGGTATCCCCGAGGTTACTGCTCCGCGTGCAGAGCAGGGCGCTATCCAACACCCGCGTTGCACCCGCGGCCCCGCCCCTTAGTTCGAAAGTAACGATGCCACCGCCGGCCTTCATCTGCCGCTGGGCCAGGGCATACTGGGGGTGGGAGGGCAAAAAGGGATAGTGTACGGCCGCTACCGCCTCCTGCTGCTGCAACCATAGGGCCAAATCCAGCGCGGAGCGGCAGTGGGCCTCCATCCGTACGTGCAGTGTCTCCAGGCTTTTGGAGATCACCCACGCATTGAAGGGGGACATGGCCGGCCCCGTGTGGCGGCAAAAGAAGATGACTCGTTCCATGACCTCCTGACTACCTACCAAGAGACCGCCGAGCACCCTACCCTGTCCGTCCATCCACTTAGTGGCCGAGTGGGTCACCAAATCGGCCCCGTAGTCGCCCGGCCGCTGCAGGTAGGGCGTAGCAAAGCAGTTATCGACCACGAATAGCAGTCCGTGCTCCCTACAGAACTGACCGGCTAGTTCCAAATCCACGAGCTGTAGCCCGGGGTTGGAGGGAGTCTCCGTAACGAACAGCTTGGTCTCGGGGCGCACCGCAGCCGCCCAGCCCGCCGGATCGTCGGTCTCTACGTACGTGTGACTTATGCCCCAGCGCGGCAGTATCTGCGTCAGGATCTGGTGGGTACTACCAAATACGGCCCGGGTAGCCACGATATGATCGCCCTGCTCCACCAGCGCCGCCAGACTGGCGAAGACCGCGCTCATGCCCGAGGCAGTGGCGAAGCCGGCTTCCATACCCTCCATAGCGCAAACCTTGGCGACCAGTTCGTCGACACTAGGATTGTTGTAGCGGCTGTAAATGATGCCCTCGCCGTGTCCGGCAAAGGTGTCCGCCATCGCTCCGGCGGACTCAAAGGTGAAGCTACTGGTCAGGAACAGCGGGCTGGAGTGCTCGCGGTACTGGGTGCGGTTGAGCTGTCCGCGGATGGCGCGGGTCTCCGGGCGGTGATCGTCAGGCATTTGCGGTCTTCTGGGGGGGACCGCAAAACTACCTATTTACGCGTTGCCGTGGTGGCGAACTGCCCCATCGTACTACCCTCGAGGGTATCGGCGTCGGGTGCTCCGTTGAGCCGCATGTCCACGTCGGTCTGGTACTCGCTGGAGTAGAAGCTGATGCGCAGTCCGTCGTCGGTAGCCGTCACCGTACGCAGTTCGGTTTCCTGGTCTCCCGCGGTAAATGTACCGGCCAGCCCATCGGCGGTGTCTGTGAGGGTCATGGTGCCGGTCACGGTGCCACCGGGGGTATTCTGTACGGTCACCTCCCAGGCTCCGGCGTAGGAAGTGGACGAGGTAGTGGGCGCGGCCGCGGGTGCAGTAGAAGTGGTGGGTGCTGTAGTTTCAGTCTGAGTAGCCGCGGTGGGTGTGGAGCAGCCGATTACCAGTAGCAGGGCGGCAGCGAACAGGAAGTGTTGTATAGTCATAGTATAGTAGGGTACTTAGATCACGGAAGTTACAACTTCCTCGGCAAAGGCTACATCCATAGCCGCGCAAATTTTCGCTACTCCCTCCTGGAGGTCCACCTCGGTGTGCGCACTACTCACGAAACCGACCTCGTAGCCACTAGGGCCTAGGTACACGCCGGTCTGTAACAGCTCGTGGTGCATAATTTTGAAGTAGCGCATGTTAGCGGGGTCGATCTGGTCGGCCCGTTCAATACGCTCCGTGCCGAAGGCCAGCCAGAAGATGGACCCGACGTGGGGCACGTGCAGTGGGTAGCCCTTCTCGCGAGCGTAGGCTTCCAGCTGGGTGGCCATGCGATCGGTGCGGTCGGCCTGCTGCTCGTAAAAGCCGGGCTCGAGGCAAAGTTCCAGGGCGGCCAGGCCGGCCGCCATGGCCACTGGGTTTGCCGATAGTGTACCGGCCTGGTAGACCGGCCCCACCGGGGCGATGTAGTCCATGATCTCCTTGCTCGCTCCGTAGGCCCCCACCGGGAAGCCGCCCCCGATGACCTTGCCGAAGGTGATGATGTCGGGCCGCACGTCGTAGAGTCCGGCCGCCCCCTCGAAGCCGACCCGGAAGCCCGATATCACCTCGTCGAAGATCAGCAGCACGTCGTGCTTCCAGGCCTTGATGCGTAGGCATTCGAGCCAGGAGCGGTCCTGGATGAGCAGTCCGTTATTGGCCGGGATGGGCTCGACGATGATGCAGGCGATCTCGCCGGCAAACTCCGTCAGCGTTTGCTCCAGGAGTGCCCGGTCGCCCAGGGGAAGTACGAGCGTATCGCGGGCCACGTTCTCCGGCACCCCGGCCGAGGAGCTGGTACCGAGGGTGGCCAGTCCCGACCCGGCCTTCACCAGTAGGCTATCGACGTGACCGTGGTAGCAGCCGTCGAACTTGATGATCTTGCTACGCCCGGTGACGCCCCGGGCCAGGCGCAGGGCCGACATCACCGCCTCGGTGCCCGAGCTGACGAAGCGTAGCCGCTCAACGTAGCGGTGGTTGCTCAGGATCAGGTGGCCAAGCTGGTTGCCGAGCCGGTTGGGGGTGCCGAAGCTGGTGCCCCGGCGCACGGTGTCGATGACTTTATCGCGGATGTAAGCGTTGTCGTGACCGTGAATGAGGGGCCCCCAGGAACAGCAAAAATCCAGAAAGCGGTTGCCGTCCACATCCGTCATATGGCTACCGTGCCCCTCGGCGATGAAGAGCGGCGGGCCGCTCACGCTGCGAAAGGCGCGCACGGGGGAATTGACACCGCCGGGAAAATAATGCTGGGCTTCGGCAAATAAATCGGCGGAGATCTGGCGGGGAATACGTTGCTCGAATTCCATGGGGTAGCAAATTTTGCGCAATGTTAGGTAGGACCACCGGGGCGGGGGTCGGATTAGCGTAAAACTGCGCCGCTGGGGGGGGAGCGGCGAACCCGCGCCGGGGTTTTTATGCTATATCAGTAGCTACTCCGACTGCCTACGTCTCTTACTCCTTAAAGTACCCCAACGACATGTCCACGCATCGTATCCTACTGATCGAGGACGACCCCAGTGAAGCCCAACTCGCCCAGCGCACCCTGCGCAAGATCGACCCCGAGCTTGAAGTGATCCGCCTCCACGACGGGGAGGACTTTCTAAATTACTACCACCAGCATCCTACTCCCCGGGATTTCGACCTGGCAATCATGGACCTGCACATGCCGCGTACCAGCGGGCTCGAAGTGCTCCGAACGCTGCAACAGGAGGACCAGCGCACCCCCTTTCCCATCGTGATGTTTTCTTCTTCGGAAAACCAGCAGGATATTGCCCAGGCTTACGCCTACGGCAGTAGTGCTTTTGTGACTAAGCCTAGCACCGTCGCGGATTACCGGCGGGCGCTTAGTAATATCGTTCGCTTCTGGGTGGATACGAACCGGCGTCCGTGACCACGGCTCTGGACCCTAAAGGCGCTCCGAGTATCGGTCCTCTTCGTGCTCGCCAGCCGTTCCCTCTAGCCAGGCTATTTTGGCGAGGTGAGACTACCCCGCTTCGTCCGACCCTACGGAACCTCAGCCCTGCTGCTAGAGTGGGAACAGCGTATCGATCCCGCCATCAGTGCCAGCGTAAACGCCTACGCCCGTGCACTACGCCCCTACGAACTGGTGGAGGAATGCGTGCCGGCCTATGCCTCCCTACTGGTCACTCATCGCGGCGGGCGGCAGGCTGCTTACGCGCTGCGGGAGCTCATCTTTGGGTTAAGTCCGGCAGAAGAACAGCGGAGTGAGACGGTAACACACGAGCTGCCAGTCTGTTACGGCGGCGAATTCGGTCCCGATCTGGAGGATGTGAGCACCCATTGTAGTCTACCGCCGGAGGAGGTGATCGGTCGCCATACCGCAGTGACCTACCGCGTCTATTTCCTGGGGTTTCAGCCCGGCTTCGGCTTTTTGGGGGAGCTCGATGCGAGTTTAGAAGTACCCCGGCGCGCTTCACCCCGCACCCGCGTCCCCGCCGGATCGGTAGGATTGGCCGGTCGGCAAACGGGCATCTACCCTATGGACTCTCCGGGGGGCTGGCAGTTGATCGGGCGGTGCCCCCTACCCTTGCTGCAGACCGGGCCGGATACCACCCGATTACGTGCCGGTGACCGGCTGCGGTTTTACCCCATCACGGCTGCGGACTTTACCGCACTCCAACAAGCTCCCCTACCGTGGCCGACGCGCTGATCCTGTGCCGTATCGGTAGCGCCCAGGGGGTTTACCTGGTGGACCACGGCCGGCCGGGCTACCGTGACCGAGGTATCTGGCGGGGTGGCCCGGCCGATCCGGCGGCAGCAGCGGCGGCTACCCGTCTGTTGGGTCAGGAGCCGGGTAGCTGCTGCCTGGAGCTTACCCTGGTGGGTGGCACTTGGCACCTTTCCGGACGCGGACAGATTGCACTCACTGGTGCGGACATGGGCTGGCGGCTCAACGGGGAGGAAGTAATACGCTACCGGTTACTCGATCTGGAGGGAGAAAACGAACTACGCGGTGGGATCGCGCGGCAGCAGTGTAGGGCTTACCTGGGTGTACGGGGGCAGTGGGCGGTACCACGCGTGCTGGATAGTGCGGAAGCCGGTCTGCCGGGGACGGCCACCATCGCCGAGGGCTTCACGCTCTGCGTAACTAACCCGCAAGCTAGCGGGCCGCACGAAGAGTTGCCGCCGCAAGTACCCGATTCAGCCGAGCCCACGCTGCTAGTCGTGCAGCCCGCTCCCGAGTGGCGCCTACTGGAAGCTCGGGAACGGGAGTGGTTAGCGGAACAAGTGTACACGGTGGATTCCCGTAGCGATCGTCAGGGTATACGCTTACTGCCAGCTACGCCAGCTGAGATACGGCTACCGGGCATACTGAGCTCTCCAGTGCTGCCGGGCACGGTGCAACTCTCGCCGGCCGGGCCCATCCTGCTGGGACCGGATGCACAGACGGTGGGAGGCTACCCGCGCGTACTTCAGCTAGCGGAGCTGGGGGCTGCCTTTCAACTGCGGCCGGGTGCTCAGCTGCGGTTCCTGGTCGGTCAGACCGTGCGGTCGTAGCGGTCGAGCTGCAGCTCCTCAATAATTTTGATGAGCTTATGGGCGTACTGCTTATCGGTGGCGTAGCCGCAGGACTTGAGTCCGTGGGCCCACTTTTTGTAGTCGGTCCCGTAGACCTTCAGTTTGGCGTAGCGGGATGAGTTAAGCAGCAGACTGTGCTCGCGGAAACTATCGCCGACCGTATCGAACACTCTGAACATATCGTAGCGGCTATCGTCGCCGTAGTTACGGCAGGTGCAGCCCAGGCACTTGCTGCGGCATTTGATGCCGAAGTGGTTGTTGGAGTTGACGGCCAGTTTGGAGTCGCCGGCGTTACTCTCCAGCAGCCCCTGGGCCAGGGTGATACTGGCGGGGACGCCGTAGGCACGCTGTTCGCGCTGGGCGGCCGGGGCGTACCGGTCGACGTACTGGCGCACCCGCTGCCGTTTAGCGGCGATGATGCGGGGGGCAAGTCTCTTACGTAGGCCGTAGTCAGGGCTCAGGACTAGGGTGAGGTTGCTAATGTGGGGGGCCGGATCGTTGGTTACGGCTACGCTATTGAAATCGTCCAACGGCTGCACGTTGTTGCGCTGCTCTAAGGATACAAAACTAGCCGTAGCCCGCTGCCGGAGCTGGGAGAACCAGCCCCCCATACTTACCGCGGCCGCTTCCTCCGGTACCGGACTGAGGGGAAGGGGATCGTGCACGTCGATCTGGACGGCCAGTCCGCGACTGATACAGAGGTAAAGGATGAGGGCGATCAGGGCAAGCTCTACCCCGTAGTGAACGGCGTAGTCAAACAGGCGCGCTACGTGGCGGCCCAGGGCGGAGGGGTGAGGGGAGGAAGTGTTGGCAGGCATCCGAAAGAGGGGTTTGGATAGGCGGTATCAGAAAGTGTGGAACCTGCTGTAGGGTGGCCGAAGCCTGGGCCAAAGGTAGGGCGGTAGCGCCCATATTTCAAACTTTTTGTTTCAAATATTTCCAAGCACTTCTTCCTGCCCGTGGGTCGGCGTCCGTGCACTACCTTCGCTCGCGGCTAATCAAGAAGATCATGGTACTTATTGCGGATTCGGGGTCCACGAAGGCAGACTGGGTGTTGATGCCCGAGGATGGGAAAAACGTATACGTCAATACGCGCGGTTTCAATCCCGTCGTGCACCCCCACGACCTGCTGTACAACGAGGTGCAGAAGCTTTCTCAGGACCTTATCCCCGACCGTAAGGTCACGGAAGTGCACTATTACGGGGCGGGCTGCTGGGATTTCCGCCGCAAGAAGGTCATTCACGACTGCATCCTCGATGCCTGGCCGCAGGCCAAGATCGAGGTGATGCACGATCTACTGGGGGCCGCCCGGGCTACCTGCGGGGACGATCCGGGTATCTCCTGTATCCTGGGCACCGGTAGCAACACCTGCCTCTACGACGGTAAGGAGGTGACCGACAACGTCACCAACCTCGGCTTTATGCTAGGTGATGAGGGCAGCGGCTCTCACCTCGGTAAGGCCTTTTTGCGGGCCTACTTTTACCGCGAGCTCGACGCGGAGCTCAACGACGCCTTCGAAACTTACACGACGGCCGATAAAATGACGGTGATCAACAACGTCTACGAATCGGAGATGCCTAACACCTACCTGGCCGGATTTACCCGCTTTATGGGTGAGCACCAGCAGCACCCCTTGATCCAAAAAATTGTTTTTACGAGCTTTGCGGAGTTCCTGGACCGGCACGTGCGCAAATACCGCGGCCACCTGGAGCTGCCCATACACTTCATCGGTAGCATTGCCTTCCATTTCAAAGACATTCTACTGGCCGCCTTACACGAACGTGATTTGACGGCCGGCCGCTTCGTCCATAAGCCCATCGAGGCGCTGGCCGACTACCACAGCGGCAAGTAGCACCCCCCAGAAACCACCATGGAGAGAAAAGACATTCGCCGGATCGCCGTGTTTACCTCCGGTGGTGACGCCCCGGGCATGAACGCCGCCCTACGCGCCGTGGTCCGTACCGCCGCCTGGAATAAACTCCACGTCTACGGCATCGAGCGCGGCTTTGAGGGCATGATCGACGGTCACTTCCAGCGCCTGGAACGCCGCGACGTAGCCAATATCATTCAGCGTGGTGGCACCATGCTACGCACCGCCCGCTCGAAACGCTTCATGACTAAAGAGGGACGCCAGGCCGCCTACGACCACCTGCGCGCCTACGATATCGACGCCTGCATCGCGATTGGCGGCAACGGCACCTTCACCGGGGCCAAGGTCTTCAGCGAAGAGTATAGCATCCCCTTCATCGGTATTCCGGGCACCATCGACAATGACCTCTATGGCACCGACTACACCATCGGCTTCGATACCGCGGTCAATACCGCCATCGACGCGGTCGACAAGATCCGGGATACTGCCGATAGCCACAACCGCCTGTTCTTCGTGGAGGTAATGGGGCGTAACTCCGGCTACATCGCCCTGTACACGGCCATCGGCTCCGGCGCCAGTAGCGTCCTGATCCCCGAGGCTGAGACCGACCTGGAGGACCTCAAGTCCGTGCTCCGCAAGAATAAGGCCCGCGGTAAGCTCTTTAGTGTAGTAATCGTCGCCGAAGGGCACCCCATGGGCGGCGCTACCGGTATCGCCGACAAGATCCAGCACGAACTGGCCAGCATGGAACCCAAGGTCACCGTCATCGGTCACCTCCAGCGCGGCGGCTCGCCCACCGCGGCCGACCGCCTCCTAGCCAGTCGACTTGGCCACGCCGCCGTAGAGTTGCTGCTGGAGGGGAAAGAAAACATCGCCGTCGGCATCGTCAACGACGAGGTCACCGCCCACCCCTTCGAAGACTCCATCACCAAGGAGAAGAAGCCACGGGAGGAGCTGATCAAGATGGCTAGTATTTTGGCGATTTAAGTGCTCGCTTCGCTCGGGGTGGGTTATTGGGTTGGTGCGTTACTGAGTTGTTGGATTAGCGTAGATGCTCGCTTCGCTCGTCTTGGCGCCACCTCTTGTACTGCACCTGCGGCCCCGCCCATCTGTAACGCCTGTAACGCCTGTAACGCCTGTAACGCCTGTAACGCCTGTAACGCCTGTAACGCCTGTAACGCCTGTAACGCCTGTAACGCCTGTAACGCCTGTAACGCAACAACCCAATAACTCACCAACTCAACAACCCACCCCCATGGACGCCTCGCTTATCATCATGTGGACCGGCTTCATCCTGGCCGGTTACGCCGTAGTGGGCAATGACTCGATCCAGACACTGGGTACATTTCTTTCCTCGAACGAAGACCGCAAGTGGTACGTGTTGTGGGCCTTTGCCGGCTCGATCCTGACCCTCACCCTGCTGTACGGCTGGTCGGAGTACGGGGGGGATGTGAGCTACGGGCGCCTGGAAACCTACGCCTTCGTCGACGATATGGGCTGGCCCTACCTGCTGCCGCCGCTGGTGCTGATGCTGCTGACGCGCACGGGGATACCGGTGTCGACCTCCTTTCTGATCCTGACCTTCTTTAAACCAAAGGGGCTGCTGGATATGACGATGAAGTCGATCCTGGGGTACGCCCTGGCCTTCTGCGCGGCGATCATCATCTGGCAGCTGATCACCCGGTGGCTAGACAAGCGCTTCATCAATAACCCCATCACGGAGCGGGAGGCGAAGCTGTGGACGGCCCTGCAGTGGGCCTCGACGGGCTTCCTCTGGGGGCAGTGGCTGATCCAGGATTTTGCCAATATCTACGTGTACCTACCCCGCGCGCTCGACCTGCACGAGATCATCATCTCGCTAATCGTCCTGTTGGGTATGCTGGCTTATATCTTCTACAGCCGGGGCGGTAACATTCAGAAGATCGTTAAGGCAAAGACCAACACGACGGACATCCGCTCGGCCACCATCATCGACTTTACCTACGGAATCATCCTGCTGTTCTTCAAGGAGTTCAGCAACGTGCCGATGTCGACTACCTGGGTATTCCTGGGGCTGCTGGCGGGGCGGGAGATCGCGATCCGCTACCGCCTGGAGCTGGATGCCGAGCCCAGTGACCGCGACCGCGCAACCGGAGCGTATTACGTCGGGATGATTATGAATGTCGTCATCCTCCTACTAATCGGCTACGTCGTGTACCTGCGCGACCAGGTGAATGACCTGATCATCGTAGTGATGGCCGTGGCGATGGTGCTGCGGGCGGCTATTGCCTACGCCGAGACCGTACCGGGACGCAAGAATCTAATGGGGGCCTTCCGCAATATCTTCAGTGATCTGGGTAAGGTGGCCTTCGGACTGGCGGTGAGTATCGCGCTGGTGTACATCATGCGCTTTCTGACGACGGGCACCTTCATCGAGTCCGTCGGCTAGCAACCTTGGTGATGCGGCTGCGGGCCTTGAGGAGCTGGGCCGGGTTGCTGAGGTTGTAGGGCAGCAGGCCGATCAGGAAGGTATTCGGACCGGTCATAAGGGGGTAGCTGCCGGGCCCGCGGCCGAGACCGGCTACCACCATGCCATCGGGACTCTCAGCGGCACCGATCTCCTGGTTACCTAGGTAGGACACGTGGTCGATTAGGGTATCGGGGGTCTCCTGGAGCATGAAGAGGCTGTACGGGCTGCTGTTCTCGCCGAATAGCAGGTAGCGGTGGTAGTCCTCGTGATCGTCCCCCTTGTAGTGGTCATGGATCTCGTAGCTAGGATCGGTCACGTCGGTGGCCCAGTAGGTCGTCTGCGGCCGGTAGCTTCCACCGGCCGGGCCCTCGTAGAGAAACCAGTAGGGGTGATCGGGATCGGACTCGACCATATCGAAGCGCACGCAGTCGGGGTAGAAGGTCACCGTCCAGGCCCAGCGGCCGGACTTACTGGTAGTATGAATTTTATTACGGCCTACGACGCGGCTTACACACTCGTCATGGCCGGGGTGGCCGGCCCCACCGTCGGGCTCGCGGAAGACGAAGTTGGGCACCCCGCGGTAGGAGCTGGCAGCCGAGGGAGGGTACTGGTCCCAGGGCTGCGGTTTGTAGGCTACCCAGTCGTTGCCCCTGCGGTCGATGATGCTGCTCAGTCCGCCACCGGCGATGTCGTAGAGGTAGGTGGCCGTGCGGGTGGTGATGCGGAAGTGGGGGCGGTCGTGGTGGGTGACGGTGGTGATGCGGGCCTGTAAGGCTACCGTACATATAACTAGGCCCAGCGTAAATACTAGTTTCATAAGACTTCTTTAGCGCAGCCGGAGGCTGCATTTTGCTGGCGCTGCCTGAGGCAGCATTGTACTAGCGGATGAGGCCGATGAGACTCTGGTAGTCGTCGAAGGGACTAGTGTCGGTTTTCATTTCGAGAAGGCTATCGTGATCGAGGGCGAGGTAGGCATCGTCGAGGGCACCGGCGGTTTCGGCACAGCGTACCTCTACGGTGCCGGCGGCAAACTGCTTCCAACGCCAGTCGTGGGTGGCGCAGATTTTAGCGAGCATCTCGCGCTGCACGACGGTGTAGTCATCGGCTACGGGCACCACCTCCGCCCCCTCGAAGGCCAGTTCGTTACGGCTCAGCATTTTGGCGTCGCGCAGCAGGTAGTAGGCGGTGTGGATGCGGGCGATGCCCTGCTCACTTAGGAAGTCGGCATAGAGGGCCAGCTGCACATCCCAGCCGTTCTTGATGATGGTGCTGAAGGTAGTTTTACCCCGCCATTTGAGATCGACTACGGCGGCCTCCGGTCGTCCGTCGGTACCGGTGCGGCGTAGCACTAGGTCAGCCCGTCCCTTCACGGCTTGGTTGCCGATTTTGCCGGTAATCTCCAGCTCCGATCCTTCGATCGACCAGCGATTGTCCTGGATGTAGCTCACCAGCGTCCAGGCGGATTTACGCATTGTGCGGATGAACTGTACCCGCTCGGGTTCTTGTCCGTATTCCAGCAGCACGGCCCCCTGTTGCCGTAGAAGACGGTCGGCATTTTCACCGATCCACTGTACCACCTCCGTGCGGCTATAGCTACGGCCGGCTTTTTTTATCTCTGCTAGCAACTGCTCGATGAAGAGGTGACTGAGGTTACCCCGTAGTCGGTTCTCGCTGGCGATGGACAGGATCGGCGTACCCCGCAGCTCCAGCAGGTGCCGGAATACCCACTTATGGGGGTAATACAGCAGGTCGTCCATGGCCGTCGGCGTCTCCTCCTCCCGGGGTCGCAGGGCGGCCGGCTTGCCGATCGTAACGTGGGCCCGGGGTAGGTCGAGCGCCCGGATCGGCACCTCCGCAAACTGGGGCAGGGCCAGGCCGGAAAGCAAACCCGTCGGCTGGCCGGCCAGGTCGATGTTGACCGTGATTTTGCGCAGTGCCGCGTCGGTAGAGGCCGCCTCCAGGTCCCCCATGAGGGCGTGGGGCTCCATCTCGGTGCCGTCCACGCGCTGCGGTAGACACAGGATCAGCTGCTCGCGCGTATGCAGCAGCGGTCGCAAATTTTGCCAGGTGAGCAGTTCGTTGCGCTGTTCGGGCGACTGGGGCTCGCAGTCGTGCCGGCGCAGGAATTCCAGCTCCGGCGGGTAGTAGCGGCTGAAGAAGTAGGTGGGGTCCGTCTCTACGAAGTCCCACCAAATCAAGCGTTTTAAGGCAGGCTGTCCGCTCCCCTGTAGTTGGGCGGTGGACGCAGGTGCAAAGCTGGTCAACAGCCCCCCCTGCTCGGCCGGCGAAAACTGCGTGGGGGCGGGCTGGTAGATCGTGCGTACGAGCCGCTCGACCTCCAGGTACGTCAGCTCGGTTTCGGGCTGGGCGTCGAGCAGCTCGGTGGCCCGCTCGGCCTGGGCGCTCAGGACCAGCAGGCCGGTCTGCTCGTTGTCCTCGTCGTAGGCCTCCAGCGCCCAGTTGCGCAGGAATACGAACAGGCTGCGGACCTCAGCCTTCGGAGCCCGTCCATCCCTAGGGTAGCGCCGGCGGCGGAACCAGAAGTCGTACTGCTCGCGGGCGCGGCGGATACGCTTGGCCGGGTAGTTGCGCTCGGTCATCTCGCGGAAAGTCTGCTCCACGGTGTACACCCAGCGGGCACCAAAAAGTCCCGGCGTATCGGCCAGGTGCACGGCGATCTTTTGCGCCAGGCGGCGGTCGAGCGGCTTGGTGACTAAGCTGACGAATTCCATGATGCGCTCCACCTCCACCGGTTCCCACAGAAAGGCCGGCACCAACTTGAGTACCTGCAAACTGGGACGGGCCAAACTTGTCGAAGGAATACCCATGCTCGGCAGGCCCTCCATTAGCAGGGCGGTGTCGAGGGTCTGATTGCGCTCCGTCATCAGTACGCCGGGCCGCCAGTCAGCATTGTCGCGTACCATACGGGCCAGGTAGGCGGCCAGGTGAGTTTCACGCTCGGCACGCAGGATGACCAGGCTACCGTCGCCGCTAAGCTCCCCCGGCGTGGGGTCGGTCTGCCCGGTCAGCAGCAGACGCAATTTGCGTTGCCAGCGGTTGAGGTCGGAGGGGCCGGTAGCCGCGGCGGGCTCGGGCAATTGGTCTACGGTATCGCCGCCGGATTCCAGCCGATCCAGCAGGCGCCGCAGGCCGCTAGGTAGCAGGTGGCGCGGCTCGTGGACCAGCACGGTCAATTCGGGGTGGCGGCGTTCGGTGAGCGCGGCCAGTAGGCGGTTGAGTCGGTCGGGGGGGCCGGGGAGCAGGCTGTAATCGTTGGTCGGGTCGAGCACCAGGTCTTCCAGCTCGTGGAGCACGGTAATACGCGGCGGAGTATTTTCCTCAGCGCTTTTAGCTAGCGGATAGCCAGCCTCCAGCAGTTCGTCGCGGCGGCTGAGCAGTTCTTCGGCCGTCGCTAACTTGTCGGCGGCAAAGGCGGCGGCGTAGAAGGGAACGCCGGGGGCGCCTTCCAGATGTCCTTCCACCGCCTGCCGGTACTGCTCCACACGGAGGGCGTCGCGATTGGTGCCGCTGTGGCCCAGCGCGTAAAAGCCTTCCAGGTACTTGAGCAGCCCCAGGTAATCCAGGTAGCGCTCCCCCACGGCATCGGCGGGCGGGGCGGGCAGTACGGGGCCGGAGAAGGTCAGGCCCAGGTAGACTTTGATCATGCTATCCCCCCATTTCGGCGCGCATGCGGGTCAGCTGTGTATCCCAGAGCGCTTTTTGGTCCTCTACCTCGTCGTCGTCGGCAAAGTCGGTGACGTACATGATGGTTTCGCCCGTGACCGGGCTCTTGGTGATGTTAAATTCCAGGTACTCATCATCGTCATCGGCCTCGTCCCAGGTAAAGCGCACCATGCTGCCCTCACTGTCCTCGATGAGCTCGGCCACCTCCGGCGAGCCGCTCCATACGAAGGTGTAGGTGCTGTCGTTAATGTCTACCTCATCGCAGAACCAGCGGGTGAGGCAGGCCGGGTCGGTCAGGAACTGATATACGATATTGGGGGAGGCACGAAAGATAAACTCAGAGGTAAACTTAACTCGTTCCATATGGGGGGCTTGGCAAAGGTGTAGCGGACAAATACGGTAAATTAGGTGAGACTACCAAAAGTTTCTGCCCCCCCAACCTATTGTTTCTTCACAGTGTTACGTACACGTTAAGGCCGTATCTACCGAAGGGTCTTGATTTGCACGTTTTTTCCGCCTAATTTTGCGGCCAATTTTGAAAGTCCCCCCCCTGCATGAGACAGCTTAAGATCACGAAGTCGATCACGAATCGCGAGAGTCAGTCGCTCGAAAAATACCTCCAAGAGATCGGTAAAGTAGACCTGCTGACCCCCGAAGAAGAAGTCGACCTCGCCAAGCGCATCAAACAGGGAGACCAGATCGCCCTCGAAAAGCTTACCAAGGCCAACCTACGCTTCGTCGTATCGGTAGCCAAGCAGTACCAGAACCAGGGCCTCAGCCTCTCCGACCTCATCAACGAAGGTAACCTCGGCCTCATTAAGGCCGCCCAGCGCTTCGACGAAACCCGCGGTTTTAAATTTATCTCCTACGCCGTGTGGTGGATCCGTCAGTCGATCCTCCAGGCCCTGGCCGAGCAGAGCCGTATCGTCCGTCTACCCCTCAATAAAGTAGGTAGTCTCAACAAGATTAACAAGGCCTTCAGCCAACTCGAACAGACCTTCGAGCGCGAGCCCAGCAGCGAAGAACTCGCCGAACAGCTCGAGATCAACGCCGACGAGGTAGAGACGACCCTCGGCGTAGCCGCCCGCCACGTCAGTATGGACGCCCCCTTCGTCGAGGGCGAGGACAATAGCCTGCTCGACGTACTGGCCAACACCGCCACCCCCGGCACCGACTCCGCCCTGGAGTACAAAGAATCCCTGCGCCGCGAGATCGACCGCAGCCTCGGCACCCTCACCGAGCGGCAGTGCGACGTCATTAAGCTCTACTACGGCATCGGCGTGGAGCATCCCATGAGCCTCGAGGACATCGGCGAGAAGTTCGGCCTTACCCGCGAGCGCGTCCGCCAGATCAAGGACAAAGCCATCAACAAACTACGCGGTGCGAACCGCAGCAAGCTGCTGAAGAATTATCTGGGGCACTAGGTGGTTTGGTTAGCACAGGATGTCGAGGAAAGCTTCGGCATCGTTCGTACCCGGCAGTCGCACGTACTAGATCGGTGGCTGGCCGCCACGCCCGAAGTACCCGAGGGGCGATGGGAGGAGGTAGAACGCCTACGCTTATCTGCCGAGAAGGACATCGATGCCTTGAACGAAGCAGCCATCAAGTTCTTCTTCATCGGCCCCCTGGTGAGTATCGTAGACTTTAATACGGAGGGTTACCATGGCTTCCTGGAGCAAACCCTTACCGTCAGTAACGCCAACGGCTCTGCCCGGGGCAACGTTGATTTCATGGTCGCCGCAGGGCGCGAGAAGCCACGCGCACCGATCTATCTCCTACACGAGTACAAACCGGAGACGACCGCCGTGCTCGATCCGAAGGGGCAGCTGCTCATCGCCATGCTGGCCGCCTGCGTCGAAAACGAAGACGCCGCACTTACCCAACCCGTCTACGGCAGCTACGTTATCGGCCGCTTCTGGTTCTTCGTCGTCCTCAACGGCAACGAGTATACTATCAGCCGCGCCTTCGACTGCACCCAACCCGATGGTATCGGTACCATCTTCAACGCGCTTCTCCAGGTTAAACTTTACATCGAAGATCTCTACTCCGAGCTCTCCGCCCGGGGATAACTTTGGCTTGCGGACCTTCGCCCCATGGCCAATCAGAAGAAAACCCTCGCCGAGCTCCAGCGCCTCTCCCCCACCGAGTTCGCCACCACCGAGAAGCTTCCCCTTTCCCTCATCCTCGACGACATCCGCTCGGCCAACAATGTCGGTAGCCTGTTTCGTACTGCCGATTGCTTTGCCCTACAGCACGTCTACCTCTGTGGCATCACCGCCACCCCCCCCCATCGCGACATCCTCAAAACGGCCCTCGGCGCCACCACCACCGTGAGTTGGAGCCACCACCCTTCCTGCCCAGCTCTGATTCAGGAATTAACCGGGGCGGGGACGCAGGTGCAGTGCCTAGAGCAAACCGCCGCTAGCACCCCGCTCACGAGCTTTCGCGTCACCCCCCCCACCCCGCTCGCCCTCGTCGTCGGCAACGAGGTGAAGGGTGTGGCCCAGGAGGTGATCGACCTCAGTCACGGCACCATCGAGATTAGCCAGTACGGCACCAAACACAGTTTGAATGTGGCGGTGAGTGGGGGGATTGCGGTGTGGGAACTAGCGCGGCAGTTTCGGCTCTCAAAAATTGAGCCCCCCGGTAAGACCTAGCTGACGTACGTCGGCAGAGCGAAAATAATTTCGGCGCCCTAGTTCTCCCGTGAGTCCGGCATCTTGTAGTACGGTGCTCATCGACCAGCTCGCCGCCAATTCCAGGTACCAGGCAAAACGGTCTGAGGCAGGGAGCTGGTAACCTATTCCAGAAGACCAATACGCCGTAGTACGATACTGTACTTGCTCGTCGGGCAGGAGATTTTCGTTGCCGTTATTACTTACCGAGTATAAGTCCTGATCGCGAACTAGGGGAATCTGTAGCGCTGCCGCCCCCAGCAGGTAAAGCCCTCGTCTATGGGGACTAAGGTGAACCCGGGCTTGGAACGGTATTTCCAAGCTGAAGGAAGTGTAATTGGCGATGACGTGGTCAGCTACTAATACCCGACACGGCAGGGGTGCTATCTCGCACAAGTACCGATCAAACGTGCTGCGCTGCCGAAGTTGCTGCACAGCTACCCCTAATCCGGATGCCAGGCTGATCCGGTTTCCCACTGGCACACGGTAGAGTATCCGGGTAGTATTACCAAAACCGATACGGCCCTCCGTGTACTCCTCCTCGGTGAGGAAGCGAGACTGGACAGCATAACTAGCGTTCTCGAAGAACCAGCGGTTAGTAGAGTCCGGTGTCTGTGCGGTAGCGGGTAAGGCGTACAGAAGCGAGTAGAGGAAAAATAGTAAGATAGGCTTCATACTAGAGTGGACTTAACCAAAGTAAGTTCGGCTATACAACCGTCTGTTGCAAGAGCCCAAACCATGTTTTAGCTTTCGATAACGTTTCACATTCTACGATAAGTTACTGCATATTGCCTTCCACGATTTACCTTGCGCCTGGCTTATATCTAGCTTAAAATAGGGGCCCCTACCCCTATTTACGCATACCCCAGATGACGCAGCCCCCAAATGACACCCAGACGAGTGAAGCCACAAATCGTACATCGTACATTGTAAATCGTACATCGTAAATTCCCATGCAACCCTTTCACCTAGCCGCCCCCGTCGATGACCTAGCCGCCGCCCGCCACTTTTATGGTACCGTACTGGGCTGCCCCGAGGGACGCACGGATACGGAGTGGATCGACTTCGACCTCTTCGGCCACCAGCTGGTCGCCCACCTGGCCCCGAAAAAAGAGGCGCCCGATCACCGCAACGAGGTCGACGGCAAGCACGTGCCCGTGCCCCATTTCGGCGTGGTGCTGGAGTGGCAGCAGTTCGAGGATTTTGCCCAGCGGCTGCGCGACCACGGCGTGAAGTTTGAGATCGAGCCCTACGTGCGCTTCGTGGGCCTGCCCGGTGAGCAGTATACGATGTTCTTCTACGACCCGGCGGGCAATGCGCTGGAGTTCAAGGCCTTTAAGGATATTTCGCGGCTGTTTGCTAAGCAATTGAATGGCTAGAAATGAAGGCCTATGCGGGCTTCCATGCCGATGATGCCGGCGGGGCGGACGTAGTTGCGGTTGAACTGATTTTCCACCGCAGGAGTGTCTTTAAGTACTTTGCCGAGTGTAAACGTAGGGCCAATTTCTAGGTGAGTATTCGAGCCGGGACCGCCGGAATACCCTAGCCCAAAGCCTAGTTGCTGCACTAGACCACGCGCTTCGATCCTACCAGCGTAACGGGGGCGGTCCAGTCCGTTGACATCGTTGGGTAGGTCCCGGGCCTGTGCGTTCGCTCCTACATTGACTAGTAGTGTATGATTGACTAATAGGTAGGTGCCACTGGTGCCAAGCCGTACTTCTAAACCTAGGGGAACGGTAACGTAGAACAGGTTGGCTTCGGCAATCAGACGTTCGGGTAGAATACGACAGTTGCTAAGCCCATCGGCACAAAAAACATGTCCCCCATTTGCTTTTTGTGCCAGCTTGTAGAACGCCACTCCGAGTCCACCACGAAATGTCAACTGCTGGTTGAGGGGCACGCGACGCTGTAGTTGCAGGGCTCCCGTACTCCCAGTGCGGCCGGTAGCATTTTGCTCCAGGGACGAATAGGTCGGCCAGACTAGCCCCCCCCCGAATGTGGCTACGAAGCTAGCGGACGGTGGGGAGTCGGGCGGTACGGACTGCTGCGCCAAGGCGGGCACGGTGAGGAGTAGTACGAGGAGAGTGAGCAGGGGGTAGCGGTGTTGCATGGTCGGGATCTTTAGGAAAAGATCGGGGGAATTTCAACAGCAAGCAATACCCCAGGCATGCGAGTGAATGTAGTATGGATACTTTAACGCTCCTCCTGTATCACTCCACGTACTCCTCCACCCCCCCAGGCGTCACCAACCGCACCGCCGGCCCATCACTCCCCTCCACATACCCCACCACCCGCGCCGCAATCCCAAAGCCCCCGGCAACATCAATCACCTCCTGCGCCCGCTCCTCCGGCAAATATACCTCCAGCCGGTGGCCCATATTAAACACCTGGTAGAGCTCCCGCCAATCCGTACCACTCTCCTGCCGGATGAGCTCGAAGAGGGGGGGCACGGGAAAGAGGCTATCCTTCACCACCCGCACGTTGTCGATGAACTTGATGACCTTGGTCTGCCCGCCACCCGTGCAGTGGATGATGCCGTTGATGCTGCCATGCAGCTCGTCCAGTAGCCGCTTGAGGACCGGCAGGTAGGTACGCGTGGGGCTTAGGACCAGCTTCCCCACCGTAGTCTTCACTCCCTCCACTGTGATGGGCTCGGTGAGTGAACGGCTGCCGGTATAGACCACTTCCCGGGGCACCTCAGGGTCGAAACTCTCGGGGTACTTCTCCGCATACTCATGCTTGAAGACATCATGACGGGCACTAGTTAGGCCATTACTGCCCATGCCGCCGTTGTAACTGTCCTCATAGGTAGACTGCCCGTAGCTGGCTAGCCCCACGATGACGTAGCCGGGCTGGATGTTATTCACCAGGAGCCGATCGCGGCGGAGCCGGGCGAAGGTGGTGTAGCCGACGTCGATGGTGCGCACGATATCGCCTACATCTGCCGTCTCTCCCCCGGTAAGGTGCAGATCCACCCCCTGCTCGGCCATGCGCTGACGGAACTTCTCCGCTCCCTGGATAATCGTCTTGAGTACCTCCCCCGGTATCCGGTTCTTGTTGCGGCCGATGGTAGAGGAGATCAGGATATTATTCACCGCCCCCACGCAACCCATGTCATCGAGGTTCATCACGAGGCTATCCTGAACGATACCCTCCCAGACGCTCAGGTCACCGGTCTCGCGCCAGTACATATAGGCCAGGCTCGTCTTCGTGCCGGCCGTGTCGGCGTGCATCACGTTGCACCAGTCGGCATCGCCCCCTACTACATCGGGTAGCACCTTACAGAAGGCCTTGGGGTAGAGTCCTTTATCGAGCCCTTCGATGGCGGCGTGTACTTCCGACTTGGTGGCGCTGACGCCGCGTTGCGCGTATTTAGACAAGGGGTAAGGGGTTCAAGGAGTTAAGGGGTGAGGGAGTCAGGGGGTAAAGGTAGCGTCTCAGGCTTCTAACTCCTTGTTTCCTTGACCCCTTCTAAAGGTTCGATGTGGATGAGCACCTGTCCCAGATTGGGTACACGCTCCATAAGACTATCCTTCAAGAGATGCGCCAGATCGTGGCCCTCCGTCACGGTGAGTTGACCGTCGACCATGGCGTGCAGGTCCACGTGGTAGCGGGTGCCGGATTTGCGCACATAACACTTTTCCGTACCCAGAATGCCGGGGACCTCGCCGGCGCGCTGTCGCACCTCGGCGATGAGCTCGTCGTATACGTGCTCGTCCATGATTTCTCCCAGGGCGGGACGAAAGATGTAGTAGGCATTGTACAGGATAAACCCGGCCGCAAAGAGCGCCGCCCAGTCATCGGCTGTTTCGTAGCCCGGCCCACCGATCAGCGCGATGGTGATACCGATGAAGGCGGTTACGGAGGTGATCGCGTCGCTGCGGTGGTGCCAGGCATCGGCGCGTAGGGACGAGCTGTTGGTCTCCTCACTCTTCCGTAGCACGATGCGGTAGGAGACTTCTTTCCACAGAATGATTACCGCCAGTACTACCAGCGTCCAGGGGGCCGGCATGCGGTGCGGGGTGCGGATGTGCTCGATGCTCTCGTAGGCGATCACCGTGGCTGACACGACCAAGAAGGCAACTACTAAAAAGGTGATGAGCGGCTCAATCCGGCCGTGCCCGTAGGGGTGGTTCTCATCGGCCGGGCGGCGGGCGTAGCGCAGGCCCAGCAACACAAGGAACGAGGAAAAGATATCCGTGGTCGACTCGATGGCGTCCGCAATCAGGGCGTAGGAGTTACCCAACCAGCCGGCTAGCCCCTTGATGAGCGCGAGCACAAAGCTGCCCACCATGCTGAATACGCTGGTGCGTATGGCGATCTGCTCGTTTTCCATAAAGGAGTAAGTTACTCCGGGTCGCTCAACCGGACGCTCAAAGGTCCTGCCTTTATCCCTCCCGCCGCAACCGGTTACAGGCCAGCACCGTCAGCGTCAGCAGCAGGCCGGGGAACACCGCCAGCCACCAGGCCTCGGGCCGCGCCCGCGATTGCTGTAGCATGCTGCCCCAGGTCACCTGATCGGCCGGCACCCCCACCCCCAAAAAGCTCAGCATGGCCTCGGCCAGGATGCTGCTGCCCACGAAAAAGGCCGCTACCACTACCAGGGGCCCTACGGCGTTCGGAAGAGCATGCCGCCAGAGCAGCCGCCACTCCCCCACCCCGGTGATGCGGGCCGCGGCTATGTAGGGTAGCTCCCGAATACGTAGTAGCTCCGCCCGGAGAAAGCGTGCGATGGACGTCCAACCGATCAGGCCAATGATAAGTACTACCAACCACAACGAAGGCACCCGGACCAGGGAGAGCACCGCGATCAGGATTACCAGCCCGGGTATACTACTTACCAGTTCGATCAGCAGCACGACCAGGCGATCGACCGGTACTCCCACGGGCTTGCGCAGACTGGTCACCCACCGTCCGACCGCTCTCAGTAGCAGCCAGCTAACCGCAGCTACTACGCCTACAGAACAAACCCAGAAGGTTAGCCAGTGCACCGGCCCCTCCGCCAGTCCTACCAGACTCCCCCAGAAGTAGGCACTCCCCACTAACGCTCCCAGCATAAGAGCGATCAACCCCGCCCGCGGCAGGTGCATCCCTCCATCGCCAAAAAAGCCCGCTACCGCCCCCAGCGGCACGCCGATGAGCAGCGCTAAGACTAAGCTGCCAGCACCCACCAGCACCGCCACCCGCGTGCCCGCCACCAGTCCCGCGGCCGTATCGCGTCCCAGCCGGTCGGTGCCCAAATAATGCCGCCGCCCGTCCGGGGCCAACGTACCGGGAGGTGCATACCGCGGCCCCGTTAGAGCAGTAGTCTCCGCGCGAAAGGGGATCGGAGCCGACTCAGAATTAGTAGCCAGCCAGGGAGCCAGCACCGCTACCACCAGCAGCAGGGCCAGGTATGCATAGGCCCACCTCACCGCAGCCCGCGTTTGCCGAGGCGTAGCCTAGGGTCTAGCAGCACATACCCCACATCGGCCAGCCACAGCCCGATCACGGTGACCAGTCCATTGAGTAGTACCAGCGCGGTCACCACCGGCCAGTCCTGTGCCAGGGCGGAGGTAAAGAGTAGTCGCCCCATGCCCGGCAGGTTGAAAATCTGCTCGATCAATACGCTGCCTGCTAATAGACCGGGTAGCAACCCTCCGAGCAGGGTCACCAGCGGGAAGGCAGCATTACGGAAGACGTGGCGCCATAGCACCTGTGACTCACTCAGCCCCTTCATCCGGGCCGTGTTCACGTAAGGCTGCCGCAGTTGCAGGAGGGCGGCGGCGCGCAGGTGCCGGGCTACGTAGGCGAGGGCCGGATACGTCAGGCAGGCTACGGGCAGGATGAGGTGACTTGCCCGGATCTGGACTCCCTCCCACCAACCCACGCCGGGCGGCACGTCCCCAAATCCCATACTCGGGAAGTAGTCCATCCCGAAGGCCGGCGTGGTGAGGAAATTCGCCAGCAGGGTGGCTACCCAGAAGCTCGGAATACCAAAGCCGAGAAAGGTCAGTAGCGTGGCCCAACGGTCGAAGATACTACCGGCGTAGCGCGCCATGTACATCCCCAGGGGTACGGCCAGCAGGTACACCAGGAACAGCGCAATCCCATTGAGCAGGGCGGTACGGGGCAGGGCGCGGGCGATCTTGCCGGCTACGGAACGCCGGTCGGTATACGAGACACCGAAGTCACCCCGCAGCATACCCACTAGATACCGGTGGTACTGATTGTCCGTGCCGTTCCAGACGAGCCGGGGGAGCAGCACTCGACCCGGCTGGGGACTGCGCACCATGCCGGCGTAAGCTTCCCTGATTGCTGTCAGCTCCGGATAAGCCGGAACCTCCAAAATTCGCTCCTGCTCCGGGCTACTATCCAGCAACAGCCGGCGGGCCAGCGCGATACCGGGCTCCGTAGCCAGCGGCTGGTAGTAGGCTAGCTGTACCACTGCCCGGTAATAGTGCTGCACTTCGGGCCAGTTACCGTAGCGGGTAGCTAGTTGGCGTACCAGTTGCCGGTGGCTGCGCGGGGCAATGCGGTACAGGGTATCGGGCAGGCTGGCATTGGTGAGGGTGAGGTAGAATGGGGGGAGGTCGTAATGCATCTCCGCGGCCAACCGGCGGTAGCGGGCCAGGTAAGCGCTAGGATCCTGGCTAAGGACCCCCCGCTCCCCCTCGGCGCTCATACGCTGCTCGACCGGATCGCTGGGGGTGGCCCGACTCAGTACAAAGCACAATAGACTCAGCAGTAGTAGACTGAGGGGTAGGTAGATCAGGCGCCGCAGCAGATAGCCCATGCACGAATGAAGGTTGCCCTAGCGACTGCGGCTTACGGTGACCCACTGCCCCGGGGTCTGCGCACGGATATCGTGGTCGTACATCGCCTCGCTTACCTGGGTGGGCAGGTAATACCGGCCCGGATAGGTAGCGGTGAGTCGCAACGAAAAGGTTTTACTCGAGCCCGCGGGTAGATCGAAAAAGGTGTATACCCGGTCGTCGCGAATATCCTGGTACTCGTACGGATCGCTCTGCTCCGGCTCAGTACCCGCCAGTCGGCTCGCAGCAACCTCCCAGCCCGAGGGGAGTACGCTGCGGAGCGCCAGCTGCTGGTAGGTCTGTCCGGTACTCCCCGGATTGCTTACCGTATAGCTTGCGACAAATTCGGTGCCCGAGGTCAGCGCGCTCACATCGATGGGATCCCCATTGAGGTCGCGGTAGTTGACCCTAAGATCGAGCCGGTTGCTAGTGGCCGTTTCTTCCCCCGCTCGGGGCACGCCGGTAGTGGAGGTGACTACGTAAAGGGTTGCATTGCCGGTGTTCTTTACCGTGAAGCGCGCTTCCCCCCCGGTGGGTAGCGCGATGTCATACACCCCGGCGCTGGTGCCGACGGTAGACGTAGCGCCGGTCGGCGAGGTGAAATCCGCACGAACCTGCGTACCGGACTGGTCGCCCAACTGGCCCAGGGCCACGAAGGCGAAGGCAGCCTCCTGGGTACTGAGCCAGGAGCGTTTACCGATTTGCTCGGCCAATCGGAGCGCCTGAGCCGCCGCGGCACGGGTCTCATCCATCGCCAGTTCGGCAATCAGGATGATAGCTATGTCGCGAAGGTCACTCCCGAAGGTGTAGCCCAGCTCGCGGTAGGGCTTTACCCGGTCCGATTCCCCCTGCACGAGCTCCGCGGCCACATCCTGCCGGCCGGCCAGGGCGTAGGCAGCGGCTAGCTGGTAGGTGGCGGTCGATTCCAGCTCCGAGCGCAGGCCGCGCAGGCGATTCATCGCGCCGATATCGGCCTGCCCGGCCAGGGCCAGGGTATAAAGTCGGTAGGCCTGGTCAAGACTTCGCTGGCGTAGGCTGCTGTAAAATGCTCCGTCGTTACGCGTCCAGCTACCGGCAGCCGACTGCTGGAAGCGTAGCAGTTGCTGCTTCAGATCGTAGGATACCGCGAAGCCCGCCCGCTCGGCCTCGAGCAGGAAGTGGAGGCCGTAGTTGGTCGCCCAGGGATGGGGTTGCTGGTCGCCGGGCCAGTAGCCTAACGCCCCACCCCCGGTCTGGAAACGACGCAGCGCCGTGATCGCGCCGCTGATGCCCTGCTGCCGGCGGTCAGTCTCCTCCGTGCTAAGCTCCATCACCCGGTCCACGTACAACTGGGCAAATGCGGCCGAAATAGTCTGCTCGACGCAGCCGTAGGGGTACTGGAGGAGGTAATCCAAATGGCGCTGCAGGTTCATCGCCGGCAGGCCCGATAGCTCTAAGGTAGCGGAGCGGCTTCCCGGCAATCCAAAGGGGCTGTAGCTAATCTCCTGCGTTTGCCCGGGTGCTAGGCCGACGGTGGTACTGCGGGTAGTGGGCAGATTCGGTTGCCTGATGCCTACCTCCACCTCCTGACTGCTACGGTCGTTGCCCCCGCTGGCACTAACCTCGAAGCGTGCTACCCCAGTGCGCTGGCCGACGGTAACCGGGAAGTACGTCAGCCGATCGCCGCTGGCGGTGAAGTTCAACGTAGTATCCGCTCGAGTTACGTTGACGAGTCCGGCGGCATCCTTGACGCTGACGCTCACGCGGCGATTGCCGTCCGTGGTGTTGATCACGCTTACCGGTAGATCGACCGTTTCCTCCGGCCCGATTACCCGGGGCAGAGTGGGGAGCACCATGAGGGGCTGGCTGACCGTGACCCGTTGCTCGGCGCTTCCGTAGGCCCGCTCGCCCGCCGCCACCACCATTACGCGTACCGCACCCAGGTAGTTAGGTAGCTCGATGCGATGCGTGGCCTCACCCCCTTCCAGGGTGAAGGGACCGAGGTGACGCACGACCGGGGGGAAACGGTTGGCCCCCGATTCCTCCGGAGTCACAATCTCGCCGTCGCCCCCAATAGCCAGGACCTTGCCAAACTCCCCGTTGATACTACTCATCACCTGGTCGTACACATCGTAGGTTTTCACACTGAGGGCCTCCTTACTGAAGAAGTCCGCGTGCAGATCGGGGGTCGTAAAGCGAGTGAGCCCTAGCAGGCCCTCGTCGACGACGGCCAGTACGTAGGTCATGGGGCGGTTGTCCTGCTCGCGCACGGTGACCTTGACGGTTTCCCGGGGTTTCCACTCAGGGGCCGTAATGATCTGGGGATGCAGGAGGCTCTGTGCGGATTGTACTTCCACGGGTACCACCCCGAAGAGTCTGACCGGACGGTCGTTGGTAGTCTGGGCGTAGGGCTGCAGGTACGTCACGTTGGTGTATACCGTGGGAATCATCTGCTCGGTAGCCGCGAAGGTCACCTGCGTCTGCCCGGCAGTAGTGGGTACCCAGAACTGCTCGAGACTGCCGGCTCCCTTTTCCAAACTGACCAGCAGATTACCGCCGGCACTGGTGGGCACCCCCAGGTTGATACGCTCACCCAGACCAACCGTTTTCTTTTCCGCCTGTAGCCGCAGTAGGGAGGCGGCCTGCCGGTCGTCCTGGGCCGCGGCGCTCGAGCCTCCGTAGAAATAATCGCCCGCGCAGTGTCCGTCGGCGTCGCAGACGCGCAGCAGGTAGCGGCCCCAGTCCGGCACACTCAGCGAGACGGTCGCCCGCCCGCCCGCATCGGTGGTAGCTGCATACGTTGCAATACTTTCGGTGTGCGCGCTGCTACTGAAGCGCGCCACGTTGTCGTTACCGTCCTGCCACCAGTAACGCCAGTCCACCCGGTAGATGCCTACGCTGAGGCGGCGGTTAGCTACGCCACGGCCGTCCGTACTTACGGCCGCCAGGTCCACGGTCGATGTACCGCTCGTCGTGATGGTTTTGTTCCCCCAATCGTCCTCCGGTAGCCTGACCCCGGCGTAGGTCCGGTACGCGTCGTAGGGCAGGGCGACGTTGTCGATACTAAAGTTGCCCCCCGGCTCATAGACCTTGGTACTTAACCTGAGTTGTAGGGGGCCGGGCAGTTGATCGCCCTCCTGCGCCGGCGGGGGCACGGTAGCCTTCCCCCGGGCATCTAGGCGTCCTTCGAAGAGTTGCTTCTCGGGGCCGGATTCGATGCTACGGGCGGGGTCCTGAAAAGCGTAGCCCAAAAGGCCGGGGAACTCAACGTCGCGGGGCTGAACGCGTACCATCACCTCGGCCCGCAGTCCGGCAGCCGGTGCCCCGTAGAGCCAGTCTGCACGGAGTTGTAGTGGATCGGTAGTACGGCTACCGTTGGTCAGCTCGATGGCCAGTCGGTTCGGTTTGACCGTTTCGATCGCTAGGGTGCGCCGGTACGTTTGTCCTGCTGCCTGTACCTCGGCGCTCCAGTTACCGGTGGCGTCCTCGGCGTCCGTGTGGAAGGCAAGGGCGTACATCCCGTGGTCGTTAGCTGCGGATACACTTCGCTGGTCTACCACTCGGCCGCGTGCATCGGTAAGGGTGAATGTGATGGGATAGTCCGCCGGCAGCACGCTTTCGCGGTCCTCTAATACGAAGTATAGAAATACGCTATCGCCCGGCCGCCAGACACCACGCTCGGCGAAGAAGCTACCCCGTAACCCTCCGGCGGCTTCCGTACCAGCCACATCGAAGCGGCCGACCGGCAGGGCGTCTTCCTCCTGTAGTCGGAGGTAAGCGGTTTCCTGCTTTAGGATAGCGACCAGAAATGCCGGCTCCTGCTCGGTGGTAAGGCGCAGCATCCCCTCGGTATCCGTGGATCCGGAGGCGAGTTCTTCCCCCGCATAGCTATAGGCCTTCACGCCTACCCCGCCCTGGGGCCCCGCTTCGAGTAGGTTGGTGGTGAAAATCAGGGTAGTACGGTCGGGATTACGTTTGGCAATCAGGCCGAGGTTGGAGGATAGCACGTTTTGGAGCAGGAACCGCTCACGGTTGTAGTAGGCGGGGGAGCAGGGGTCGTCGCGCTGTTCCCAGTCATAGTAATCGTATATGCCGCTGTAGCTCGCAAGTAGGGAGGCAGTCGTCGTGAATCCGAGTTGGAAATCCGACTGCGCGGCCAGCTGAGCAGCAATGGGCTGTAGGCCATACTGCGCTAGCGAGCCCCGACAAGCCTGCTCGGTGTATTCCAGCCCAAACGCGAGTCGCACCTGGTACAGCGACGCATCGTCCGTACCGATGTAGTCACCAAGATCGATGGCGTAGCGGGTCCACTGTCTGCGGTTAGCCCCCGGAGCAAGCGTAGTGAGGTCGATCTCCTCCCGGTCGATCACGGTACCAACCCGGCGCAGGTTCCACTCCGCACTGACCTCCCCCAGTGACTGCTCCTGCAAAAAGTGCAGCACATTACCGGTCTGGATTCGGAAGAGTTCAAAGTACACCCGATCGAGCCCAATGGCCTCGAAGGTGTACAGCCGCCGCCCATCGTGGGGCATAATCGTTCCGTTACTGACTGCCCGTAGCGCGGGTTCCCGCTTGCCGAGATTGACGAGCCACTCGGTGGGCCGCTCCAGGGTTTTACCGGCTACGCTGGCCAGCTGCGGATCGACCACCAGCGTGGCCTCGGGCAGCTCCGTGGCGGTGGGATAAAGGGTGAGCAAATTACCACTGACGCTGGTGGTAAAGTCGACCCTCGGACGGAAGCGTAACAGTCCGGTGAGGTCCTGATCGGTAGCGACGGGGTCCGTAAAGCGCATCACGATACCCTCCCCCTCGGCCGCCGCGGCAACGTCGATCACTTCAAAGGTCCCTACCGGCGCAATCGGCACCTCCACCCGGCCCGTTGCACCGGCGAACGCGCCCCCTCCATCGTACTGAATGACGGCGGTGCCCGGCTCGGTGCCCCGGTCGGGTACGGTGGCCACGTAGGTGAAGACGTTCTGGCTCTGCTGCTGTAGGGAAACTTCCAGGGGAGCATCACGGTAGCTCGCCTGTAGTACCCCCTGCATCTCCTCCAGGCTGGCCCCGTCGTTGGTCAGCAGCCGGCCGGTGAGCTCGACGCGTGCCGGCTGGGCGGGATCCCGAATATAGTAGCCATCGGCCTGTAGCTCCAGCTCCCGAGGGGGAGTACTGAAGTCAAAGGTGTAGGGGGAGCGGCCGTCTAGACTCACCGTGGCCCGGAAGGTCTGTCCGCTCGGTAAAGGGACATCCGGGGTGAAGACGAAGTACCGGTCCGTAACCTTCCCGCTACCGGCCACACCCGGCGTAAGGAAAAAATCGATGGCCTCCTCGGCATAGACCGTGTCGAGCGTAATGGTAATGGTGGCGTCACGTCCGATCGTGCCCGTGGTGTGGGATAGCACGTACGACGGTAGCTTGGTGGAGGAATCGGTGGGTGAGTTCTTACACGCCGACCACAGGAGAAGTACGGCGAAAGCGACGCAATAGCGCATGGGGACCACGGTTAGTTGCTCCCAAAGTAAGCAACTTGGCGCCGAAGGCTGTTGGGTTTTTGGTATGGAACAACAACTTGCCCTTTTCCCCCTACAACTGGTCGTATTCCCCGGCGAGGCCCTCAATCTACACATTTTTGAGCCGCGGTACCGCCAGCTCATTCAGGACGCCGAGCAGCAGGGTATCACCTTCGGCGTGCCCACTGTAATCAAGGGAGCTCTGCAGCCCATCGCTACGGAAGTGTCACTCGAGGGGGTACCACGGCGCTATCCCTCCGGAGAGAGTGACGTGCATACCCGGGGCCGGCGGGTGTTTTACCTGGACGATTTCGACCGGCAGGCACCGGGCAAACTGTACCCCGGGGGGCAGGTGAGGTTTCTACCCGTAGAGGAGGAGGAAGACCCCGCCATCAACGAACAGATCGTCAACCTTACCCTTGCCATCTACCGACAGCTCAAAATCGACCGGGAGGTAGATTCCGTCGGGGAGGGATTTCGCACCTACAGTATTGGACACTACGTAGGCTTCACCCTCGAACAGGAGTACGAATTCCTGACCCTTCGGGCGGCCGACGAGCGGCAGCTTTACCTGTTGCACCACCTGCAGCAGGTGCGTCCGCAGTCCGGCGATCCGCTTGGTATTCGGGAGCGGGCGCAGCTAAACGGTCACTTCAAAGAATTGACGCCGCCGGACTTTTAGGCCGGGGGGATCGCCGCGGCGATCGTGTCACGCAACTCCTGCATGCGGGCGGCGGGTACCTCGATAACTTTGCCGAACCGAAAGTCGCTGGTATCGTTGACCGGCACGAGGTGTACGTGCACGTGGGGGACTTCTAGCCCGAGTACCCCATTGGCGACGCGCTGGCAGTTAATGGCTGCCTTCAGTCCGGTAGCAATGCGCTTGGTGAACAGGGTGAGCTCCGTTAGTTCCTCATCCGTGAGGTCGTAGTAGTAGTCTACCTCCCGCTTCGGCACACAGAGGGTGTGTCCTTCTACCATGGGCCGAACATCCAAGAAGGCTATGTGGCGATCGGTCTCGGCCACGATGTAGCCGGGCAGCTCCCGGCTGATGATGCGGCTGAAAATGCTCGGCATGGTCTAGACGGTAATGTGCTTGATCCGGAACTGGATAACACCGTTGGGTGTCTTGACCTCGGCAACCTCACCGACGGCTTTGCCAAGCAGCCCCTGACCCATGGGGCTGTCGACGCTGATCTTTTTGTCCTTCAGGTTGGCCTCACTCTGGGCCACGAGCTGGTAGACCATTTGGGCCTTGTTCTTCATGTTCTCGATGGTGACCTTGCTCATCACGGTCACCTTGCTAGTGTCGAGCTGGCTGGAGTCGAGGACGCGGGCGTTAGCCATTATTTTTTCCAGCTCATTGATCTTCATTTCCAGGAGGCCCTGGGCATCCTTGGCGGCGTCGTACTCAGCGTTTTCGGACAGGTCGCCCTTCTCGCGGGCCTCGGCGATGGCGCGGGCAACGTCGGCCCGTCCGGTGGTTTTCAGCTCGTCGAGCTCGGCCCGGAGCCGGTCGAATCCTTCTTGCGACAGATAATGTGTTCCTGCCATGATCTAAGGGTTGGGCGTCGCTACCGACTGAGACAGTTGGGTGGCTTAGGTAGCTAGGGTGGCGGTGCGACGGGTGGGAAAAAAAAGCGACGCTCCCTCGGTGGAGGGCAGCGTCACGGCGTAAAATCATTCGGGCAAAGATAGGGTAAATTTTCACAAATGTCCGGCTGCCCCCCCACCGACCGGAGCGCGATAGCATAGCGCCCTACATTGCATTATTTTGGTTACATAGTGAACAAATGGCGACGTAAACGTGTTATATTAGTGTATTTTGAATTGATAACGAGCGGATTCCCACACTTTTACACGTGACACCTACCGCCACAAAACTTTTATTATTATGAATAATCTGATTCTATCTTCTACCTCCATTACTGGAACCAACGTAACGAACCAAAAGGGTGAAAACCTCGGAGAAATAAAGGACCTAATGATCGATACCGAAAGCGGTCGCGTCAATTACGCCGTCCTCTCGTTCGGTGGCTTTCTTGGCCTCGGCGACAAGTACTTCGCCATCCCTTTCGAGGCATTCAGCGTTAATACCACCACGGAGAAATTCGTACTCAACGTGAGTAAGGACCGTCTGGAAAATGCCCCTGGTTTTGACAAGGACAACTGGCCCAAGACCAATGACCACACGTACTGGAATAACCTTTACACTCACTATGGCGTAGAGCGTCGTAGCACCCAAACGCAGCGGCAATCTGCCTAACCTGCCATAGGTATACACTTTCAGCAACCTTACCAAAGGCCCGCACCGATTTCATCGGTGCGGGCTTTCGGTTTTTGGGGTCCTCCACCGGGCGCAACCTAAGGTATGCCGCCTCCGTTACTTCCCTAAACCGCCCCGCCATGTTTGGACTGTTCAAAAAGGACCCCCTCAAGAAGCTGGAAAAGGAGTACTCCCGGCTGCTGGAGGAGGCTATGGCACTACAGCGTGGCGGAGACATCAAGGGCTACGCCGCTAAATCCGCCGAGGCAGAAGCCGTCATGGACAAAATCATAGCCCTTCGCGATGGCGCACCAAAAGCCTAATCTTCCCCAGAAAATCTGTCCCGTGTGTGGCCGTCCCTTCACCTGGCGCAAAAAGTGGGCCAAGGTATGGGAGGAGGTCAAGTACTGCTCCGAACGCTGTCGCGGGAACAAATCCGCTGCCTGATGTACAACCGCCCCCAGGAGATCGAACGTCCGGTCGACGAGACGCAGGACAACTTCGCCTTTCACCCCAAGAACATCTACCTCTCCCTACTGCTCTTTAGCCTGAGCATGTTGTTCCTGGCGATGACGGCCGCCTTTGTTTATACGCGGGTGCAAAGCGAGCTGCCGCCCATTAAGCTCCCCCTCCTGTTCTTCCTCAATACGGGCATCCTGCTGGCTAGTAGCTACACGATGACGCAGGCGAAGGCCTCCTACCTAGCAGACAACACCGCACGTTACCAACGAATGCTCTGGTACACCCTCTACCTGTCCATCTTCTTCATGATCATGCAGGGGGTAGCCTGGTACCAACTCTTCACTCAGCAGGTGTACATCAATAGCGACAACTCGGCCGGCTACCTCTACGTCATCTCCGCCCTACACTTCGCGCACGTCATCGGCGGGCTGCCCTTTCTGGGCATTTTCCTGCACCGCGCCCGTAAGTATATGCGTGAGCCGGTGAGCGTTCTGGTGTACTTCAGCGATCCAGACAAGCGACTTAACTTACGCCTTCTTACGATTTACTGGCATTTTCTTGACGGACTGTGGATCTACCTCGTATTGTTCTTCCTAATCAATCAGCTGGTGTGGCAGTACATGGGCCGATAACTCTATTTGGTTAATTTATGAAATACCGCTAGGTTATTTTTTATACTTCGTGAGCTATAGTTTATCCTCTAGCGATTCCATTGATAACCAGGGCAGTACCACATTGGCACGGATGTTGCTCTTACCGTACGGGTTTGCAAAGTTTTGTACAAGTATTGAGAGACTACATGGCGACATAGAACAACACAAGCCGTTTTAGACACCTACTACCTAGAAGCACTTCGGTCCCGCCGGAGTGCTTTTTTATTTGGCCTCTCCACTCCAGCGTAGGTAGGCCTTGAGGAAATCCTCTAGGTCACCGTTGAGTACCGCATCGGTTTGACTAGTCTGCCAGTTGGTACGGTGGTCCTTCACGCGGCGGTCGTCCAGGACATAGCTCCGGATTTGGCTACCCCACTCATTGGCCGTCTTGCCGGCTTCGATCTCATCTTTCTCGGCACGTTGGGCTTCCAGTTCCCGTTCGTAGAGGCGGCTCTTTAGCATATTTAGGGCCCGCTCCCGGTTCTGGTGCTGGCTGCGTTCCTCCTGGCACTCGACCACAATTCCGGTAGGCTCGTGGGTTACGCGTACGGCCGACTCCGTTTTATTGACGTGCTGCCCCCCGGCCCCCGAGGCCCGGAAGGTATCCCAGCGAATGTCGGCCGGATTAATGTCGACCTCGATTGTATCGTCTACCCTAGGGTGTACGAATACACTGGCAAAGCTAGTCATCCGTTTGCCCTGCGCATTGTAGGGACTAATGCGGACCAGACGGTGCACCCCATTTTCTCCCTTCAGCATCCCGTAGGCAAAATCTCCGATCAGCTCCAGGGTCGCGGACTTGATGCCGGCTACGTCACCGGGCGTTTCACTAGCCAGACTCACTTTATACCCCGCGTACTTTTCCGCATACATGGTATACATACGCAGGAGCATCTCCACCCAGTCGTTGCTTTCGGTACCCCCGGCTCCGGCATTGATCTCCAGGATACAGCCCAGCTCGTCCTCCGGTCGGTTGAGCGTAGCCCTAAACTCGGCGTCGTCCAGGACGGCGACAGCCTCCTCGTAGCGGCGGTCGACATCTTCCTCGGTCCCCTCCCCTTCCTTCAGGAATTCTTGCAGCACCTCTAGGTCATCCACCCGGTCGGCTACCCGTTTATACTGGCTCACCCAGTTCTTATGGCTCTGCAGTTCCTTCATCACCGCCTCGGCGCCCTTCGAATCATTCCAAAACGTGGGATCTAGACTCCGCTGCGTTAGGTCTTCTATCTTAAACTCGCGCGCGGCGACGTCAAAGATACTGTTTGAGCAGCCCGAGGCGGGTCTGCAGGTCCTTCAATTGGTCGTTGGTCATGGTGGGGGGGGGGTTAGGGTTGTTGAGTTGTTGCCGTGCGGGCGTTGGAGGTGTTGTAGGCGCGATAGGTTTTCCAGGCGTACTAGGGGGCGCGTCCACGGGTGCAAAGGTAGTCGCGTGGGGCAATCTAGAGCTTGCGACCTACGAAGCGAACTACCGAGCCCGTACCCTGGTGGTAGTTGCCTTCGCTAAGCGCTACTGCTTCTTCGGCTAGGTGGTATACCTCGAAGTGAGGGAAGGTGCGGCGTAATTCTTCGGTGGAGAAAAGCATCTCCGCTACCCCGGGGCCACCTACTTTAGGATCGTCCTGTCGGTAGCTCAGATGGTGCTGTCCAAAGGCCTCGAAGATGAGTAGTCCGCCGGTGCGCAGGTAGGTGGCTAAGCGCCGGTTGTAGTCTTCCTTGAGCTTGGCGGGGAAGTGGGCATAGATCAGGGCGAGAACATCGAAGGTACCTTCATGGTAGCCGAAATGTAGAAACTCACCCACTTTGTAGTCGATCGCCACCTGCCGCTGATTGGCTAGCTGCATGGCCTTGCGCTGCCCTTCCGCACTGAGGTCGAAGGCGTGCACTTCCAGTCCCTGCTCGGCGGCGTAGACACTGTTGCGGCCCTCTCCGTCGGCGGGCAGCAGGATACGGCCGGCGGGCTGGCGAAGTCGTAGTTGCTCGGCAAAAAAGGCATTGGGGGCGGTGCCGTAGGCGTAGTCGGGTGCCGCGTAGCGGTCATTCCAGAATTCACTCATGGCCTATGATACAGCCACAGTCGCTCCGTAGTTGTGGCTTTAGCCGCACCACTCCATACGAGAGAAGCCCACGCTACGGTCGAGTAACGTGGGCTTCCAATGAGAAGGGTAGGTGTTACCTACTTATCCTTCATAAAATCATCCAGCTTATCCTTATGCACCATCACTTCTTTGTAGGAATAGCTTCCGGTTTCGGGGTTCTTAACGGACTGGACGACCTTCACGTAATCGCGACCGGAGCCGGCATTAGCGGTACGTTTACCGACGCGGGAGTTCTTAGAGACTTTAGCCATGGGGGGGATAGTTTGATAGCGCTAACGACTACGGGCCGCTAGGAGTTGATTTACTTAATTTCCCGGTGCAGCGTCATACGCCGCAGGTTGGGATTGTACTTTTTGAGCTCCATCCGACCCGGGGTATTTTTCCGGTTCTTTTCGGTCACGTAGCGGCTGGTGCCGGGTACGTTGGTCTCCTTCTGCTCGGTGCACTCCAGGATGATCTGGTTGCGATTGCCTTTGCTTTTCTTAGCCATGAGGAGTAAGTTTTAGAGCTTGACGCCGGTTTCGATGCCTTTGTTCTCCAGCTTCTTCACATAGGCGTATACCCCAAGTTTATTGATGGTACGCATGGCACTGGTCGATACGCGCAGCGTGACGAACTTACCCAGTTCGGGTACGAAGAAGCGCTTCTTTTGGATGTTGGGTACGAAGCGGCGCTTGGTCTTGTGGTTAGAGTGGGATACGTGGTGGCCGCTGATCGGCTTCTTACCCGTGAGTTTGCAGACTTTAGACATAGCGAAAGAGCGTTGCTAACACATGATGGCACCGTTGCCGGTGTCGGAAAAAAAAAGCAGACCGCAGCCTGCTTAAAGCGGAAAGGTGACCGCGTCAGGATTCGAACCTGAAACCTCTTGATTCGTAGTCAAGTGCTCTATCCAGTTGAGCTACGCAGCCCTGCACTTCGTGCGAAGCGACCGCAAAGGTACGTCGACTTTTTAAATACGACAAGCGTCTGGGGGGTATTTTTCCATTATCCCTGCACCTGCGGCCCCGCCCCTCAGTCATGTTCCTCCAGGTACCAGCTTAGTAACCCGCCCACCGCATCGATCGCGGTATGCAGTAGGATGAGCGGCCAGAGACTGCCCGTGCGAAAGAAGAAAAAGCCGAACAGTAGGGCCATGGCTACGATCTTTAGTACTGCGTGAGAGCCCTGGTAGATGTGGGCGAGCCCGAAGGAAACGGCCGGTAGAACGAGGGTGCCGACTACCCCCCATGTCGTATCACCAAGGAGCTCGGCGGAATACGTAATTAGGAAGCCGCGGTAGACGATCTCCTCCCCCACCCCGGCGCAGACGCAGAGGAATAGAAAATGCAGGTACTGGGTGCCGGTGGTGGGTAAAAAGCCGAGCTCGCGGAACTTCTCGCGCGTCTGCCGCTGCCGCTCCGGGGAGCCAGCCTCGGCGAAAAGATCCACGCCGTACAGGACCAGAAAGGCGAAGATGATACCGATGGCCAGGGGATCGTAGGGCGTCCTGCCCCAGCCCAGGCCGAGATCGGTGAAGGGCCGATCGGCAAAGTGCCATACGGCCAGGGTAAGGACGGCTAAACCGAGTAGCAGGATACCGTTGGCGTAGTACATCCGTACCTTCAGGGTGGGAGTCCAGTGAATAGGTTGCCCGCGTTTGCCCCCGCGGCGCGCGTTGAGGAAAAGTACGGCGGGGAGGACCACGCTAAGGAGTACGTACAGGATAGTTAGGGCAGTAGGCACGGCGCAAAATACACCCCACCCGTACCTTGGCGGCCTACAGACCGCGATCCCCGTCGATTTTTACGAGTCCCGGACCGGGGTGTGGGGATGCGGTCACCTACCTTAGCGCCATGATCGTACCGGACTCCCCTACTGCTGACGACGAACCGGACCAGGATGAGCCCCCCATCCTCGGCAGCTGGCGCAACATGTACCTTGTAGTACTGCTGCTTCACCTCTGTTTACTCATCGCCTTTTACCTCTTCTCGCGTGCCTACACCGTCTAACCCCGCCACCGCATGAGTCCGCTCGACTGGATCGTGATGACGGGTACGCTCGCCGCCATCGTCGGCTACGGCATCTACCAGACCCGCCAGGTCGATAACATCAAGAGCTACCTACTGGGCGACCGTGACCTCAAGTGGTGGACCATCGGGCTGAGCGTCATGGCCACCCAGGCCAGTGCCATCACGTTCCTAAGTACGCCGGGGCAGGCCTACAATGACGGGCTGGGCTTTGCGCAGTTCTACTTCGGGCTGCCGATCGCCATGGTGATTCTATGTGTGTTCGTGCTACCGATCTACTACCGGCTCCAGGTGTACACGGCCTATGAGTACCTGGAGGGACGGTTTGACCTGCGGGTGCGCACGCTGACGGCCATCCTGTTTTTGATTCAGCGGGGACTGGCGGCGGGCATCACCATTTATGCGCCGGCCATCATCCTCTCTACAATTTTGGGCTGGTCGCTGAGTCTGACTATACTGATCATCGGCGTAGTAGTGATTTTCTACACCGTGATAGGGGGCACAAAGGCCGTGTCGGTGACTCAGAAGCAGCAGATGATCGTGATCCTGCTGGGTATGTTCGCCGCCGGGGTGGTGGTGGTGTTGAAGCTCCCCGAGGGGGTGGGGTTTAGCGACGCGATTGGGGTGGCCGGTCATCTGGGCAAGCTACAGGTAGTGGATCTGGAGTTCGACCTAAACGACCGCTACAACATCTGGTCGGCGCTGCTGGGGGGTACGTTTTTGTTCTTGTCCTACTTCGGCACCGATCAGTCGCAGGTGCAGCGTTACCTGTCGGGTAAGAGCCTGAGCGAAAGTCGGCTGGGCCTACTCTTCAACGGTATCTTTAAGGTACCCATGCAATTTCTGGTGCTGGTGGTCGGCATCCTTGTGTTCGTCTTCTTCCTCTTTGAGCCACCGCCGGTTCATTTCAACTCCGCCAACCTGGAAAAGCTCCGCAACTCGGAGTACGCCGGGGAGCTGGCCCAGCTCGAAACGGACTACGCCGAGATCAGCGGCCGCAACGAACTAGCTACCGCCCGCATGGTGGAGGCCCTGCGCACGAATGATGAGGCTAGTATCGCCGGATCGCGTGGCGAGGTAGAGGCTACCCTAACAGAACGTAAGGAGGTAGCCACCGCCGTGGATACCCTCATTGGCCGCTTCGATCCGGACCTCATTACCGAGGATCGCGATTACGTGTTCATCACCTTCATCACCAGTTACCTACCGGTGGGGCTGGTGGGCCTGCTGCTGGCGGTGATCTTTTCGGCCGCGATGTCCAGTACTAGCTCGGAGCTCAATGCGCTGGCCACCACGAGCGTCATCGACATCTACAAGCGCTCGCTGGTACCCAACCGCACGGACGAGCACTACTTCACGGCTAGTAAGGCGCTGACCGTTGGCTGGGGCATCCTGGCGCTCTGCTTTGCCGCCGTGGCTAACCTGTTCGACAATCTGATCCAGGCGGTGAACATCATTGGCTCGTTGTTTTACGGTGTGATACTGGGGGTGTTCGTGGTGGCCTTTTTCTTTAAGCGGGTAGGCGGGCAGGCGGTCTTTCGGGCGGCCATCGTGGGGGAGGCCTTCGTGGTGGCTACCTTCGTGTGTAGCTGGCTGGATGTGATCGACCTGGCGTACCTGTGGTTAAATTTAATTGGCTGTGTCATTACGGTGGTCGTGGCCGTTACCCTACAGGGCAGGGGCTCGGACGAAGAGGTTCTCCTGATATGATGCACCGCCACACCATAGGCGCCATAGGCGCCAAAATTTGAACTCACCCGCGCGCAGCGCGTAAACAATCGAATTGTAACATGAAACCCCACTGGCTAGTCGGACTTGCACTTCTCCCCGTAGGCTTCGTGGCCCGTAAGCTCCGCAACGACCCCCAGTTTGGAGCCAGCCTGCGGCAGATGAAGCAGCGCGACTACCAGGGTACCGCCGCGTGGAAAATGGGCCAGTTCCGCAACCTCGACAAGACACCCCTGCGGGAGGATCTCCGTAGCCTCATGGGTGATCTAGTGGGCTACATCAAGGCCAAGCAGACCCAGCCCGCCGCGCCGCTGCCGGTCGCCGTAGCGGAATCCCTCTCCCAGCTTGACCCCGCCGCGGACTACCTCACCTGGTACGGCCACTCCGCCCTGCGGCTGGAAACCGGCGGTCAGACCGTCCTCATCGATCCCATGCTCGGCGAGTGGGTAGCTCCCGTGCCCTTTCTCGGCCATCGCTTTCCCTACAAAGATTACCACCCGCTGGAAGGCATAGGCACCATCGACCTCATGGTCTTCAGCCACGATCACTACGATCACCTGGACTACCACACAGTGCTGGCGCTCAAGGACCGCACTAAAGCCTACCTGGTCCCCCTCGGTATGGGTGCCCACCTCCGGGCCTGGGATATTCCCGAGGAGCGGATCACGGAACTCGACTGGTGGCAGTCGACCACCATCGGTAGCATCACCTACACCGCGACCCCGGCCCGTCACTTTAGTGGCCGTAGCCCCTCGACGCGCAATAAATCGCTTTGGTGCGGCTACGTAATTCAGACCGCCCAGCACCGCATCTTCTTCGGTGGCGACAGTGGCTACGGCCGCCACTATCCGATGATTGGCGAGCGCCTCGGCCCCTTTGACCTCACTATGCTCGATTCCGGGCAGTACCACAAGCACTGGAAAAACGTACACATGCAGCCCGAGGAAGCACTGCGGGCCCACGCCGATCTCGGAGGCAAGTGGCTGTTGCCCATCCACTGGGGCGGATTCAGCCTCTCGGACCACGCCTGGTATGATCCCATCGCCCGCATCGAGGCGGCCGACAAAACGGAGTGTGTACTGAGCCCGTTGATTGGGCAGCGCTTCGCGATGACGCAGGCGGGGCAGTACCGGGAGCGGTGGTGGGAGAGGGTCAGGGAGTAGTTGGTGGGTTGTTGAGTTGTGGCGTTTGCTCGCTTCGCTCGTATCCGTATTGCACCTGCGGCCCCGCACACCTGTCACACCTCCAACGACTGCAACCCAACAACTCAATAACGTAACAACCCACCACCCCACTCCCCCCTCACTTCCGTATCTTCGCCCGCCAAATTGATTCGACCATGTTCGACAACCTAAGCGACCGCCTCGAAGGAGCGTTTAAATCCCTGACCGGAGATAACAAGATCACCGAGATCAACGTAGCCACCAGCCTGAAGGAAATCCGCCGGGCGCTGGTCGCAGCCGACGTGAACTACAAGATTGCTAAGGAATTCACCGACAAGGTGAAGACCAAGGCCCTGGGTACCGAGAATGTACTTAAGGCCGTCAAGCCCGGCCAGCTCATGGTCAAGATCGTGCAGGACGAGCTGACCGACCTAATGGGCGGACAGAGTGTAGGCATCAACGTCAAGGGGAGCCCCGCCGTAGTACTCATCGCCGGACTACAGGGCTCGGGTAAGACAACCTTTAGCGGCAAGCTGGCCAAGTACCTGAAGGAGAAGCGCAACATGAAGGTGCTACTGACGGCCGGCGACGTGTACCGCCCGGCGGCCATCGACCAGCTGACCGTACTTGCCGGACAGGTAGGCGCTGAGATATATAAAGAGCCGGAGAATAAAAACCCGGTCGATATTGCCCTAAAGGCCATCGACTACGCCGAGCAGAACAAGTTCGACGTAGTCATCGTCGATACGGCCGGCCGTCTGTCAGTCGACGAGCGGATGATGCAGGAGATCAGCGACGTACGCGAAGCGATTTCCCCCAATGAGACGCTCTTCGTAGTCGACTCCATGACCGGGCAGGACGCGGTTAACACCGCCAAGGCCTTCAATGAGCGCATCGACTACGACGGCGTAGTGCTTACCAAACTCGACGGCGATACCCGCGGTGGTGCGGCCCTGTCGGTCAAGTACACGGTAGGAAAACCCATCAAATTTGTCAGCACCGGCGAGAAGATGGACGCGCTGGATGTGTTCTACCCCGACCGGATGGCCCAGCGCATCCTGGGCATGGGCGACATCATCTCCTTCGTGGAACGGGCGCAGGACCAGTTCGACGAGGAGGAAGCTAAGCGACTAGAGAAGAAGATCAAAAAGAACAAGTTCGACTTCAACGATTTCTTGAGCCAGCTCGCCCAGCTCAAGCGTATGGGCGACATGAAGAGCCTGCTGAACATGATCCCCGGCATGTCGAAGGCCATGAAGAACATCGACATCGACGACTCGGCCTTCGCCAAGGTCGAGGCCATCATCTACAGCATGACGCCCCAGGAGCGCGCCGAGCCCGGTCTACTTAACATGAGCCGTAAAAAGCGCATCGCCCTGGGCTGTGGACAGAGTATGGACGACGTCAACCGCTTTATTAAGCAGTTCGACCAGATGCGCAAGATGATGCACAAGCTCAGTAACAACCCCATGATGGCGCAGATGGCGGGCAACTTCAAGGCCGGCAAACGATAAATTTTGCCGCGAAAGTGACTTTCCACATACTAAACCGTCTAACATGTAGTTTTATTAACAGTTCATATTTGAATTGGAATCCGACTACCCGCGCTTTTCCGCAGGTAGCGTTGTGTTTGTTCATAGTGTCTCTCTCAGTGTCGGTGCGCGTCCCTTAGTTTTTGCTTTATCGGGGATGTTGCACCGGCTCCGCTATTTTTTACCGTTTCACTCGATACTCCCGCGCACTCCACAGCGCACCGATACCGGCTGCATACAAGCGTTCGTTCAGGGCGGGGACGCGAGTGCGCAGCAACTCGTCAATCACCACCTTCCGCTCCTTCCACTCTTCATTGAGCTCCGTAAGCCGCTCGCGCGTGGGGGCGTTCACGCGGGGCAGACTAGCCTCCGCGTGATTAATTACGAAAAGGTAGTTGGCCGTGAATTTATTTTCAAAGTTCTCCACGTCATCATAAGCCTGCGATTTACGCTGTACCATCTCCTGGTCCCAGGCGTCCAGGTCCTCTAGCAGTTCCTTTGCTTCATTCTTCAGTTCGGTATGCTCGCCTGCGTCGAGTCGCTCGATCAGTGCCGTAAGCTGCTCGTGCACCTGGCGGCTATCATTGACCAGGGTGTGCATTTCGTTGAGCTTACCGGCTGCTTCCTGCATGAAACTATCGTAGGCAGCATACTCAGCCGGCGTGACATCGTACAGGGGGTTAGGCACAATCCGTACCTGCGTGGTATCTACTCGCTCCCCGACCCGTAGGGTAGCTACGTATGTACCCGGTACGACCCGGTGGCCCCGGAAGCTGCCCTCGATGTAGGCGGTCGGTGCCGCGGTCAACGTCGAGTACCGCAGGTCCCAGACCTGGCGATTGAGTCCTGTCTCGGTAGGTAGCTCGACTGGTTTTGGTGGCCCCCCCGGAAACTGCTCCACGGATTCAGGCTTGCTGCTGAGGGTACGGATGACATTGCCATTCTGGTCTTCAATGATCAGAGTGACCTCGGTAGAATCGGCCGCCTCCGGTAGGTAGTAGTAGAATACGACGCCAGAAGCGGGATTGACGCCCTCCTGCGTATCCGTCCCATCGGAGTCGTTTCCATCCAGACTACTGGAGCTATTACTGATGGTGACCTCAGCGGGCCGGTATAGGGTCAGCGTACTGGGTTGATCTTTGTACTGCCGCAACAGCTCCAGGTCATCCAGTACCCAGAAGGCCCGTCCGGAAGTAGCCACGATCAGGTCGTCGTGGGCGATCATTAGGTCGGTGATCGGGGTGATCGGTAGATTGAGGTTGAGCTTCTGCCACTCTTTCCCGTCATTATAGGATACGTATACCCCGACTTCCGTACCGGCAAAGAGCAGTCCGGGGCGTTCGGTATCCTCGCGTACTACGCGGGTGTAGGCACCGTAGGGAAGATTGCCGGTAATGTCCGTCCAGCTAGCTCCGTAATCCTCCGTTTTCAGCAATCGGGGGGTATGGTCGTTAAACTTATAGCGGGTGGTGGCGACGTAGGCGGTGCCGGCTGTATGGGGGGATACGTCGATCGCGTTGACCAGGCACTCTTCCAATCCCTTTGGCGTCACGTTCGTCCAGGTTTCTCCCCCATCACGCGTGAGCTGCACGTAGCCGTCATCGGTTCCGACCCAGATTACGCCGGCCTCGTGGGGCGAATCGGTCACGTAGCTGATCGTGCCGTAGTTCTCGGCACCGACGGCCTCGACGGTGTACGGTCCCCCGCCCTTGATCTGCTTGTTCTTCTGGTTGCGGGTGAGGTCAGGGGAAGCCTCCTCCCAGGTCTGGCCGCGGTCGCGGGTGCGCAGTAGGTGCTGGCTGGCGTGGTAATAGGTATCCGGCTCGTGGCGGGACCAAATGATGGGTGCATTCCAGTTGAAGCGGTACTTCATATCGCTGGCCGCCCGGCCGAGATACTGGATGGGGGCGGCCATGATGTTGGTGCTGGCTCTGGATACATTATCAAGAATTTCAATGGTGCCTAGATAGCTTCCCCCTAGCACGTAGCGTGGATCGTCGGGGTCGAAGGCCAGAAAGGCACTCTCGCCCCCGGCCGAGGCTGTCCAGTCGGAGACCGAAATACCGCCACTCCCGAGCGACCGGCTGACGATGGAGACCGAGGTGTTGTCCTGCTGCCCCGCGTAGATGCGGTAGGGGTACTGGTTATCGACGTTGATACGGTAGAACTGCCCGGTGGGCATGTTATCCTGGGTTGACCAGGTGTCGCCGTAGTTGAAGCTGATGGCCGCCCCGCCGTCGTTGGCGATGCAGAGGTTGCGCGGGTTGGCGGGGTTGATCCACAGGTCGTGGTAGTCACCGTGGGAGCCGTCGAGGGTCTCCCAGGTCTTGCCGCCGTCGATGGACCGGAGAGGGGAGGCGCTGAGTACGTACACCACGTTTTCGTCCGTGGGGTCGGCGAAAACTTCGAGGTAGTACCAGGCACGCTGCACGAGCCGGTGGTCCTTACTTACGCGCGACCAGCTTGCACCTGCGTCCCCGCTTACAAACAGACCGCCCTTCTCCCGTTGGGAGTCGCTTTCTACCAGCGCGTACACCTTGTTCGGATTGGACTGGCTGACGCTGATGGCTAGTTTGCCCTTTTCCTCCGGTAGGCCTTCGGTCAGCTCGGTCCAGGTCCTGCCGGCGTCCGTAGATTTATAGAGTCCTGAGCCGGAACCACCACTCACCACTTGCCAGGGCAGGCGCTGGTGGTGCCACATGGCGGCGTAAAGTACCTGTGGATTGGTCAAGTCCATAGAGAGCTCGGAGGCCCCCGTGAGATCGTTGACGTACAGGGTGCGCTCCCAGGTCTGGCCGCCGTCGGTGCTGCGGTAGACACCGCGTTCTTCGTTGGGTCCGTAGAGCTGGCCCTGGGCGGCTACGTACACCACATCCGGGTCATCGGGGTGGATGACGATGCGCGAGATATGCTGCGTCTCCTTCAGTCCGAGATGGGTCCAGGTCTTTCCGCCGTCGGTCGATTTGTACACTCCGTCGCCGTGGGAGGTCATAACGCCGCGGGGGGCGTGCTCGCCCATGCCGACGTAGACCACTTGGGGGTTACTCTTCGACACGGCCACCGCCCCTACGGAGCCGGTACTGAAGTAGCCATCGGAGATATTTTCCCAGTGCTGTCCGGCATCGGTAGTTTTCCAGACGCCGCCGCCGGTGGTACCCATGTAGTAGGTGAGCGGATCGCCTACTACTCCCGTTGCCGTTACGGAGCGGCCGCCGCGGAAGGGGCCGATGTTGCGGTACTTAAGGGGGGCGAAGTAGGTAGCCAGTTGGGAGCTATCGGCGTTTTTCTGCGCCGTGACCGGGGCCGTTAAGGCAACACAAAAGAGGGTAAGGATGAGGTAGCGCATAGCGTCCGGCTTCGGTTTGTCACACAAAGTAGCTCAGGCGTCGCGAACTTGGGGGCGGGGCCGCAGCTGCGGTCATTCAACGCGAAAGTTAATGGGCAGCTCCAGGTAGGTCCGCACAGCTTGTCCGTACTGTCGGCCTGGTTCAAAGTCATTGAGGTACCTATCGATGACGCGGTAAGCTTCCTCGTCGAGGGCTTGGTCAGCTGACTGTACTAGACGAAGTTCCTCTACCCTACCATCCTCCCCGATGACGAGCGAATGAATCACCGTACCGCCCACACGCTGATTACGCGCACTGGCTGGGTAGCGTATGTTTTGGTACACCCGCTCCAGGATACACCGCTGCATCCCCAGGGAAGAGGTATCCTCACAGCCGCGTAGCATCGGCATCGTATGGGGGTGGCGGTACACCTCCGGTGGACCCTCAAGCGTAGTCACTTCACCGGCTTGTCGATCGAGCCACTTGCCGTTCAGCTCGATGGTGAATCCGGTAGTGTCGTAGCGGTCTACGCTTTGGCAAAGCGGCCGGACTACGGTGATACCGTCACGTACGTCAACTACCCCGTAGCCGGTGGATGTTTTGACCCGGGCGTAAGGCTCGTCTAGGAAGAGTACTTCCTGAAAGAGCAATAGGCGGGCGGAGTCACCGGGATAAAACAGCCCCTGTTGCTCATTTCGCTCCACATACCACGCCCGTTCACCGTATTGGTAATGCGCTCTGTCGAAGGTGAGTGTACGTCCTTTACCATCATCATAGACGTACTGCTTATTTCGTTTGTCGTAGGTTACCGCTTCGGCAGGACTGTTCTGAGCTAGTAAAGCGAGGGGAAAGAGATAGCAGAAACTGATGGCTACTACTGAGAGGTAAGGCATAAAACCGCATTAAGGCCTGAATATAGTTGATGCTGGCTTTTAGATGCTAAGTGTACCGGAACTATCTTGGTAGCGATCGGTATCCAGGATTACACGAAAGCCCGTAAATTAGCCCTATGACCGCTATACCTATCTCCACCTATGAGGCCCCGCCTACCCCGCCGGTGGCGCACGAGCGGCACCCCTTTCGGTACTCTCTGGAACGGTACCACGCTGCTATCGAAGCCGGTATTTTTACGGAGAACGATGCTATTGAGCTGATCTTTGGAGAAATAATTGAGAAATTGCCCATTGGAATAAGGCACCGTGACTGTGTCGACCTTATTACTGAACTCTTCGTACTCAAGTTTGCTGGTAGATATCGATGTAGTGCACAGAATCCCATTACAGTACTCGGCACCTCAGAGCCGGAACCGGATTTTGTCATATTTGACAAGACATCTTACCAGCAACATTCAGGGCAACCTAGTAGTAAAGATATTCGGCTACTTGTCGAGGTTTCTGACGCTACGCTTGATTACGATCGTGCAGTAAAACTAAAGATGTATGCGCTAGCCGGAATCCGGGAATACTGGATCATCAACCTTAAACAGGATCAGGTGGAGGTGCATCTTTCCCCAGTTACTGCGTCAGGGGACTATAATAGTATTCAGCGCCACCCCCGAGGCGCTACCTTCGAAAGCCCCTTATGTGGTTCGATGTCGGTAGACGAGTTACTACCTCCTCCAAAGGAAGAAACCGAGTAAAACTGAAAACGCCCCGCCGGAGTAGTTCCGACGGGGCGTTGCTATTTCTGGCAGCATGACGGCTAACCGCCGAAGGCAGCAGCGTAGCTAACCCGTCGCTACAGCTACTCCGCAGCCTCCTCGCTAGCCAGTTCGGCCTCCTCGGCGGCACGGGCGGCAGCTTCCTCCTCGGCAAAAGCAGCCTGACGGGCCTCCCAGGCCTGTTGCTGCTCCTTGGTGGTGACGAACAGGCGGTCGTACTTGCGCATACCGGTACCGGCGGGGATTCGCTTGCCGACGATAACGTTCTCCTTGAGACCCTCCAGGTAGTCGCGCTTGGCGGCAATGGCGGCGGTAGAAAGCACCTTCGTAGTCTCCTGGAACGAGGCGGCACTGATCCAGCTCGGCGTACCGAGGCTCGACTTCGTGATACCCTGTAGCAGCGGGAAGCTGGTAGCAGCCTGGGCGTCGCGGTAAGCTACGCTCTTCAGGTCGTTACGCTTCAGGTAGCTGTTCTCCTCGCGCACCTGGCGCATGGTCACGATCTGTCCCTCCTTGAGCTTCTCACTCTCACCGGCATCGGTGATGACCTTCTTGTCGAAGATCCAGTCGTTCTGCTCGAAGAACTCGTAGCGCTCGGCGGCCTCGCCCTCTAGGAAGGTAGTGTCACCGGAATCCACAATCTGCACGCGGCGCATCATCTGCCGTACAATGGCCTCGATGTGCTTGTTGTTGATCGTGATACCCTGCGAGCGGTACACCTCCTGTACACCGTTGACCAGGTGAGTCTGTACGGCGAAGGGGCCCTTGATGTCGAGGATATCACGGGGTGCGATGGCTCCATCGGAGAGCGGCATACCGGCGCGCACAAAGTCCTGATCCTGGACCAGGATGTGCTTGCTCAGGTTGATCAGGTACTTGCGCTTCTGCCCGTCCTTGGCCTCCACGATGAGCTCGCGGTTACCCCGCTTGATCTTCTTGGAGAAGGTGACTACGCCATCAATTTCGGAGACTACGGCCGGGTTGCTGGGGTTACGGGCCTCGAAGAGCTCCGTCACCCGGGGTAGACCACCGGTGATATCCGCGATCTTGCCTAGCTTCCGGGGGATCTTAACGATTTTCTCGCCAATGGCCACCTCAGCACCGTCCTCGATGCTGATGTAAGCACCTACGGGTAGGTTGTAGCTACGAAGTTCCTCGCCGTCCTTGCTCAGAATCGAGATGGTCGGGATTTTCTTCCGGTCGCGCGTCTCGATGACCACCTTCTCCTCGAAACCGGTCTGATCATCACGCTCGGTGCGGAAGGTCACGCCCTCGTCGATATCGCTAAAGCGAGCTACCCCCTTGAATTCGGAGATGATCACCGCGTTGTAGGGGTCCCACTCTACGATTACCGTGCCTTTCTTCACGTCCTGACCGTCCTTTACGTGGATAGTACCACCGTAGGGGATGTGCTGCGTAGCGTATACCTTGCCGTTCTCGGGGTCTACGATCTTGATCTCGCCGGAGCGCGACAGGACCACGTCCTGCTGATCGCCCATCTCGTTCTCGGCCGTAACGACGCGTACGCCGTCGAACTGGATCTTACCGTTGAACTTCGACACGAGCTCGCTCTCCTGACGGGTGACCGAGGCGATACCACCTACGTGGAAGGTCCGCAGCGTAAGCTGGGTACCCGGCTCCCCGATGGACTGGGCGGCAATGATACCGACGGCATCCCCCATCTCGGCCTTGCGACCGGTGGCGAGGTTCTTACCGTAGCACTTGGCGCACACGCCACGCTTCACCTCACAGGTGAGTACGGAGCGGATGGTCACCTCCTCAATGCCCTCGTCTTCGATGTACTTGGCCGTGGGGTCGTCGATGTACTCATCGGGTTTTACGATCACCTCGTCGGTGACCGGGTGTACGATCTCGTGCAGGGAGTAGCGACCGGCAATGCGGCTGGCGAGACTCTCCACGACCTTGTCATTTTCCTTCAGGGCACTCGTATCGATACCACGCAGGGTTTCGCAGTCGTCCTCCATGATCACCACGTCCTGGGCTACGTCGACGAGTCGACGCGTCAGGTAACCGGCATCGGCGGTCTTCAGCGCCGTATCGGCCAGACCCTTACGGGCACCGTGGGTAGAGATGAAGTATTCGAGTACCGATAGGCCGTCGACAAAGTTGGACAGGATCGGGTTTTCGATAACCGCCGGGCCGCTGTCGTTTGACTTCTTCGGCTTGGCCATTAGTCCGCGGAGTCCACAGAGCTGCTTGATCTGCTGGGTACTACCCCGGGCACCGGAGTCCAACATCATGTACACGGAGTTGAAGCCCTGCTTATGCGTGGCCAACTCCTGCATCAGGGTGTTGGTGATCTGGTTATCAGCGTACGTCCACTTATCGATGATCTGGTTGTAGCGCTCGTTGTTAGTGATCAGACCCATGTTGAAGTTGTCCATCACCTCGTCCACTTCCGTACGGGCCTGGGTCAGTACATCTTGCTTTACGGAGGGGGTAATCAGGTCACCGAGGTTGAAGGACAGACCGCCCTTGAACGCCCAGGTAAAGCCCATATCTTTGATCTTGTCGAGGAAGGTGGCCGTGGTGGCAAAGTTGGACCGCTCGAGGATATCGGCGATGACTAGCTTCAGGTTCTTCTTCGTCAGCAGTACGTTCACGAATGGCATACCCTGGGGCACGGCGCTGTTGAACATCACCCGACCGGTAGTGGTCTCGGTAAGTTTCATACGGAGCTTACCGTTCTCATCCTCTACGGGAACGCGGCAGTGAATGATGGCATGCAGGTCCAACTGACCCTCATTGTAGGCGATCATCACCTCCTCGGGGCTGTAGAACTTGCGTCCCTCACCCTTCACCTTCATATTACCCTCGCTGCGGCGCTGCTTGGTGATGTAGTACAGTCCGAGTACCATGTCCTGCGAAGGCAGGGTGACGGGCGTACCATTCTGCGGATTGAGCATGTTGTGAGCCGAGAGCATCAGCACCTGGGCCTCCAGGATGGCAGCCTGGCTCAGGGGCACGTGCACAGCCATCTGGTCACCGTCGAAGTCAGCGTTAAAGGCCGAGCAGACGAGCGGGTGCAGCTGAATAGCCTTACCCTCGATCAGCTTCGGCTGGAAGGCCTGGATCGAAAGCCGGTGCAGCGTGGGTGCCCGGTTGAGCAGCACGGGGTGACCGCGCAGGATGTTTTCCAGGATCTCCCAGATCACGGGTTCCTTACGGTCTACCAATTTCTTGGCCGACTTCACCGTCTTCACGATACCGCGCTCGATGAGCTTACGGATGATGAAGGGCTTGAAGAGCTCAGCGGCCATCCCCTTAGGAATACCACACTCGTGTAGCTTCAGCGTAGGCCCTACTACGATCACCGAACGGCCGGAGTAGTCCACCCGCTTACCGAGCAGGTTCTGGCGGAAGCGACCCTGCTTACCCTTCAGGATATCGGAGAGTGATTTCAGCGCCCGGCCCCCCTCGGCCTTGACGGCGTTGGATTTCCGGCTGTTGTCGAACAGGCTGTCCACAGCCTCCTGTAGCATCCGCTTCTCGTTGCGCAGGATGACTTCCGGAGCCTTGATTTCGAGTAGCCGCTTCAGGCGGTTGTTACGGATGATGACCCGGCGGTACAGGTCGTTGAGGTCAGATGAAGCAAATCGGCCACCGTCGAGCGGTACCAGCGGGCGCAGTTCAGGCGGAACGACGGGCAGGTACTGGATAATGGTCCACTCCGGCTTGTTGGTTACGTTGTCCTGGGCATCGCGGAAGGCCTCCACTACGCGCAGGCGCTTTAGGGCCTCGCTTTTACGCTGCTGGCTGGTCTCGGTATTGGCCTGGTGGCGTAGTTGGAAACTGAGCTCATCGAGTTTCAGGCCTTCCAGCAAATCACGGATCGCCTCGGCACCCATTTTGGCGACGAACTTATCGGGGTGACCGTCTTCCAACTGCTGGTTCTCGGGGGGTAGAGTCTCCAGGATGTCCAGGTACTGCTCCTCGGTGATCAGCGTTTTGTGCATGATCTCCTCACTCTCCCGGATACCGGGGTTGATGACTACGTACCGTTCGTAGTAGATGATGCTCTCCAGGTGCTTAGAGCTGAAGCCCAGCAGGTAGGCAATCTTATTGGGCAGCGACTTAAAGAACCAAATATGGACTACGGGAACCACGAGGCGAATGTGACCCATGCGCTCGCGCCGTACCTTCTTCTCGGTCACCTCCACACCACAGCGGTCACAGACGATCCCCTTGTAGCGGATCCGCTTGTACTTACCACAGTAGCATTCGTAGTCCTTGACGGGCCCGAAGATGCGCTCACAGAATAGTCCATCCCGCTCCGGCTTGTAGCTGCGGTAGTTGATGGTCTCGGGCTTCAGTACCTCTCCGTAGCTGCGCTCCAGGATATCGTCCGGGCTTGACAGGCTAATGGTGATCGCATCGAAGTCCTGCTTCTGTAGGTTATTACTCTTCCTAAATGCCATAGTATATTTTATAGAGTGGTTTGGGCGGGGTCGCGGGTGCGGGGAATTGCACCTGCGTCCCCGCCCAAACCAGAATTTTATTGATACCCAGCATCCATCGGTGCTGGGGATGTGGCCGACGACCGTACGCTTAGTCGAACTTCACGTCCAGGGCCAGGCCGCGAAGCTCATGCACCAGTACATTGAACGACTCGGGGATGTTAGGCTCGGGCAGGTTGTCACCTTTAACGATTGCCTCGTAGGCCTTGGCCCGTCCCTGAATGTCGTCCGACTTAATGGTCAGCAGCTCCTGTAGGATGTTGGAGGCACCGAAGGCTTCCAGGGCCCACACCTCCATCTCACCGAAGCGCTGGCCGCCGAACTGGGCCTTACCACCCAGCGGCTGCTGGGTAATGAGGCTGTAGGGGCCAATGGACCGAGCGTGCATCTTGTCATCCACCATGTGGCTGAGCTTGAGCATGTAGATCACACCTACCGTCGCCTGCTGGTGGAAGCGGTCGCCCGTTTCCCCGTCGTAGAGGTAAGCCTGGCCCAGGCTGGGCAGCTTCGCCTTCTGGATGTACTCCTCGATCTCGTCCTGGCTGGCACCGTCGAAGATGGGGGTGGCGAACTTCATGCCGAGCTTCTCGCCGGCCCATCCGAGCACGGTTTCGAAGATCTGTCCCAGGTTCATCCGGCTGGGTACACCGAGGGGGTTGAGGATGATATCGACCGGAGTGCCGTCTTCGAGGAAGGGCATATCCTCATCGCGCACGATGCGGGATACGATTCCCTTGTTACCGTGGCGGCCGGCGAGCTTGTCTCCCACCTTGAGCTTACGCTTCTTGGCCAGGTAGACCTTGGCGAGCTTGAGCACACCGGCGGGCAGTTCGTCACCGACGCTGATGTTGAAGGTCTCGCGCTTATAGCGCCCGACTTCCTCGTTGACCTTGATGCTGAAATTATGCAGCAGACGGGCAATGAGTCCGTTGAGGTCATCGCTGGTAGTCCAGCCGCTGTAGTCAATGGTCGTGTAGTCCACCTCGCGCAGCAGGCTCTGGGTAAACTTCTCGCCCTTCGGCACGACGACCTCACCGTAGATGGTGTTGACGCCCTGGCTGGCCCGGCCGCGGATGAGCTTATCGAGCTTATCGACGAGGAGGGTCTTGAGGTTATTAAGGTTTACCTTATGCTCGTCCTCCAATTTCTGGAGTTCCAACTTTTCGGCGTCCTTTTGCGACTGCTCCTTCTTGGTGCGGCTAAAGAGGTCCTTACCAATCACTACTCCTTTCAGCGAAGGGCTGGCTTTGAGCGAGGCATCCTTCACGTCCCCGGCCTTATCGCCGAAGATGGCGCGAAGGAGTTTCTCCTCCGGGGTAGGATCGCTTTCACCCTTCGGCGTGATCTTACCAATGAGGATGTCGCCTTCCTTAACCCAGGCACCGACGCGGATAATACCGTTTTCGTCGAGGTCTTTAGTGGCCTCTTCGCTGACGTTGGGGATGTCGTTGGTGAGTTCTTCTTCGCCCAGCTTGGTATCCCGTACGTCGAGCTCGAAGTGCTCGATGTGCAGACTGGTGAACACATCCTCACGTACTACGCGCTGGGAGAGCACGATGGCATCCTCAAAATTGTACCCCTTCCAGGGCATGAAGGCCACCTTCAGGTTCTGTCCGAGGGCGAGCTCGCCCTTCTCCGTAGCGTAGCCATCACAGAGGATATCGCCAGCTTTTACCTTCTGTCCGCGACGGACGATCGGCTTTAGGTTGACACAGGTACCCTGGTTAGTCCGCAGGAACTTGGTGAGGTTGTAGGTCTTGGTATCGTCTTCGAAACTCACCTGACGGTCCTCGTCCGTACGCTCGTAGCGGACAATGATCTCGTTGGCATCGACGTACTCGACCGTACCTTCTCCCTCGGCATTGATGAGCATACGGCTATCGCGGGCCACCTTACCCTCCAGACCGGTACCCACGATGGGGCTGGTCGGCTTGAGCAGGGGTACGGCCTGGCGCTGCATGTTCGAGCCCATCAGGGCGCGGTTCGCATCGTCGTTTTCCAGGAAGGGAATCATGGAGGCTGATACCCCAACGATCTGGTTGGGCGCTACGTCCATGAACTCGATCTCGGCCGGCTCCAGCACGGGAAAGTCGCCGTGGTCGCGCGCCTTGACGCGGTCGCCGGTGAAGGCACCCTGTTCGTTAATGGCGGCGTTGGCCTGGGCGATTTTCTTAAAGTCCTCTCCCTCGGCGCTGAGGTAGATGGGGTCACCATCCATGACCACCTGGCTATCGGCGACCGCCCGGTAGGGGGTCTCCAAAAAGCCCATCTTGTTCACCTTGGCGTGAACACAGAGGGTGGAGATAAGGCCGATGTTAGGTCCTTCCGGCGTCTCGATGGTACACAGGCGGCCGTAGTGGCTGTAGTGCACGTCACGCACCTCGAAGCCCGCCCGCTCGCGGCTCAGTCCCCCGGGTCCGAGGGCGGAGATGCGACGTTTGTGGGTGATTTCCGATAGCGGATTGGTCTGGTCCAGGAACTGACTCAGCTGACTGGTACCGAAGAAGGAGTTGATGACGCTCGACAGGGTCCGTGCATTGATCAGGTCGATCGGCGTGAAGACCTCGTTGTCGCGCACGTTCATCCGTTCGCGGATGGTACGGGCCATACGGGCCAGACCGACGCCGAACTGTGCGTAAAGCTGCTCGCCCACAGTGCGTACCCGGCGGTTGCTCAGGTGGTCGATGTCGTCGATCTCGGCGCGCTGGTTCATCAAACCCACCAGGTACTTCACGATGGCGATGATGTCTTCCTTAGTTAGGACCAGGGTCTCATCATCCGTGCCGGCGTTCAGCTTGCGGTTGATCTTATAGCGGCCTACCTCACCGAGGTTATAGCGCTTGTCGCTGAAGAATAGCTTGTCAATGATACCGCGGGCGGTTTCTTCGTCGGGCGGGTCGCTGCCCCGTAGCTGGCGGTAGATATACTGTACCGCCTCGATCTCGCTACTGGAAGGATCCTTCTGTAGGGTGTTGTAGATAATGGAGTAGTCCATCCCGACATCCTCCTTCTGCAGGATGATGTTCTCGATGCCGTCGGCGGCAAGGATGTCCTCGATGTTATCCTCGGTAAGCACGGTGTCGCGCTCCAGGATAATTTCGTTACGCTCCAGGATGACCAGCTCGCCGGTATCCTCATCGACAAAGTCTTCCGTCCAGGCACGCAGTACACGCGCAGCTAGCTTACGGCCAATGGCGGCGGTGAGCGCCTCGCGGGTATTGGCTACCTCGTCGGCCAGGTCGAACAAGTCGAGGATCGACTTATCGCTGTCGTAACCAATGGCCCGTAGTAGGGTGGTGACGGGGAACTTCTTCTTCCGGTCAATGTAGGTGTACATCACCGTATTGATGTCGGTGGCAAATTCCATCCAGGCTCCCTTAAAGGGAATGACCCGGGCGGAGTAGATGGCCGTACCGTTGGGGTGGAAGTTCTGACCGAAGAATACCCCGGGGCTGCGGTGCAGCTGGGAGACGATGACCCGCTCGGCGCCATTCACGACGAAGGTGCCCTTGGGGGTCATGTAGGGGATGTTTCCGAGGAAGACATCCTGTACGATGGTTTTGAAGTCAACGTGCTCCTCGTCGTTACACGACAGCCGGAGTTTGGCCTTCAGGGGCACGCTGTAGGTGAGCCCACGCTGCATACACTCTTCGATGGTATAGCGGGGAGGGTCGACGAAATAATCCAGAAACTCCAGATTGAAGATGTTCCTGGTATCGGAGATGGGGAAGTTTTCCTGAAAAACCCGGTAAAGGCCTTCGAGGGCTCGGTTTTCGGGGGTCGTTTCCAGCTGAAAAAACTCCTGGAACGATTTGAGTTGGATTTCGAGAAGATCGGGGGAATGATCAGTTAGCTTAATCTTACCGAAGCTCACCCGTTGCTCTTCGGCGTTAAGGATCTGGCCGTTTGACGTCATTAGCAGTATTCCTTTAATTTGGCCCGTACGATGTCGTCCGCGGTGACACTATAGCGGGGGGTATGGTAGAGGCTTCGGAGGCAAATCTCCGAAGGTATGGGGCATCGCGAAGTATGTTAACACAAGGTACCCCGTATTAGTTGCACCCCTGGGGGGCTTTCTTATACGCAAATGGCCCAGCCGGACCGTTGTCCGCTAAGCCTATAAAAAGAAGGAAGAAGCGCGGGGAGGGTACCCACCGAAGCAGGAGGATTGCTCCCCGCGCTCATATCCTTTCCAAGGAGGGGCCGAATTACTTCAGCACGACCGTAGCACCGGCCTCCTCGAGGGCGGTCTTGATGCTCTCGCCCTCTGCCTTGTCGACACCGGACTTGAGGGTGGCGGGAGCGCCATCCACGAGTTCCTTAGCGTCCTTGAGGCCGAGGCCGAGCAGGGTTTTGACCTCCTTCACGACTTTGAGCTTGCTGCCACCAGCGGATTCCAGTACAACTTCGAACTCGGTTTGCTCAGCTGCGGCTGCGCCACCGGCGTCGCCACCACCTCCTCCTCCACCACTCACCGCTACTGCGGCGGCCGCGGGCTCGATGCCGTGTTCGTCCTTGAGAATCTGTAGGAGCTCGGTGACGTCCTTGATGGTAAGTCCTACGAGCTGGTCGGCAATTGCTTTTACGTCTGCCATAATATAAAGTATTTAATAGTGATGTACGATAAGAGTATCGCGTATCAGCTTGGAAGCTATAGTTGATGGGTGGAGTTACGCTTCAGTGCGCTCCTCCAGGGTTTTAAGGGCGCCGGCCAGGCGGCTACCCGCGCCGTTGAGTCCGCTGAGCAGATTCTGCATGGGGCTCTGGAGTAGGGTAAGGATGTCGGCAAGTACCTCGTCACGCGACTTCAGCTTGGCCAGCGTATCTAGCTGATTGTCGCCGCTGTAAATAGAAGTGGCGATGTAAGCTGCCTTGAGCACGGGGCGCTCGCCCTGTTCGTCGCGGAACTCTTTGATCGCCTTGGCGGGAGCATTACCGATCTCGGCAAAGAGGATGGCACTGGGTCCCTTTAGGGAATCGAAGAGCGGAGCATAGTTGTTTTCCTCAGGCAGTTGCTCCAGCGCCTTACGGGCCAGGGTGTTCTTTACCACCTGCATGCTCACCCCACGCTTGAAGCAGATGCCGCGTAGCTTGTTGACTTCCGCTACCGTCAGGGTCGAGGCATCGGCGATGTAGAAGTAATCGTTGTTGGCGAACCGCTCCTTGAGGGACTCAATTGCCGTCGCTTTTTCTGTCTTATTCATGATTTCTAGATTGGGCGGTTAGGCAATGGTCTTGGGGTCGATTTTAATGCCGGGGCTCATGGTAGAGGCTACCGTGACCGACTTCATGTAATTCCCCTTGGCGCTACTGGGCTTCATCCGTACCAGGGTGCCGAGCAGTTCATTGGCGTTGTCCTTCAGCTGATCGGGCGTGAATTCTACCCGACCGATGCTACTGTGGACGATACCGAACTTATCGACGCGGAAGGCAATCTTACCGCCCTTGACGTCCGACACCGCCTTACCGACATCCATCGTCACCGTACCGGTCTTGGGGTTAGGCATCAGACCGCGGGGTCCGAGTACGCGACCCAAACGACCCACCTTGGCCATGGTCTGGGGCATAGCGACTACGACATCAAAGTCAGTCCAGCCATCCGTAACCCGCTGGACGAGTTCATCCAGACCGGCGTAATCGGCACCTGCGTCAAGAGCTTCTTGTTCCTTATCGGGGGTTACGAAGGCGAGCACGCGCTTCGTCTTACCGGTGCCGTGGGGAAGAGTGACCGTGCCCCGGAGGGCCTGGTCAGCTTTGCGGGGATCGATCCCCAGACGTACGTGTACGTCGACCGATGCGTTGAACTTAGCGGTATTGACCTCCTTGACGAGGCTCATTGCCTCATCGAGGCTGTACTGCTTAGTGGCATCGACTTTCTCAGTGGCGGCTTTACGCGCCTTACCAAGTTTTGCCATGATAGAATAGTTTGAGGTTAATAGCGCACGGGGTGAAGCGTGCTCCCTGCTTGAAATTGATTAATAAAGTCGGCAGACGAACCGGCGTGGCCGGAATTCGGCTGACGATTAGGCCTCCCAGGGGGGGGTGCCCTCGACGACGATGCCCATGGAGCGGGCCGTGCCGGCTACCATCTTCATGCCACTCTCTACGGTAAAGGCGTTGAGGTCGGGCATCTTGCTCTCGGCAATCGTCCGCACCTGGTCCCAGCTCACTTTAGCCACCTTGTTACGGTTAGGTTCCTTCGAGCCACTCTTCAATTTAGCTGCTTCGAGCAGTTGTACGGCAGCCGGGGGCGTCTTAATGACGAATTCGAAAGATTTATCCTTATATACCGTGATGACTACGGGAAGGATCTTTCCCTGACTGTCCTGAGTCTGCGCGTTGAACCGCTTACAGAATTCCATGATGTTAACCCCTTTGGCACCGAGAGCGGGACCGACGGGAGGGGCAGGATTTGCCGCGCCGCCGCGGACCTGCAATTTGATAAAGGTTTCTACTTCCTTAGCCATGTTGACCTATTTGTGTCGTGCTAGCGGAGCGGCCTATGGGGAGGGCTCCTCCGACGGATAGAAATATATATTAAGATTGCTTTTCGACCTGCATGAAGTTTAGTTCAACTTCCGTACCACGACCGAAGATCTTGACGATCACTTTCAGTTTTTTCTTCTCTTCGTTCACCTCCTGTATGTCACCTACGAACTCATTGAACGGTCCGTCGACGATCTTGACGGTCTCCCCCTCGATGAAGGGCTCGATCATGGTGTCGCCAGCCTCAAGGCTCTCGTCTACCTTACCCAGCAGGCGATTGGCCTCGGACTCCCGCATTGCAACGGGCTCGTTTTTGCCCAGGAAATGAATGACGTTAGGCAAACTTGTGATGGCATCCACTACCTCTGCATTGAGGGCATAGGGGTCGGCCTCGACCAGTATGTATCCGGGAAGAATGTTGCGGTCGGAAATGACCTTCTTCCCACTGCGGATCTTATAGACTTTCTCGGTAGGCACGACGACTTTGGTGACGTAGCTTCCCCAGTCATTGCGCTCGATCTCCTTTTCGATGCGTTCCTTGATTTTTTTCTCCTTGCCGCTGATCACGCGTAGGGAATACCACTTGTTGTCTGCCATACTGTTTACTGTGCTTACCCGCCGGTGCTGTAGATGAAGTCGACGACATTCTTCCACACAAAATCCATCAGGAGGATAAGCAGTGCGAAAATCGCGGAACCCGTCAGGACCAGAACGGTATTCGTCTGTAGGGTGGAGTACGGCGGCCAGGTCACGTTGTGCACCAGCTCGTTGTAGCTCTCCCGTAAGTATAGTCCTAACTTGTCCATGTTGTAAAGTATAAGGTAATGAATTGCACGGGTGGAGAGACTCGAACTCCCAGCCCCTGGTTTTGGAGACCAGTGCTCTGCCAATTGAGCTACACCCGTATAAATTGTAAAGTTGGGTTTTACGCCCCTGGTTTAGCTGCGCTGCTTCCTTCGGAGGTTGGAGACCAGTGCTCTGCCAATTGAGCTACACCCGTATAAATTGTAAATGAGAAAGTTAAGCGCCCGCATTCAGACGCTTAACTTCCCATTTAGTCGATTAAATGCGAACGACCGGAGTCGTCTTACGACAGTATCTCGGTTACCTGACCGGCACCGACGGTACGGCCACCCTCGCGGATAGCGAAGCGCAGGCCTTTTTCCATGGCGATGGTATTGAGAAGTTTTACTTCCAGGGTCACGTTATCGCCGGGCATTACCATCTCCACGTTTTCGGGCAGGGTAATGTCACCGGTTACGTCCGTGGTACGGAAGTAGAACTGCGGACGGTAGCCATTGAAGAAGGGCTTGTGACGGCCTCCTTCCTCTTTGCTCAGTACGTACACCTCACACTTGAAGTGACTGTGGGGCTTTACGCTGCCGGGCTTACAGATGACCATACCGCGCTTGACGGCCTCCTTGTCGATACCGCGAAGCAGTAGGCCGGCGTTGTCACCAGCTTCACCGCGATCGAGCAGCTTGCGGAACATCTCTACGCCAGTGATAGTCGAGGTCAGGGGCTTAGCATCAGCGGCCTGCATACCCAGAATTTCTACGGAGTCACCTACGTTGATGATACCGCGCTCGATACGTCCCGTAGCCACGGTACCACGACCGGTGATCGAGAAGACGTCCTCGACGGGCATCAGGAAGGGTTGATCGACCAGGCGCTCGGGCTCGGGGATGTCCTTATCTACGGCGTCCATCAGCTCCTGAATCTGCTTCTTGCCTTCGGCGTCTCCTTCGAGGGCCTTAAGGGCGGAACCGATGATGATGCTGGCATCATCACCGTCGTAGTCGTACTGGCTCAGGAGCTCCCGTACTTCCATTTCAACGAGCTCGAGCATCTCCTCGTCGTCGACGAGGTCGGCCTTGTTCATGAACACCACAATATTGGGTACACCTACCTGGCGGGCCAGCAGGATGTGCTCGCGGGTCTGGGGCATGGGGCCGTCGGTGGCAGCCACCACGAGGATCGCACCGTCCATCTGAGCGGCACCGGTCACCATGTTCTTTACGTAGTCGGCGTGGCCGGGACAGTCAACGTGTGCGTAGTGGCGGTTGGCCGTCTCGTACTCGACGTGGGCGGTGTTGATGGTAATACCGCGCTCCTTCTCTTCGGGAGCGGAGTCAATGGTATCGTAGTCCATCTTCTTAGCGCCGCCACTCTCCGAAAGTACGGTAGTGATTGCTGCGGTAAGGGTGGTCTTACCATGGTCAACGTGGCCAATGGTACCCACGTTAACGTGGGGTTTGGTTCTTGCAAATTTTTCCTTAGCCATCGGTGGATAACCTATTTTGGAAGTTTAAAAAATGGTGCGAATCAGGGTGCCGACCGCAACTTCGGCCGCCCTAGGTAACCGGCTCCCCCGGAGGAAAGCAGACTACGTATATCCCTTGAGCCAACGGTGAGAATTGAACTCACGACCCCTTCCTTACCATGGAAGTGCTCTACCCCTGAGCTACGTCGGCAACACGGTTGCGATTTGTAAACGCCACTGCCGTTGCAGCGACTCTATGGAGCGGAAGACGAGATTCGAACCCGCGACCCTCAGCTTGGAAGGCTGATGCTCTACCAACTGAGCTACTTCCGCAAATAATTCTATGTCAAAAACACTCGGTAGACATTCCTACCGATGCGAGGATCAGGATTCGAACCCGCGACCCTCAGCTTGGTGCGTTGGCAGGGGCAGGGGCCCCTGACATAAGCGCTCTACTCCCGATAGCTATCGGGAAGCTACTTCCGCAAATAATTCTATGTCAAAAACACTCGGTAGACATTCCTACCGATGCGAGGATCAAGGTTCAAACCCGCGACCCTCAGCTTGGTGCGTTGGCAGGGGTAGGGCCCCCTGACGTAAGCGCTCTACTCCCGATAGCTATCGGGAAGCTACTTTCGCATCTGGTATAAATATGAGGTGGTGGGGGTGGTAGGATTCGAACCTACTCAGCCGAAACACTGGATTTACAGTCCAGCCCACCTCTCCAACTGTGGCGCACCCCCAACTAACGATCCAAGACCCCCAAAGCGGGGGAGCCGCCGGGCGGTAGAGCCGATGGACGGACTCGAACCGCCGACCAGCTGATTACAAATCAGCTGCTCTACCAACTGAGCTACACCGGCTGAAATCCTTAGATCCTTAACCTGTTTTCAACGTCTGCTCCAGGACGTTTTCCCAAAGCGATTGCAAAGGTAACGCCTTTGGTACAATTGACAAAGTCGTTCGGCCCTATTTTTTCCCGCCGCCCTCCGGGTGCGCCTGCCGGTACACCTCGCGTAGCCGTGCCAGGTTCGTATGGGTGTAGAGCTGGGTAGCCGCCAGACTGGAGTGGCCCAGTAGCTCCTTGACCGCATTCAGGTCTGCCCCGCCCTCCGTCAGGTGAGTGGCAAAGGAGTGCCGTAGCACGTGCGGACTCTTTTTCTCCTCAGCCGTCACCCCGCCCAGGTAGCGCCGTACCATATTGTAGACGTACTTAGGATAAAGTGGCTTGCCCCGGTCGGTTTGCAACAGAGCATCATCTACCCCGTAAGATCGTAACTGCAGGAGCCGCTCGATAAGTTCCGTTAGCCCGGGTCCGAAGGGCACCAGGCGCTCCTTATTCCCCTTGCCCCGAACGCGCAACTGCCGGCGGTCAAGCTGCACGTCGTCCGGTCGCAAGCCAATCACCTCCGCGCGGCGCAACCCGCACTGGTACAGCAGGGCAAGCAGTAGATGATCCTGCAACAGCACCACATCGTCCTGAGCGAGCGGATCGGGGAAGGCGGCAAAGAGGCGCCGAAGATCAGCACGTGGAACCGTCCCGGGCAGCCGGCGCCCGATCTTGGGCGTAGGAATGTGCTGGGTCGGGTTGTCCTGCTGCAGCCCCCGCGTCTGCCGGTAGAGGTAGAATGCCTTGAGGGCGGAAAGCTTACGGCGGATGCTGCTCGCCGCCAGTCCTTCTTCTACCAGTTGGGCCAGCCAGCTCTTGACCATGTCCCGGTTTACCCCTCCCGCCCCCTTAGTGTCATAGGTAGACCTACAGTAGGCGGCGAACTGCTCAAGATCACCCCCGTAAGCACTCACCGTGTGCGCGCTCAACCGTCGCTGGTGGGTTAAATGTGCCAGAAATTCCCGGGTGTCCATCAGTGGCTAAGGTAGTCCTTCCTCGCTTTGCGTTGCACCTGCGGCCCCGCCCACCTGAACTTACTGCCCCAGACAAAGCACCTGTATTCGCTCGGTCTGAATGGTATTACTGCGGTTACCATCGCGGTCCAGGATGTAGATAGAATAAGAAAAGGTATCCACCGGGTACTGTAGATCAGCTACACAGTAGGAGTCGTTGTACACGCAGCATATCGCCTGGTCCGTATTGATCAAGGTGAAGAATACGTCTCCGCTGATCCCATTACCCGTTCCCTCCGTAGGTATTACGGGAAAGGCAAGTGGAGTTTGAATGGAGGGAAAGCGGCTATCGGTGATAAAAATGTCCGCACTATCCTGTGTGGATATGTTGCCGTCCCCATCCGTAAACGAAAATTGAATAGTGATACTGTCAGTGGGGCCATTGGTGAATTGATAAATCGTATCCTTACTAATGCCCTCGTACTGAATTACCGGCTCGTCCGGGTAGTCCGGCGGATTGACGCAGGCAGCCAGGGCCAGCAGGAGACCGGCGGAGCACAACCATAGGACAAAGCGGGTGTATTGCATGGCAAATCGTATTACTTGATGACGCGCGTGCAGCTGGCCGACCGCATTCGGAACCTCAGGCCGACGGACTTCAACGAAGTGGCCCTGGCCGTCTTCCACTACCAGGCCGCGCACAATCTAATCTACGCGCACTACCTCGATTTGTTGCGGGTGGAGGCCCGCCACGTCCTCCGGCTTGCCGATATTCCCTGCCTGCCCATTGACCTGTTTAAATCACAGGCTTTACAGTCAGGTCAGTGGACTCCGGTGCGGACGTTCACCAGCAGTGGTACCACGGGGGCAACCACGAGCCGCCACCCCCTGCGCGACGAAACCTGGTACCGCGAGGGAGCCTGTCGCACCTTCGAGCGGCAGTACGGTCCGCTAGCCGGCCGCGCCGTACTGGCCCTCCTGCCTGCCTACCTGGAGCGTACTGGTTCGAGCCTCGTTTTCATGGCGCAGGACTTTATCGACCGCAGCGGCCACCCCGCCTCCGGCTTTTTTTTGGATGACCTGCCCGAACTGGCCCGCCGGCTCCACGACTTACAGCGGAGTAGCACCCCTACCCTATTACTGGGCGTCAGCTTTGCCCTGCTCGACCTGGCCGAGCGCTACCCCATGCCGCTGGGCGATACCGTCATCATGGAAACCGGTGGTATGAAGGGTCGCCGCCGGGAGCTGACCCGTGAGGAGCTACACGATACGCTGTCACAGGCCTTTCAGGTCGAGCATATCCATAGCGAGTACGGCATGACGGAGCTGCTGAGCCAGGCCTACGCTCCCCGGGAGGGTAAGTTTATCCCTGCGCCTACCCTGCGCGTGCTACCCCGTGAGGTCACCGACCCCCTCGCCCTGACCGACTACGGCCGCACCGCCGCGCTCAACCTTATCGACCTGGCGAATCTGGACACCATCAGCTTCATCGCCAGCGACGACCTGGGGCGGGTGTACGCCGACGGCAGCTTCGAGGTGCTGGGGCGCATGGACTTTTCGGACGTGCGGGGCTGCAACCTGCTGGTGGGCGACCTCTAAAGCGTCCAACGCTTGCAAGCGTTGGACGCTTATCGCTTCGAAGCGTCGGACGCTTATGGCTACCTTGCCCCCATGAGTAAATTATTCGACCTAAGCGGCAAGCACGCCCTGCTCACCGGCGGCAGCGGCGCACTCGGTACGGCCATGGCGCGGGGCCTGCTACAATCCGGAGCTAAGGTGGCCCTCCTGAGCCGCAATCCCGACAACCTGAAGAGCGCAGCAGAGGCGCTGGGCGGGGACGCCGGTGCAGTCACTTTAGTACGGGGTGACGTCACCGACGTGGCGAGCCTCACCGCCGCTCGCGATGAATTGACCGCGCAGTGGGGAAGGTTGGACATCCTGGTCAACGCTGCGGGAGGTAACCGCCCCGGGGCTACCATCGGTCCGGAGCAAACCTTCTTCGACCTACAAATTGAGGACTTCGCGGGTGTAAGTAAGCTGAACCTGGACGGTACCGTCATCCCCAGCATGGTCTTCGGTAAACTAATCGTGGACGGTGGTGGGGGCAGCATCGTCAACATCTCGAGCATGGCAGCCGACCGGGCCATCACCCGCGTAGTGGGCTACAGCGCCGCCAAGGCCGGCATCGATAACTTCACGAAGTGGCTGGCCGTGGAGATGGCACGTAAGTATAAGGGTAGCGTACGGGTGAACGCCATCGCGCCGGGCTTCTTCATCGGGGAGCAGAACCGGCGGTTGCTGCTGGAGGAGGATGGCTCGCTGACCTCCCGCGGGCAGACCATCATCAAAAGCACCCCCATGGACCGCTTCGGGAAGGCCGAGGAGTTGATCTCGACCCTGGTGTGGCTGTGCGCGGATGCGAGTAGCTTCGTCACGGGTATCGTGGTGCCGGTGGACGGTGGCTTTAGTGCTTTTTCGGGGGTATAGAGGTGCTCGGCTAGAAGCCGGGAGCCAAAGCCGGGAGCCAAAGCCGGGAGCCAAGCTGGGAGTCAAACCGTACCTTGCGCGTCCCTAACCAAACCCAAGCCATCATGCAACACGCCAACCTCAGAGAGAACCTGAAGGTAGCCGCCCTCGTAGAAGATACCATCAGCAAGCAGCAGGGCCACCTTAGCGACACCGGTGCCCTCATCATCAACACCGGCAGGTACACCGGCCGTTCCCCCCAGGACCGCTACATCGTGGAGGACGAGATCACCCGCGAGACCGTCAACTGGGGCAAGATCAACATTCCGATCGGCCCGGACGTCTTCGATCAACTACTCGACAAGACTCTAGACTACGCCAAGGGCCTCGACGAGGTCTACGTCCGCGATGCCTACGCCTGTGCCAGCCGCAAGTACCGCATCAACATCCGGGTGTACACCGAGTACCCCTGGCAGAATATGTTCGCCTACAACATGTTCCTCCGCCCCGACGGCGAGCGCATCACCAACCTGATGACCGACGAGTGGACCATCTACGCCTTCCCCGGCGTCACGGCCGACCCCGCCGTACACGGCACCCGGCAGGACAACTTCAGTATCATCAACTTCACTAAGAAGACCATCCTGATCGGCGGCACGGCTTATACCGGCGAAATCAAAAAGGGCATCTTCTCGGTCCTGAACTACGTGCTGCCTACCCGCCGCAACGTGCTGAGCATGCACTGCTCGGCTAACGTGGGTACCAAGGGCGATACCGCGCTGTTTTTTGGTCTGTCCGGTACCGGTAAGACGACCCTGAGCAACGATCCCGACCGTCGCCTCATCGGCGACGACGAGCACGGCTGGAGCCAGGCCAATGTCTTTAACCTCGAGGGCGGTTGCTACGCCAAGGTGATCGACCTGAGTGAATCGAAGGAGCCGCAGATCTACCGGGCCATCAAGTTTGGTGCCCTGCTGGAAAATATTGGACTCAAGGAGGACGGCCACACCCCCGACTACGAGGACGACAGCATCACCCAGAACACCCGCGTAAGTTATCCGATCTACCACATCGATAACATCATGTACAACAGCCGCGGGGACCTGCCGCGCAACATCTTCTTTCTCACCTGCGATGCCTTCGGGGTGCTGCCCCCCATCAGCCGACTCACCGCCGAGCAGGCCATGTATCATTTCATCAGTGGCTACACCGCCAAAATTGCCGGTACCGAGGCCGGTATCACCGAGCCCCAGGCCACTTTTTCAGCCTGCTTTGGCTCCCCCTTTATCCCGCTACACCCCACCAAGTACGCCGATATGCTCGGTCAGAAGCTCCGCGATGCCGAGGCCGAGGGGGAACGGATCAACGTCTGGCTCGTCAATACTGGCTGGACCGGCGGTGGCTACGGTGAGGGCTCCCGCATCGAGCTGGCCTTCACCCGGGCCATGATCAAGGCCGCCCTGACCGGTGAGCTAGATAATGTCAAGTACGTCACCGATCCTATCTTCGGCCTGGAGCGGCCCACCAGTTGCCCCGACGTACCCAATGCGATGCTCAACCCCCGCGACACCTGGCGCAATGAGGCGCAGTACGACGTGGCCGCCGAACGGTTGGCTGAGCTGTTTCACAAAAACTTCGCGCCGTATGCCGAGGCGGCTAATGATGCTATTGTCAACGCCGGCCCAGAGTAGGTGCTTACCGCAGATCTGCGCAGCTCCGCTGCTACGATAAGTTGAACCGCAGAGTACGCGGAGGACACAGAGTTTGCCGTCACGCATGCGCCGGAAGCGCTAACTGTGTGCTCTCTGCGCCCTCTGCGGTTCACTATTCGCGCCGCTAGGCGCACGGTCATTCGGTGGTATCATCCAGCGCGTACTGTGCAGGTAGATACTCCTCGTGCTTCAGCAACTGAGCCACCTCCCCAGGCACCTCCCGCTTCCACCGCCGGTGACTCCAAAGCCAACTGGCCGGATCACGCTTAATCTCCCGCTCCACCTGCCGCGCAAAGGACTCCGTAATGAAGCCACGCTCCGTCTCCCGCGGCGTATCGGTGATTGGGATCAGCGTAGCCACGTAGTACCCGCGCCGCTGCCGCCGCAGGGCCATGTAGTACACCGGCCGGTCGTAGCGCACGGCGTAGCGCTCGGGGCCGGCCAGGAATGCCGTGGTTTGTCCGAGAAAGGTGGTCCAGTGCAGCAGTTCCCAGCGGGCGTTGCTGGGCGACTGGTCGGCGACGTAGAACTCCACGGTGGGTTCCGTCCAGGTTTCGTAGTACTCCTTCACCTTGCGCCGACTGACCATGATGACGCCGGTGCGGCTACGGTTACCGCTGAGGAGCCGGTCTAGCGTCGCGTTTTTGAAGGGGGAGTAGATACCCATCACTCGCAGGGGTCGCAGCTGGGAGGGAAACGACAGTCCGGCCAGCTCCCAGTTGCTGTAGTGGGCCCCGTAGGCGATGAAGCTGCGGCCCTGCTCCTGTAGGTGGCCTACCAGCTCGACGTTCTCGATTCGGCAGCGGCGCACCGAGGTCGCCTCCGACATGCTGAACTGCTTGATGCTTTCGGCAATGGTTTCAAAGAAGCGGTTGTAGTATTCGCGTCCCAGCGTCAGTACTTCCGCTTCGGTGTAGTGAGGAAACGATTGCCGGATGTTACCAAGCACTACCCTTTTGCGGTAACCGATCACGTGCCAGTTGAGCCAGGCAAAGCCGTCTCCCAGTAGGTAGAGCACCGGCAGGGGCAACCAGCTCAGGGGCAACAGAATAAGGTAGTAGACGAAATAGGCCACGCCCTATGACTGCAGCGCCTCCAGCCGCCGGCGCACCTCCCGTAGCCGCTCGATGATCTCTTGCTTGTCGGGTTGGGGCTCGGACTGGCTGGCGATCTCGCGCCGCGCTCCCTCCAGCGTAAAGCCCCGCTCCCGCACCAGGTGGTACACCTCACGCAACTGGCGGATATTTTCCTTCGTAAAGCGGCGATCGCCCCGGCTGTTCTTATTGGGCTTGATGTGGGCGAACTCGTTTTCCCAGAAGCGAATCAGGGACGTGTTGACCTCTAATTTGTTGGCTACCTCGCCGATGGAGTAATAGCGCTTAAGGTCGTCGTCGGTTTTCTCTTTCGTGGCCATGGACAATCGAATCGGTGGGGTATAACTGGGCCGAAAGTACAATTAAACTATCTTACGGCCGATGCAGGGACTGCGGAGAAGACTCACGACGGCCGTCATTTTTGTAGTGATCATGGTCGCCGGTATGTACATCAGCGAGCACACCTTCAGTCTGCTTTTCCTCATCATCACCGGGGGCTGCCTCTTCGAGTTTTTTGGCATGACGCTCGACCGCCACAGCAAGCGCGACCGCTTCCGTAAGGCCCTGGGCGTGGCCATCGGCATCCTACCCTCTATCCTAGTTAGTGCCCTCTCCCTAGGCTACGTCAGTGATTCGGAGACCTTCATTCAGGTGTCCAGTCTGCTCTTTGCGCCCTTCATCTTCACCAGCTTCATCTACGAGCTGTACAGCAACAGTCAGGAGCCCTTCGGCAATATCGCCTACATCATCCTGGGGCTATTCTACATCGGTATCCCTTTCGCATTAGTCGATTTCATCGCCTTCGACGAGAATACTTTTTACTACCGCATTGTCTTCGGCCTACTGCTGCTCACCTGGGTCAACGATACGGGCGCCTACCTGGTAGGCAGCCAGTTCGGCAAGACCCCCCTCTTTCCCCGCATCTCCCCCAACAAGACCTGGGAGGGCAGTATTGGCGGAGCCGTTACCTGCGTGGTCTTCGGCTACTTCTTACATCTGGTCTTCGACGAGATCGGCCTCATCCAGTGGCTGGTCCTGGCCCTCATCGTCGGAGTGTTCGGCGGCCTCGGCGACCTGGTCGAAAGCATGCTCAAGCGCAGCGTCGGCGTCAAGGATAGCGGCAATCTGCTGCCCGGTCACGGGGGGCTGCTGGATCGGTTCGATGCGTTCATTTTCGTGATTCCCTTCGCGGCGGCCTATATCCTCTATCTGCGGTAGGCGGGCGGGGACGCAGGTGCAATACTAGTCAACGTACTTTACTACGATGCGATTGGTTAGATCGGGCAGGTAGAGGTTTCCGCCCGTATCAATGGCTAAATCGTGGTAACGGCACGGCTTACTTCCTTTTCGTTGCACCTGCGGTCCCGCCCGCCCAACGAGGGAAGTGGCGGCACGTGCACGCTCATTTAGCGTATAGACGTCCGAGCCGATGACCACGGTATCACCAATCACGCGGTAATCCGTGACATAAAGCAGGTCAGTGCTTGCATCGTGTACCGCGGCGTAGGTGGCTGCCGGCAGGGCGTACGCTTTTTTAAAGGTGCCATACGTGTCAAACACCTGGACCCGGTTGTTCTCCCGGTCCGATACGTACAGCTGCCCCTCCGCAGAGATGTCGATGGCGTGTGGATTGATGAACTCCCCCGCTGCGCTGCCCTCCCGGCCCCACTGGGTAAGGTAACGGCCGTCGGGGGCAAACTTGACCACCCGGCGGTTGCCGTAGCCGTCGGTGACGAAGATGTTACCGCGGGGGCCGACGGCTACATCGGTGGGTTGATCGAAGTGGGCGCTATCCGCCCCGGCGATGCCTTCCTCCCCCAGGGTTAGCAATAGCCTGCCGTCACGGGTAAATTTGAATACCTGGTGGCGGGCAATGTCGGTCAGCCAAATATGCTCATCGGCGTCGACGTGCATCCCGTGGGGACGTATGAAAAAGCCGCCGCCCCAGCTCGCCAGCGGCTCCCCGCTGTCGGGGTGAATAAACTGCACCGCGTCGTCCGCTACGTAGGGGGCGGGGTCACTGAGTCCGCGGTGAAATACGGCCACAGTACCGTCACCGAGAATACCTACGCCTACCGGTTGCCCCATTCGGGCGGCGGCCGCGGGGGCAGGCCAGTCGGTGAGCTGGTAGGCGAGCGGCAGCACCGCGGCGGGCGCGTCTGTGTCGGTTACGCTGCGTGCTGCACAGCCCAGTAGCGTGAGGGCCAGGATGCCGTATAGGTAGTTCATGGACGGAGGGTACCGCGCTGCACACGCTTGCTGATCACTAGAAATAGCACGCCACAGAGTAGCCAGGCGGGCAGGGTGACAAAGGAAAGAAAGATTCCGAACTGCCACGAAAGCAAATAAAACAGCCCGAAGCTGATGGCCCAGGCCCAGAATACGGCGGGGTTGAACCGCAGGCCGGCCACCTCGGCGTAGTTGGGTACGATACCGGCGCGGTGGGCAAAGAAGTGCTCGAATACGATGACGGCACCGAAGGGGGCCAGGATGAAGCCATAAAGCGCCACGAAGCCGAGGAGTTTCATGGCAAAGGCGGGGAAGAGTCCGGCAATGGTCGCCAGGGCCCCGGCGATGAGTACGCCGGTGGCGGCTTTTGCGGTGGGGAAGAGCGACTTGAAGGCCAGCCCCGCGCGGTAGATCGTTGGGTTGGCGGTCGTCCAGCCGGCGAGGATGACGGCGATAATGCCAAACCAACCGATGGCGCTGTAGGCCAGCGGGCCCGGAGCTACCTGGGGAGCCTCGCCGGCACCGAGCACGGCCTGCGCTTCGGGCGTGCGTAGGTAGACTGCGTAGAGTAGCGCGGCGGCAATCCAGGCCATGTAGTGCCCGACGTACATACCGGCCGCCGTAGTCCAGCCCGCACTGGCCCGGCGGGCAAAGCGGAAGACGGACAAGTCGGACATGCCGACGTGCATGGCCGCATTGGCAAACCAGGACCAAATGACCACGTGCCAGAAGGTATACTTGATCTGTCCACCAAAGGGCTCGGAGCCCTCCCCCCAGATGTCCCAGAACTCCCGGAAACTACCTACCCCGAGTTGTCCTAGTGCTACGACGCCACAGGCCAGAAAAGCCAGTACGATGACGGGCGACATCCAGTTAGCGGCCCGGCTCACGGTGTCGTAGCCGCGGGCGGCAATGAAGGTGATCACGGCCCCAACGATAAGTACGATGAGGATGTAAGTGCCACCGTTGGGGAGGGTATCGTCGAGCTGGGGCATCTCCATATCCAGCGGCACGCCCACGGCGGTGGCCGACACGGTGATCATGGCTCCGGCTAGAAAGCAGAAGAGGATCCCGTTCGCCACGTTGTAGAATAGGACGAGCTGTTTGCCGCAGATCTTTTCGAGCTGATAATAGAGGGTGAGGCGCCGCTTAACGGCGATTTCGGCGGTCAGAAAACGCCAGCTCAGCACGGCCAGGAAGTTGCCGACTAAGAGGCCGACGATGAGGTCGAAGGCGCTGACTCCGGCGGTGAGAAAGAGGGGCCCGATGACGAACTCCGTACCCGCGGCGTGCTCCCCGGCGTACATACCCAGGAAGCTACCCCACCCCTTGAGGCGGGACTGGGGGACGGGCTCGCGTTCGTACTCCCCGCCGCCTGCGAGTTCCTCGATGAGTTCTACCTCAGTTTCGTTTTGTAGCATGTGGGGACGTAGGGATGGGGGACGTAGGGATGGGGGACGTAGGGACGGGGGTGATTACGGGATTTCGGAGACGACGAAGGGTTGGTGCTTTCTGACACCGTAATTTTTCTTGAGAAACTTGGAGTTGAGTGCGCGGTCGGAGATGCAGATGGCGGCACCCAGGGCGGAGCCGAGGCTGGAGTCGGTAGTACGGAGTTGTAGGTCGCGCAGGCGGTGCGAAAGGAGGTGGAGAAAGACGGCGTTGTCGCTGAAACCACCGTCGAGAAAGAGTTTTTTGCTACACGTAGAGCCACGGGCAGTTTCCAGACTGTGGACTTGAGCATCGACAAGCTCCGCGATGAGCTGGTGGTAGGCCCGTGCAAAGGAGCCGGAAGGAAGGTCCGTGGTGGAGGGGTTATCCGACCGATCGAGGTGCTCGAAGTGGAAGCGGGGGCGATAGTCGGCCTGGATCTCGGCGTAGAGCCGTTGGTCGAAGGCGACGCTGCGGTGCTGATCCTCCTCTACCCCGTAGTGCTGCGTGAGGTGGGCGATCTGTGTTTTGTACTCCTGGCCAAGAAACAGGCGAGCGGCTTTGACGGGCCTACCGTCGATGCGCATGTAGTTAAGGCAGTTAGCGGCCAGCTCGCGATCGGTGAGCTTGCCGGAGGCGAAGGGATTGAGGGCTACACTCCAGGTACCCGTAGAGAGGAGTAAGAAGGGTTTCTCTTCGCTGCGCACGTAGGGCAGTAGGGCGGCGGAGCTATCGTGGATGCCGACGCCAATCTTCATGCGTTTACCGTTGTAGTTCATGTTGATGCTCGTCTCGGTGGAGACGATGGGAGGCAGCAGGCGGTGAAGGTCCTCGGTATAGACCCAGTCGTGGTAGTCCTGCTTAGTGTAGTCCCACAGGGCGGTGTGGCACCCGATGCTGGTGTACTCGCTGATAGGGATACCGGTAAAAACGTAACTCAAATACTGCGGCAAGTGCAGGCTGTAGCGAATGCGGCGAAACACCTCCGGTTTGCGGTGCTTGAGCCAGTAGAGTTGCATGCCGGAGTTAAGCAGACCGGAGCGGGGGGAGCCGGTACGGGCGGCAAAAGCATCCTCGGGCCCGTAGGTAGCATAAAACCGATCTAGGAGCTCTTCGTCGACTGCCTTGGTGTAATTATAGAGTGGAGTGGCCACCTCTCCATCGGCGTCGAGGTGGACCAAGCTGGCCCCGTAGCTAGAAAAATTGACGGCATGGATATCGAAGGTCCGCGCCTGCAGGATGCGGTGGAACACCTCACGGAGCCACACCCTGACGGCCTGTAGATCCTCCGTAGGGTAGCCATCCTCATCGCCCGTTTCCTCGAACACCCGGTATTCCCGGTGTACCTCCCGGTAGTCCTGGTCGAAGAGGAAGAACTTTTTATTCGTCCGTCCGATATCGAAAACCGCCGTGACCCGCTGCTTTTCCATACTATAGACCCGTGGCTACGGTGAACTTGCCCCGTTCCCGGATGAGTTGATCGCGGACACCCAAGGTGCGGTAGGCCTGCAGGGGGTGAAGGGCACCGCCCCGGCTGAGGCGTGCACGCTGGACCAGGGGGCGCACGTCGGTGCGGTAGGCATCCTGCAATACTTCCTGGCACTCGACCACGTCGTGGTCGTGCTGGGCGGCGGCTAATCGGTCCTGATCGACGAGTAATGCCTTTGCGTAGGCGATCTGGATGGCCTCGAGGCTCTGAATGAGGTCCTCCAGGGGGTCCTTGATGTTGTGGCTGGCGTCGATCATCCAGGCCAGCGGAGGATTTTGCGGGTTATTGCGCATGCCGTACACCAGTTCGTTGAAGATGAGGAACAGGGCGTAGGGTTTGATGCTACCTACCGTCAGGTCGTCATCGCCGTATTTGCTGTCGTTGAAGTGAAAGCCACCGAGCTTCCCCTTCAGCATGAGGGTGGAGACGATCTGCTCGATGTTGCTGTTGGGCAGGTGGTGGCCCAGATCGACCAGCGTATAGGCCCGCTCCCCGCAGGCGGTGGCGAGCATGAAGGAAGTGCCCCAGTCCTGGATGACCGTGCTGTAGAAGTTAGGCTCGTAGGGTTTGTACTCGATGAAGAGTTTCCAGTCGGTGGGCAGGCCGGCGTAGATCTGCTTAAGGCTATCTTCCGTCTGGAGCAGACTGCGCTGGAAGTCGCGCTGACCGGGAAAGGTGGTGCCGTCAGCGAGCCAGACGGTGAGGCTTGTGGAGCCAAGCTTCTCGCCGATGTCGATCACCTCGAGATTATGAGCGATGGCCTGCTGGCGTACCCCCTCATCGGTGGAACTCAGGGAGCCGTGCTTGTAGCTGTACGTGGCATCCGGCTGGTCCTGGAAGGTATTGGAGTTGATGGCGTCGAAGACCAGACTGTGGGCGGCGGCAAGCTCGCGGACGGCAGCGTAATCGGTCGGCGTATCCCAGGGGATGTGCAGGGAGATGGCCCCGGCCGTCTGGGTCAGGGCGTGCAGCAGGCCCACGTCTTCGATCTTCTGCTCCAGGCTACCGGGCTCCCCGTGGAAGGAGAAGCGGCCGAAGCGGGTACCGCCGGCCCCGAGAGCCCAGCTGGGGATGGCCACCTGGAAGGCGGCCAGGTCGGCGACCAGCGCCTCGACGGCTACGCCGCGGGCGGTGAGGCGGTCGGCTAGGTGGTCGTAGTCGCGGGCGTGGTGGGGGGAGGTGTTGAGCGCTTGGAGGTGGGATTTTTGTAGTTGCATGATTTGTATTTCTGGGCGGGGTGGGCGGGGGTCCCCGGACGGTGTCCGGGGTCAGGGCCGGGGGACCCCGCTGGGGTCTAGCGCACAAAGGCGGTGGCCATTCCCCCGTCGACGTTGATGATGTTTCCGGTCGATTTAGTGAGGATGGCGGCAAGGGCGAATACGCCTTCCGCGATGTCTTGCGGGCGGATGATCTCGTTGAGTAGGTTGCGTTTGGCGTAATGAGCGGGGAGCTCCTCGACGGTGATCCCGTAGGCCTTTGCCCGCCCCTCGGCCCAGGCACCTTCCCAGATTTTGGAACCGATGATGACGCCGTCGGGGTTGACGGTATTGACGCGGATGTTGTCCGGGCCGAGCTCGGCGGCCAGTAACCGGGCCATGTGCTGCTGGGCGGCTTTGGCGGTGCCATAGGCGACGTTGTTCGGTCCGCTGACCAGCCCGTTCTTACTGGCGATGGGGATGATATCGCCCCCTAATCCCTGACCGCGCATCACCCCTACCGCCGCCTGGGCGAGGTGGAATTGTCCCTTCACGAGTACGTCCTGTAGTAAGTCCCAGTCTTTTTCGGTGTGCTCTTCTAGGGGTTTAGAGATGGCTAGCCCTGCACTGTGTACCACGATGTCAACGCCGCCAAACTCCAGGCAGGCGCGGTCAAAGGCTGCGGCAATGGAGGCGGAGTCCGTCACGTCGGCCACGGCGTAGGTAGCGCTGTCCCTGCCGTAGGTGGCATACGCTTCCTTCAGGCGTTCTTCGGCCACGTCGGTGAGTACGACCACGGCACCCTCCGCGACGAGTTTATCGGCGATGGCCTTGCCAATGCCGCCACCGGCCCCGGTGACGAGGGCTACCTTTCTGGAAAGTGGCTGCTCCTTGGGTTGCCGCTGGAGCTTTGCCTCCTCTAGCAGCCAGTACTCGATATCGAAGGCCTCCTGCCGCGGTAGGCTGGTATAGGCTGAGATGGCCTCCGCCCCCCGCATCACATTGATGGCGTTGACGTAGAACTCACTGGCCACCCGGGCCGTCTGCTTGTTCTTGGCGAAGGTGAACATACCGACACCGGGGTAGATGATCACGACCGGGTTGGGATCGCGCATGGCCGGACTATTCGGATGCTTATGCGACTCGTAGTACTGCCGGTACTGCTCGCGGTAGGTCGCGAAGGCCGGCTGGAGTTGTACCAGGACCTGAGCTGGGTCCGAAAGATCCTGCTGGGTCTGCAGGTCCAGCACCAGGGGCTGAATTTTAGTGCGCAGGAAGTGATCGGGACAGGAGGTACCCATCGGAGCCAGCCGCTGTAGGTCGTAGCTGTCGATGAACTGCAGCACCGTGTCGGAGTCCGTAAAGTGGCCCACCATACGCGCCTCCGAGCTAGCTAGCCCGCGCAGCAATGGCATTAGTTTAGCCGCCTTTGCGCGCCGCTCGACCTTACCAAGCGGTTTCACTTTCTCCCCACCAAATACGGTGCCCTGCTCTTTGACCTTCTGCTCGATGTAGGCCGAGGCCATTTCGATCACCTCCAGGCTATTCATATAGCACTCGTAGGAGGTGTCGCCCCAGGTGAAGAGTCCGTGGCTACCGAGCACGATGCCACGGATGTCGGGGTTTTCGGCCAGGGTCCGCTCCAGTTGCAGACCGAGATCGAAGCCCGGGCGCTGCCAGGGGACCCAGCCTATCGTATCGCCCCAGATCTCACGGGTGATCTCCTCGCTTCCCTCAGCGGCGGCCACCGCGATGACCGCATCCGGATGAAGGTGGTCGATATGTTTAAAGGGGAGTAGTCCGTGCAGCGGCGTATCGATCGAGGGAGCCTTGCTGTCGAGATCGAAAATAGCGTGGTTGAACAGGCCGACCATACGGTCCTCGTCGGCCAACCCGCCGTACACCTTCTTCAGGTCACGCAGCCGCTCGGTATACAGCCCCGCGATGCCGGAGCGGGTCAGCGTACCGATATCACCGCCCGACCCCTTCACCCACATGACCTCCACCTCCTGCTCGGTGAGGGGGTCGCGCTCGATGGTCTTACAGCTGGTGTTGCCGCCGCCGTAGTTGGTGATGCGTAGGTCGGCGCCCAGGATGTTGGAGCGGTACAGAAACAGGGCGACCTGATCGTCGCCGAGGCGGGCGGCGGCCTCGTCGTCCCAGAGGTAGTCGACGTAGTTGAACCGAGTAGTTGTGGGGGTAGAAGACATGCGGGAGCAGAAGTTTAGATAGGACTGGTAAAGTAGGGCCTAGTGGTGTATCCAGTATCCTGTACTGTCCGGCCCCCGACGGTCGCTATATTATGCTGTTCCGTTACCTTGCACCTGCGCCCCCGCCAAATGGGCCGCCGGAAGATGACCTACCCCCTGACCATCGATGAGCAAAGCCGCATACCGAAATACCAGCAGATCGTGGACGGTATCATCGCTAGCGTAGCGCACGGTCAGCTCCACCTGGAGGAAAAGATACCCTCCATCAATGCCCTGAGTGAGCAGTTTGGGCTGTCGCGGGATACGGTGGAAAAGGCCTATAATATTCTAAAGGAACGGGAGGTCATCACCTCGGTGAAGGGCAAGGGGTTTTACATTGCACGTACTCCGCTACTGGGCCGGACCAACGTACTTTTCTTGGTCAATAAGCCGAGTACGTACAAGATGCAGATATACAACAGCTTCGTACAACAGCTTGGCGATCAGGCACATACGGACCTGCATATTTACCACTGCGACGAGACGCTATTCCTCAACATACTGACCAAAAACCTACGGACCTACGACTATTACGTCATCATGCCGCACTTCAAAACGGCGGGGCTACAGCACGTAAGTCACACTCCGGCGGTGGTAGCCACCATGAACCAATTACCGGAAAATAAGGTCTTGCTGCTAGATAATAACTTGATCGAATTAAAGCAGCGGCACGCGGAGGTGTACCAGGATTTTGAGGACGATATCTACCGGGCGCTCGGCGAGGGACTGCACCAGATACGGAAATACAATAAGTTGACCCTAGTATACCCCCGCCGCTCGGTCTACCCCTATCCGAAGCGGATACTCTACGGCTTCCGCCACTTCTGCGTGCAGCACGATCTACCCTTCGCGGTGATTGATGCGGTGGGCCCAGACATGGCGCTCACTCCCGGCCACCTGCTTATCACCATCGAGGAGGCTGACCTGGTCAATTTAGTCAAGCAGATTCGCGACCGGGGGCTGCGGCTGGGTCAGGACATCGGCGTTGTGTCCTACAACGATACCCCGCTCAAGGACCTGCTCGGCATCACGGTGATCAGTACCGACTTTACCGCTATGGGGCAGACGGCGGCCAATCTGGTGGCGGAGCGGCGGGTGGCGCAGGTGCGTAATCCGTTTCGGTGGGTGGCGCGGGAGAGCGTTTGAAGGGAGAAGGCTACCCCATATACTCCCAGGCCGTCTGATACGTACCAGCTCGCTCCACATAGCTGAGAAAACCAGCAAAAAAATTATCCCCACCAATCGTAGCACTATCCCCGATCACCACCAGCTGCACCTTGGCCCGGGTAAGCGCCACATTCATGCGCCGGTAGTCTGCTAGAAAACCGATCTCAGAGCGGATGTTGGAGCGCACTAAACTGAGGTAGACGACCTCCCGTTCGCGGCCCTGGAAGCCGTCCACGGTATTAATGGTGATGTCCAAATCGGCCAGCACGGGGACGGACTCGATGCGGTCCTCGGCGCGCACGGCCTGCTCGCGGTAGGGGGTGATGATGGCTACGGCGGGCAGTGGCTCCTCCGGCGGGATGCTGCCCTTGAGGAGCAGCAGGTGCTCGACCAGGATGTCCAGCTCGCCATCGTTGTAGCGGCTCTTGAACTGGGGGTGCAGCTTTTCCTCGAAGCCGGTGCCGGCCGTGTCGATGAACACTACGCTTTCCTGTAGACTCACCCCCGGTAGCGTACGCTCTGCGATGCCCGGCCCGGCGCGCAGCTTCCCGTCGTAGAAGTACTGGTTGCTGAAGCCCATGATGCGCTCGTTCATGCGGTACTGTACTTCCAGCAGGGCGTTGCGGCCGTGGCGCTCCAGGGTCTTTTCGAGTAGGGTCACGCTGAAGCCGCCCCGCTCGGCATCCTTGCTCTTTACCGTGGGCGGCAGTTGGTAGGGATCCCCGGCCAGCACCACGCGGTTGCTGCGGATGATCGGGATCCAGCTGGCCGGCTCCAGCGCCTGGGCGGCTTCGTCGATGATGCAGGTTTTGAACTCCCGGTCGCCCAGGATGGAGCTGGCTGCGCCTACGAGCGTACAAACTACCACGTCGGCTGCATCAAGAATATAACTCAGCAGGTGGTCCTCCAGCTGCCGGGCCCAGCCGCTGAGTCGGCCGGCCTCGGCGAAGGTGATGCCCTTGTCGCGGCCGCCGCGCATGCGCTTGGCTTTCTTGCGCAGGTCGGCAGCCTCCTTTCGCAGCTTCTTGACCTGTTTGGTATCGGGATGACGGGCTACCTGTACCTCCAGGGTATGGGCCATGACGTCCTCCTCGACCCGACTGATATTGCCAGTACGTACCACGCGGATGCCCTGCTCGGCCATGCGCAGGGTGACCAAATCGGCGGCGCTGTTGCTGGGGGCGCAGAAGAGGATGGCGTTCTCCGTTTTGACCAGTTCGCCCACGGCGGCCACCAGGGTGGTGGTCTTGCCCGTGCCCGGCGGACCGTGGATCAGACTCAGGTGGCTGGCCCCTAGGATCTCGCGCACCGCCTCCCGCTGGCTGTTGTTCAGTTGCGTCAGGTGGGCAACGGCCTCGGCAGCTACGGGACGGTACTCCGGCTCGCGCACGCCCATGATCACGTCGCGCAGTTCGGCCGTGCGGTCGCCGCGGGCGGTTTCCAGCCGCTGCACGGCCTTGTCCATCTCGATGTAGGTGCGCTCGTCGAACATCAGGTCTACCCCCACCCCGCCCCGCTGTAGCCAACCGGGGTGTTCGTCGCCACCCAGGATGATCTTCATTTTTTCCTTCTTCACGTACTGGATCACGCCGGAGCGCTGCGGGGAGCGGGCGTCCTGCTGGGTCGTAAACAGGTTCACAGAGGTACCGGCGCGAAACTGGTGGGCCTCCTCCCCCTCCCGCGTTACGACCACGAAGGGGCGCTCGCCGATGCCATAGCCCTCCTTGATCACCTGCAGGGGGTACCAGCTGTAGCCCTTCGCTACGCGCTGCACCAGGGGCATGGCCTGGATCACTTCGAGGTGCAGCCGGCGCTCCTCCTGCCGTTCGAGCTCAACGAGGTGGCGCAGGTGGGTGAGTTCGGCGGTCTGGGAATCGGTCATGGGGCTACTATAATCAGCGGCGAAGGTAGGGGAAGGCTACCTTGCGGGTATGAGCTCTACCGACATTCCCCTCGGCATCATGAAGGTCGACGTAGCGGGCCACGACGCCCGCGCCCTTAGCCTACTCACCCGCCAGGCTACCCGGCGCTTTACTGAGGTGCTGGAGCGGGAGCCCCGCCTACGCATCGAGTCACTCACCTTCGACGGCCCGCCGCTCACACCCGACGACAGCGGCTACAACGCCCTGGACTTCGTACAGATCGGTATCAATGAAAAAACGGAGCGCAGGATGGCCTTTCTGCTCATCGTCACGGAGGTGGAGATCGCGGCCGCCTCCCTGTCGTACCTCCTAGCCCTACCCTCCCAGCTCACCAACGTGGCCATCATCTCGACCCGCCGCCTGGCCGACTACGGCTCCGAGGAGCTAGAGAATACGGACCTGATGAGTGAGCGACTTGGCACCCTCATGCTGCACTGCTTCGGCCGGCTACTGAATCTGGCCTACCAGCCGGACGAGTCCAACTACATGGCCCGCATCGAAGTGCCGCAGGACCTGGACGCGATGGACCGCTTCACCGACACCCAGTTCGACCGTATGGCCCACAACCTCCCCCTGGAGGCCAACGATCGCTTCTCGGCGGGCAATCGACTGGCCTTCGTGCTACGGCAGACCGCCGGCAATCTGCCCCGCATCGTACGCGGTGCGCTCAGCGCCAATCCCGTCCGCATCGCCACCAAGCTTCCGACTATGATCGCCACGGCCCTGTCGGTCATCATCGTGCTCATCTTCGGGGGCGAGACCTGGGACTTTGCCGCCTCCGTTTCCGCCGGGCAGCTGGCGGTCTTCGTGGGGGCCAGTTTCGTGGCGGCGACCTTCGTGCTGTACCGGGCCTTCTCCTTCCGGTTGGTGGCTACCCGACACGGTAATACGTCGGAGAGCGCGGTGGTGACGGCCGGAGCTACCTACCTGGGGCTGGTGCTTACGCTGGCCTTTCTTTTCCTCGTCTTTGCGCTACTGATGTACGGCGTGGTGGTCTTCGTCTTTCCCGACCCCCTGATGCGTACCTGGACCTCCGACCAGGACGGCTCGACCGCCGGGGCCCACCTGCGGCTGGTGCTGTTTTTGGCGGCGGTGGGCATTCTTTCCGGCTCCCTGGGCGGCTCGGCCGACTCCCGCTCCGTGGTGCGCAACGTGCTCTTTGCTAGCGGCGAAACGTAGGTCAAAGCGGGCGGGGTCGCGGGTGCAGGGCTGATGGAACGAGGCGATTCTACTACATGTCACCAAAAAATTAACCTAGCAACCTACTTTTCTCTCAGTACATTGCGCACGTTTTCGCCTCTATGCTTTCGCCTTAGTGCTCGTTCGCCGCTTGTGATCCGATTCTGTACGATCTGATTGCGGGTACAACGAGCGGGCACCTCATGAAAAACTAGCCTACCATGCGCGTGTCACTGACCTTCGCAGGGGTCTTTCTACTCTCCCTTATGGCCCACAGCCAGAGCCCTATCCCCTTTGCCTGCTCCGGAAATGACGGCTTCGGGTACTATATCTCCTCGGCTACCAGTACCACGCAAAGTGGGGTACTGCGGATTTCCGACTCGCGCCTGAGTCGACTCACCACTGCCACCGGAGATCGCACCACCGTTTGCACGGCGGCTCAACTGGATATATCCCTCAACGCACTGGCGTTCAATCCGCAGGACAACTTCCTGTATGCCGTATCGCGCTTCGACTCCTCGCAGTTTTCTGGAAGACTTTACCGGATCGGGGCCAACTGCGCCCGGCAGGCCATTACGGTGAACGGTATCCGGCAATTCGGTACAAATAATGCTCAGACGGTCGACAACAACGGGGGGGCCATCGGTTCGGGCACCTTTGACCTGGAGGGCAACTACTACGTCAACACCTCTTATGCCCTCACCAATTCGACGGGCTTCCGCAATCGGATTCAAAAGATCAACATCTCTTCCGGCACCACCGCTACCGTAGAGAGCACCGCCACCCTGACCTGTCCCTCCTGTCAGGACGCCGGCGACAATAAGTTGACGATTACCGACATCATCTTCGATGAGACTACCGGCACACTCTACGGCAGTAACCGGCAGCGAAATGCGCTCTACCGCATCAATAGTGCAACGGGAGTCATCACCCCCGTGGGCGCCACGGGCATAACTAATACTATCCTTGGCCTATACAAAAACCGCTTCGGTGCCGTGCGTGCCATCGACTCTGAGGGTATCATTTACTCCGTCAACCTCAGTACCGGTGCCTTTACCCAACTGTCGGTAGCCAATGACATCCGCAGCGGCAACGCCGATGCCGCCTCGGGCTGCTACGCCCCGGCCGTGCTGTCCGGCAACGTGTTCGTCGATGCCAATGGCCTTACCGATGGTACGGTCAACGGTACGGGTACGGGGGTAGCGGGCACGGTGCCGCTTTTTGCTACACTGATCCAATTAAATAGCGTAGTGGCTTCCGTAGCCGTCAACTCGGATGGCACCTACGCCTTCGAGGGCGACTTCGAGGGAGATCACCAGGTGCGCATCGGTCGTAACCAGGGCACGAAAGGAGCCGCTACTCCCACCCAGAGCCTGCCGGGTACCCACGTGTTCACGGGAGACAACATCGGTACCGCAGCGGGCAGCGACGGCTCGCCCAACGGCCGACTTTCCTTTACCCTCGCCCTCGGAGATAACCTTTCGGACATCAACTTTGGCATCAATACTAAGCCCACGGCGGAGGACGTCGATGGCGACCCACAAACCAACCCCGGCGGTACCAGTCGCGTACAGGTACCTACGCTCGTAGTTGCCGACGCGGAGGACGGTACCCCCACCACAATCCGGATAACTCAGATCCCCGACGCCACCACGGAAGGCGTGCTGTACTACAATGGTTCGCGCATCAACAGTGCCCGCAATGTCTCGAACTACCAGCCCGAGCTACTCCAGTTCGACCCGGTAGACGGCCAGATCGTAATCGACTTCCTATATGCAGCGCGCGACCGGGCCAACACCCAGAGTAATCAGGCGACCGTAACGATGGACTTCAGCAGTACCCTGCCCATCTTGCTGGTCCACTTCAGCGCCGCCTACGAGCGGCAGGCAGTGCGGGTAGACTGGGAGACGGCCACCGAGTTCGATACGGACTACTTTATCGTGCAGCGCCGGGCCGCCGCCGGGGAATTCAGTCAAATCGGGCGGGTACAGGCCACTGGCTATAGCAATGAGCTGTTGCGGTACAGCCTCTTGGACCAGCAACCGCTACCGGAGGCCTACTACCGGCTGGTAGACGTCGACTTCGACGGAACGACTACCTACAGCAGCGCCGTGTACGTAACGAGTGAGCAGGCCGATCTACCACAGCTCTACCCCAGCCCCGTCGTGGATCAGTTGACCATCACCTACACCAGTAGAAAACCCGGTCCCTTAACCGCTAATTTTTATAGTGTATCGGGCCGACTACTGCTCACCAAGCAACTTACCGCCACTAGGCAGACCCTACCGCTAGGTGGCCTACCCGCTGGGCTATACAGCGTGGTCATTACCGACGGTCAGGGCAGCCGAATATCGACACACCGAGTGATGAAGCGGTAAACTACCAGCACCGCACCCGCGGCACCGCCCGCAATTTTTTCAGTATTTCTGAAATATTGGCAGTTTGTGAACCTCGTGCACGAAAGTTGCTGTTTTACGGGTGGTAATTTCATTCTTACACCCTCAAAACACTACAGCATGAGAACCAATAGTTTGCTTCCCGCCATGTCGCGTTTCCTGGACGACGACTGGAACAACCTCTTCGAGTGGCGCAACCGCAACTACAGCAGTAGCACTACGACCCTACCCTCCGTCAACGTGAAGGAGACGGGCGATGAGTTCGTCGTAGAGATGGCCGCCCCCGGTATGAAGAAGGACGACTTCGACATTCAGCTCGACAACAACATGAAGGACGACTTCGACATTCAGCTCGACAACAACATGCTCACTATCCGCAGCGAGATGCGTAATGAGAACAACGAGCAGGACGAGGACGGTAAGTACTCGCGCCGCGAGTTCAGCTACCAATCCTTCCAGCGGTCGTTTAACCTGAACAATCAGGTGGTAGACGATGCGAATATCCAGGCTACGTACGAGGACGGTATCCTGCGCCTGAACATCCCGAAGCGGGAGGAGGCGAAGGAGAAGCCGGCCCGGCAGATTCAGGTGGCCTAGATTGGGTTGCTTGAGTTGATGACGGCGGATGTTCCTTTGGGGATGTCCGCCGTTTTTGTTTGGGAGGGGGGAATTCACCACAGATGGCCTAGCGGCCACACAAAGGGTTTCGCAGAGGTTACACAGAGCCGTCGGCAACAGAGTTAATCAGAGGACCAGCACCTAGCGGTGCTGCGAGAGATACTACCGAAACGTATAGCGGTAGAGAGCGAACGAGCGTGGCTGGGGTAAGGTGAGGGAAAGCTCCCCTGCCAAACTCACCATCAGCGTGGCTTTCGTGCCGTGCCCAATCAGGGGTTGAAGGGTGACTTCGCGCCCGGGGGGCAGTCCCATGGCTACCCGCGCACTTTCCCGCTCGTTATATTCCCGAAATACCAGGAGTAGGCCGGTACTATCACTGGTTTGAGTACGAAAGCCGGTCCAGGCGGTGCCGTCGGGCTCCTCGCCGATGGGTAGGGTGATGCCGGTGTGGAGGTCCTGGAGGTAGGGGTGAAATTGGTGGATGATGCTGTCGCGCTGGTCTTCCAGGCTGAGGTTGCTGCCCTCCATCCAGGCCAGGGGCTGGGCTACGGCGGTGGTGGCGAAAAGGTAGGCGAGGTCGTAGGTGGCGGGGGCCAGGGGGTCGCCGGGAGGGTATTTGCCGAGATTGCGGCGGGGGTTCAGGAGCTCGATCTGGAGGCGGGCGGGGGGCAGGTAGTGGGCGAGCTGCCAGAGGTTGCGCAGCGTCCAGTGGGGGTAGTACTTGCCCCAGTCGGTGTAACGGTTTTCGAGGAAGACGTTGCCGTAGTCGGTAAGGTAGAAGTAGCCGCCGCGCTGACCGGCGGTGACGTCAAGGTTGAACACGACCCGGCCATCGGTACCGGCGCGCACCGCGTCGAGCAGGCGGCGAAAGTTGCGGTCGCTTTGCGCCGTGGGCAGGTCCACTCCGTCCATTTTGAAGGTGCGGATGCCGTAGTCTTCGTAGAGCCCGATCAGTATCGCGGCGTCGCGCTGCCAGGCGGCGTAGTCGTTTTCGCGGCTGGCGTTGAACCAGAGGCCGATCTCCATACCGAGCTCCCGGGCGCGTTCGACCACCGGGGTCAGTCCGTGCGGGAAGCGCTCGGGATGGGGCACCCAGTCTTCCGTCTCCCAGTACCCCCAGCGGTCGCCGGCGGTGGAGGCGGAATTCTTGGAGAGCCCGGCTTGCCAACCGTCGTCGATCTGAAAGTGAGTAATGCCGAGGGCGGCGGCAATTCCTAGTTCGCGTAGCACGAAGTCCTCGTTCACCTTGCCGTCCTGGCCACGGTCGCCCCAGGTGTTCATCAGCACCATCTCGTCGCGTTCGGCCAGGTAGCGGTAGCTGGCCAGCTGGTAGGCGCGTAGGGACTCCAGGGCGGGGTCGCGGGTGCAAAGTCCGATGGAAAAGCCGTACCGGTGGCCCGCCACACTGAGCCGGTCGAAGCTGAAGGCGAAATCGTAACCGGCATCGTCCAGTTGGCTCTCCCCCAGCGGCGCCTCCCGGAGCAGCCACAGGCCCTCGTCGGTAAGTGTGCTGCGTGCGATCAAGAGATTACCCCGGGTGCGGGTGGTGCCGTTGAAGAGCAGGTGCTCGTCGCGCTGCACCAGATCGTTGTGCCCGTCGGTTTGATCGGTGAACCGCACGGTGGTCAACTGCCAGTGGCGGCCGGGGAGCCTTATGTTAAAGGCTGCACTCCCGATAGCCATCGGGACTCCGCCCGCTTGTGCCGCCTTTTCTACCCCGTTAGCATCGGTTGGGGCGGACACGTTCTGTTGCTCGGTCGCACCCATCAGTTGCTGCCCGCCCTGTAGGGCCACCACCCCGTCGAAGAGGCGGAAGGTGCGTTCCAGGGTATCCGCTCCGCTGGTCTGGGTGAGGCGTAGTAGAGTGTGGGCCGAGCGGTAGGCGGTGGCGGGGATGCGTTGCTGCTCGGTTTTTTCCAGGCGTACGGTGGCTTCCTCCGGCCAGTCGAACAGGGACTGTGAGGTATCAAAAGTAAGCGTCCGGTCGTACCGGAGATCGGTGATGCGGTGTAGGTACACCCTACCCTGGCGGGTTTGCAATTCGAAGCGGCCGGTGCCGTTGTCGAGTACGAGGAGGGTGTCGCTGGCCGGGAGTTGGAGGGTGGCCAGTACGAGAAATACTAAAAGGAGCGATTTGACTAAGGTCCGGCGGTGCATGGGGTAAAGTTAACTGCTCGGGGCGATCCGGCGGGCCACCTCGCCAGTGCGCTCCCGCAGGCCCGGCAGGTTCATCTTCCGATCTCCCCGATACCAGTGTTCCCACTTACCGTGAGCAGCCGCTTCTTTAGCGTCCGCGGTAGCGGCCAGCTCGCGCTCCGCCCGGCGTAGTAGCTCAGCGGCCGCCGCTAAGTCATTCGTTTGGACGGCAGACTCGGCCTGCATGACCTGCTCAAGCCAACGGCCGATGGCCAGTTGGATGTGGATGTGACTCTGTAAGTTGTCGACCGCTAGTTGCCGTTCGGCTCCGTCTAGGTGTGTCACCGCTACTTCCGTCAGGCTATCCGCCCGCTCGAAGGCCGCCAGCTGCTCGCGCAGGCGGTACAGCAGGGTATCGGCCGGGGTACCCCCAGTTCCGCGGGCTCCGCCGAGGGCGGCGTGGAAGGGGTCGGGCTGATTCTCGTTCGTTGTCGCTTGTGGAGCCGGTGGCGTGTAGCCTTCCTTCGCAATCCGCTCGATCTCGCGCAGGATGTTTTCTCCCCTGTACTTCGACTGCCCGTCCAGGAAGCCCGGCATTTGCTGCTCGCCAAACAGGGCGTAGCCGTCGTAGTAGGCGGTATAGGCTTCCGTGACCGCTCCGGCAGCTTCGGCAAAGCGTTCGTCAGCCCAGCGGGCCAGGAAGTCGTGGCCGTCGAAATCCTCCATCGCCCACAGCATCTCGGCGGAGGCAGCCAGGCCGGGCAGGAATTCCCGAATGTTGGACACGTTCATGATCGCGTAGTCGTGGGCACCGTGGGTATAGGCCTCACGCATCACTTTACCGGTTTGCCAGGGCGGAATAGCTTGCGCCAGGTGCGGTCCCCAGCTCCAGAGCTGGTGGTGGTAGTACACGCCGTACTGGCGGCCGGCCTCCCGTTCGGTGTCGTAAAAATCGGCCTGCCAGTACCAGCCGGAGTTGTTGTCGGCAAAGACGGTGATGACGTCCTCGGGAATGTCCAGCAGCCCGCGCTCATTGAAGTAGGAGCCCTCGGCCCAGAGCGTGGTGGTCATCAGGGGGGCCTCCTGGCCGGTCACCTCCGTGACAATCTCCCGCTGCCGGGCCATGGCGTCGGAGATAATACCGGCCCGGTCGGCGTCGGACTGGGGCACGCCGGGGTCGGCCATCCACATCGGTCGGTCGCCGAAGCCGCGCAGGCCTACCTGCCAGATCACGTCGGGGTACTCCGCCCACAGCCCCGCGTAGTGCCGCCACACCTCCTCCACCCGTTCCGGCTCGCTATAGTAGCTGAAGAGCGGCTCCTCCCCCCGCTCCGCCCAGTAGTTCTCGTAGGTAAAGGCGCTCACCCCCAGCGGCTCGATGTGGTGCATGGAGAGGTAGAGCCCCCGGCGGGCAGCCTCGTCAACCAGAGCCCGTTCGGGCGGATTGCCAATGTCCAGAAAGCTAGCCGGGATGATCAGGTTAAAGCGCAGGCGCACGGCCGCCTCCACGACGTGGGCCATCGCTTCGGGGTTGACCACGTCGCCGTAGTAGCGGTAGCGGATGTTGCGCTTCCCGCCGCTGTCCATCCATTCTGTGAGCAGGTCCTCGTCGTTGATGAACCAGCCGCGGAAGTCAAAATCCGGCTCGCCGCTGTCGTAGTTTAGAGGGGCTAGCGTGAGATCGGCCTGCGGCTCAGGTTCCAGTCCGCTCCAGAAGTACAGCGGGTCCACCCCCAATTGGTGCTCGGCCAGGTAGTACACGCCGTGCATCAGGGCGCGGTCGCTGGTGCCATGAATGGTGATTTCCTCACCGGTGATCTCCACATGAAACCGCTCGGGGTGTTCGGTGCTGCTGGTGTCGAGCGCAAGGACAATGCAGGGCTGGCAGGCGGCACGATCGGCGGTGATCGCGGGCCGGTGTCCCGTGATCTTTTCCACGTCGCTCGCCAGGTCTTCGGCGGCTAGCTGAAGGTAGGGGGCGGTGGTGGGCGGCACGAAGATGCTTGCACCCGCGTCCCCGCCTAGGGGAAAGCCGGACGGCCCCAAGCAGGAGAATCCGAGCAGGAAGAAAATGAAAAGGGGTAGATAGTTCATGATCGATCAGTTGACGGCAATACCGCTGGCTTCGCAAATGCCCCGCAGGTAACCCAGGGCGAAAATTTTACCGGTCATCTCGTAGCCGACGGAGGTGCTGCTAGCAAAGGCCCCCTGGACCTCCCCGTACATGGCCGGCGCATGATCCGGCCGCAGCGGACCGTCGAAGCCGTGGGCGTGGTAGTGCCGCAGCATCCCTACCATGTCGGTGGGCCCATTGTCGTGGAAGGTTTCGCGAAAATCTTCGGGGGTACCCTCGATGTCTCGCAGGTGGAGAAAATGAACCTTTCCTGCTTTGAGCCAGGGGGTGCTTATTTTTATCAGGTCTTCCCCCATGGCCCGAAAGGTGGCCTGGCAGAAGGTGAGGCCGTTGCTGGGGCTCTCACGGTGGGCCAGCACCCGGTCGCAGGCGGCGGCGCTGGTCAAGATGCGACCCACCCCCCGCAGCGGACTCAGGGGCGGATCGTCGGGGTGTAATGCCAGCTGAACGCCTTCCTCCTCAGCCACCGGAAGCACGGCGTCGAGGAAGTAGAAGAGGTTTTGCCAGAGGCGATTTTCGGAGATACGTAGTTCGGGGGCAAGGTCGTCCCCAACATCGGCCAGCCGGAACTCGCTCACCTGCGCCCCGCCCCGCGCCGGCACATCCACCCGCGTGCGGTACCAACCTAGACTGGCCATGAAGTTGTAACAATGCATACGGATGCCTAGCCGGCCCATGTTATGAAGCAGTTGACGGTAGCGGTCGATGGCCTCATCGCGAGCTGCCGTACCCAGCTTAATGGGCTGCATGTCGAACTGATCGCCCTCCAGACCGTAGACCGTAAAGCCGGCCTCTCGAAAGCGCCCGACGACGGTTTCCAGCGCCCGGTAGTTGTAGGGGGGTGGTAGTCCGCTGAGGTCGCTGGCGGCCTTGGTGATGACCTGCCGTACGCCGACCTGGGCGGCCAGCGACCACTTACGGTCGTCTTTCGTGGCGGGGAGGAGGGCAGTGAAAATCATCTAAAAGTAGCCACCCTTGTCCATGATGTCCTGGGCCGACTCCCCCTCGGCCACCCAGCCAAAGATCTTCTTCTCGTTCTCGCGGATCTCCTCGGCGCGGGTGAGCACGTCGTAGGCCACGGCGCGGGGTACTACGAGCACGCCGTCTACGTCGCCGACGACCACATCGCCGGGACGAATGAACACCCGCCCGATCTGGATCGGGATCTGAAAGTGGGTGATCAGGCAGCGACCCAGGCTACCGTTGCTGGAGCGGTACTTGTACCAGACGGGGAAGTCCGCCCCCACGATCTGGTGGGTATCACGGATGCCCCCGTCGATGGCCGCCGCACGGATGCCCTTACCCTTTGCCGTAGCGGTCATGACGCCGCCCCAGGAGGTGCTTTCCTCGTCGCCGCTGGTATCGTAAAGTACGAAGGCGTTGGCGTGCATGGCATCGAGCATCTTAGTGCGAAAGCCCATCTCGCCACTGACTAATGTGCTGGGGGCGCTCTTAACGGTGAAGGCGAAGCCGGCCACGGTCTGGTACTCCCGCAGCGGGCGGATACGGTGCGGCAGGGCCTGGTCGAGCAGGGTGAACTCGCGCAGGACGTCATTGATCGCTCCGGCGTAGAGCTGCTCGTAGCGGTGGAGGAGTTCTTCGTCAGGGATAGGGAAGGTCACTTCCGGCACACCTTCGCGGGCTGCAATGAGGCGCTCGAGATTCATCATGCCGACCTCTTTTTTGTACTGTTCTGTACTCATTGTCTACGCTTTAAACTCCAGAATCCGCCAAAAAGCCACCGTCGACGGGGATAGTGACGCCGGTCATAAAGCCGGCCGCATCGTCGTCCAGCAGCCAGTTCATGCAGCCGATGAGCTCGGGGGCCTCACCGAAGCGCTTCATGGGCGTCTGGCGGATGATGCTCTCGCCGCGGGGACTATAGCCCTCTTCGGTAAGCAGGAGCTTACGGCTGCGGTCGTTGAGAAAAAAGCCCGGGGCAATAGCGTTGACGCGCACGCCGGCCGGGGCCAGGTAGGTGGCCAGCCACTGGGTGAAGTTGGCCACGCCGGCCTTCGCCATGCCGTAGGCCCCGACGCGGCTGAGGGGGCGAAAGCTGTTCATGCTAGCGATGTTGATGATGGCCCCGCTGCCCCGCTCGGCCATCGCGCGGCCGAAGGCGTGGCAGGGGATGACGGTGCCCATGGTATTGACCTCCAGCACCCGGCGGAAGGTGTCCATGTCGAGGTTGAAAAATCCGCGGGTCTGTCCATCGTCGCGGCCATTGAGCTCGGCCGGGTCGTAACTGTTGGTGGTGGTGACGGCCTCGGCTTGGTTGCCTCCGGCCCCGTTGATCAGGAAGTCGACTTGGCCGTAGGCGGTAAGGGTAGTCTGCACGGCAGCCTGTACGGCGGCCTCGTCGGTCACGTCGGCCAGGGCAATGGTGCACTCCCCGCCGGCAGTGCGGATGTCGGCAGCGGTGGCCTTGAGTTTTTCGCGGGTGCGACCGAGTAGTACGACGCGGGCACCGTCGGCGGCCAGCTGACGGGCCATTTCGGAGCAGAGGGTGCCGCCGGCGCCGGTGACGACGGCGACTTTATTATTCCATTTGGTATGGGGCATGGGTAGGTGTTTTGGTGTCAAGCCAGCGGCGGGCATTGCCGTAGCAGATGTTCATGACGGCCGCATCGAGCCAGGGGCCATCGGGTGGTAGGCGTTCACGCTGCACCCACTCGCCGAGCAGGTTGCAGAGGATGCGGCGGAAGTATTCGTGGCGGGAGAAGGAGAGTAGACTGCGGCTGTCGGTGGTCATGCCGATCCAGTGGTGGAGCAGCCCGTAGCTGGCTACCGTATCCAGGTGATCGCGGATGCCGCTGAGCTGGTCGTTGTACCACCAGGCGGGGCCAAACTGTACCTTGCCGGGCCGGCCGTCCTCGGCGAAGGAGCCGGTGAGGCTGGCGAAGGCGGCGTTGTCGGCCGGATTGAGAGTGTAAAGCACAAGGTCGGGCAGTCCCCCACCCCGCTCGATGGTGTCGAGCAGGGCGGCGATGCTAGTGATATCCGCTGGATTACCGATGCTTGCGTAGCCGCCCGCCCCGCCGGCCAGCTTCCGTAGGCGGGCACTGGTGCGGCGCTGGGCTCCGACGTGTAGTTGTAAGCCCCAGCCGCGGGCGGCGTAGCGCCGCCCGAGGGCTACGAGGAGATAGTCGCGTAGATTATGCTCCCAGTCCTCCACGGGCGTTTCACCATGCAGGATGGCCAGGAAGCTTTGCGCCGCCCGCTGCTCGTTGGGTTCGGTAAAGTGAAAGCCGGAGTTTAGCGCGTGGTCGGCCAGTACACAGCCGACCCCGGCAAAGTCGTCCAGGCGGCGGTCGACGGCGGCGAGGTAGGTTTCCAGATCGGTGATCTCTAGGCTAGTCGCTGCGCTCAGCTCGTTCATCCAATCGTGGAAGCGGGACGAGCTGACGTTCACGATACTGTCGCCACGCAGGGAGGGATACACGTCGACCATCCGCTGTCGGGTAGCGCGCCGGTGCCGGCTGACGTCACTGAGCAGGTCGTCGGAGGTACAGACCGTGGTGACCCCCAGATCGTTGAGTATGCGCAGGGGGCGGAAGCGTTCGTCGCCGAGTTGGGCGGTAGCCTCCTGCCAGATTTCGTCGGCGGTATCGGGGTTGAGGGGGGTATCGATGCCGAAGTGCCGTTTAAGTTCCAGGGCGCTCCAGTGGTGGAGGGGGTTACCCCAGGTGGCGGGTACCGTAGCGGCCCAGTGATCAAACTTCTCGCGGTTGGCCGCCTCCCCCGTAATGCCCCGCTCGGGAATGCCGTGGATGCGCATGGCCCGGTGCTTGTAGGGGTCGGGTTTGATCCAGAGCTCGGTCAGGTCGGTGAACGGCCGGTTGTCGGCCAGCATCGTGGGGTCGAGGTGGTTGTGGTAATCGACGATGGGCAGCTTACTGGCTACCTCGTGAAAGAGCCTGCGCCCCACCGCATTGTGCAGTAAAAAATCGGGATGGATCAGGCTCATAGGTCAAGGGTTTGGGTGGCTGCTCCCCCGGGCAGGCGGCGGTATAGCAAAAACAGTAGTCCGGCTAGCACCAGGCAGCCGATGCCCCCGGCTAGGGCCATCCGCCCGCTTTCTGCCCCCCAGCTCGGTGCGCTCATAGCCACAAAGAGCGCCCCCACGCAGCTCAGCGCGATGACGAACAGCAGTAATAGCATACGTTGGAAGGCGGGCTCGATGTTCGGTTTATCGGCCGCGGCTACTGGAGTTTGCAATTGCTCGAAAAAACGTTGCACCCGCGCACGCGCCCCCCTGTCCTGCGGAAGGAAAACGGAAGCCAGGAAAATACCGGTACACACCACAATGGTCAGCCCCGTTGCCGCCTCCCAGCTTACCTGCGGGAGTGCGTTGAAGGTAAGCCCCGTCGCCACCCCCGCCAGCAAGGAAGCCGTAGCCCCCGTAGCCGTAGCTCGCGGAATCAACACCCCCAGCACGATAGGGATCACCAGCGGAATGGCAAAGAGCCCCGTAAACAACTTGCTGGCCTCGAACGCCCCCCCGAAGCGCTCCACGAACAGCGCCCCCCCGATGATGAGCCCCCCCACCAACAGCGTCGCGTAGCGGGCCGACCGCATGAGCTCGTACTCGGTAGCGTCCGGACGAAAGATGCGCTGGTAGATGTCCTTGGTCACCACGCTGGCCATTACGTTGTACTCCGAGTCCAGGCTCGACATCGTAGCCGCAAACATAGCCGCCAGCATGATACCCATGATGCCCGCCGGAAGCAGCTGTAGCGCCACGCCCACGTAGGCCATCTCCGGATTGTCCAGCCCGGGAATGATGGCCGGCGCAAGTAACGGAGGCAGCAGCCACAGTGGCGGGAAGATGAAGAACAGCGCCGCCGTCAGTAGCCCCATCTTCCGCCCCGCCGCCTCATCGCGCACGCTGTAAAAGCGCTGAATGAAGGCCCAGTTACCGTTGTTCTTAATGGTGAACATCACGTAGTACACCGCCAGGAAGAGCAGCTCACCCCGCGACCCGCCGAAGTAGCTCAGGTGCCCCGGCCGCGCCGCCTCGATGCCCGCCCAGCCCCCGGCCGCTTCGTACGACAGGGGCACGAGCAGAAAGGTCGCCGTGATGAGTACCACGAACTGCACCACGTCGGTCATGACCACCGCCCAGAGCCCGCCTACGACGGTGTAGAGCACCACTACGATGCCCGCCAGTAGAATACTCGTATCCAGGCCTAGTGGTGTAGCTGCCGACAGGAAGACCCCGATGGCGTATAGCCGTACCATGTTATCCAGCACCCGAAAGCCAAGCCCGCCCCAGCTGAACAACTGCCGCACGGCCGGTGAGAAGCGCTCCTCCAGAAATTCTACCGGACTGGTAATCCCCGCCCGCCGCCAAATCTTGGCAAACACAAAGGCACCAATGAGGGTAGCCGGCACGGCGCACCAGATCACGGTCACGGCCACCAACCCGTCCTCGTAGGCAATACCGGCATGGGCCACGAAGACGAAGGCCGAAAACAGACTCATGAAGTTACTGATGCCGCCCACGTACCAGGGGATCGCACTGCCGCCCTTAAAGTAGTCGGCTACGTCTTTGACGAAGTAGCCCAGGCTCAGGCCCATGCCCGCCATGATCACCATGTACACGCCGATGGCGACGTAGTCGAGCGTCTGCAGGGTAGCGATCATCTAGCGGGCGGTGACGGATGAGATGGCGCTCCGCTCGGCGATCAGCAGGGGGGAGTCGTAGACCGGCAGGTCGTAGAATTCATGGCCGGCATCCGTGCGGCGGTGGTAGCTTTTAGAGATATCGTACACCACGCCGGTGCGCAGGTCGACGTATACCGGGTCGCCAAAATTGAGATCGGCGAAGGTGAAGTCGACCGCCGTGGTGCCATTGTGGTCACTGGGCACGTTGTCGCTGAACCATAGGGCTACCACCGGGGCGCCGGCGCGCTCGAAGCCGTAGACCTGCAGGCCGTGGTAGGTGTCCTCGGTGTAGCGCAGGGTGTCCATCGTTTCCAATCTCGCATCGAAGACACTGACCATATGCTGCACGGCCCGGTAGGCGTGTTTGGGCCGCACGACCTGCTTGTCGTCGTCAGTCAGCAGTAGGCCCTTGCGGTTGATCTCGTCAGGGTACTGGAGATCTACGATGCTGAAGATGTTAGTGCCGATGCCGTGGGCGCGATCGTTGAGCGCCCGGCGCAGGAACCACTTGGCCTGGCTCAGTTCGGTCCATTTGTAGCCGCGTAGTGCCTTGGTCTCCCGGTACTCCGAGGGGGCGCCGTTCTCGCCCTGATAAAGCCCAATGCGGTCGCTGTACATGGCCACGGTATCGCGCAGCCGCTCCACGGCGGGGTCCTGGTCATCGGGATTCCGCGAGTAGGGGTGGTAGGCGACCAGGTCCACTAGGCTGAGCTTATCCTGCCGCTGCAATTCGGCCAGGCCCTGCCCTACGTAGTCGGCGTCGACCCCACTCACCGCGAAGGCGATGATCGTAGCCTCTGGCTGGCGCTCGCGGATGATGTCTCCCGTGGCGACCAGCAGCTTAGCGTAGTCTTCGGGTCGGTTTTTACTGCGGTCGCCCTTCCAGGCATTGTTGGGTTCGTTCCACACTTCCCAGGTGTCGACTACGTCGGCGTAGCGATCGACTGTGGCGCGCACGTAATCCTGCCAGGCCCTGTAGGCCTCTCCGCTACTGGGCAGGGCACCGCTCAGCCGTATACCGCCACCCCCGCGGTAGAGCTCGTTGCCGTAGCTCAGCGAGAGCCAAGGTTTGACCCCCCGTTCCACCAGGTCACGCACGATATGGTCGAGCCAGGTGAAGTCGTACTCCCCCATCACCTTCTCCGTTTTCGCCCAGCCCGACTGTAGCCGGATCTGAGTAATGCCCAGCGGCTCCACGTACTCCTTCCAGTTGTCGTAGAGGGTGTAGTCACGGTCCATCGTCTCGCCGCCGACGCTCCAGGGGTAGCCCGTGACCTCGTGGGTGGGGACGGGGCGTAGCGTAGTCGAGAAGGGCAGGTTGATACTCACTTCTTCCCACTGCGGCAGGGTGTCCTGGGCGGGGGCGCGGGTGCAGTGCAAGCAGAGAAGGGCCAGGCCGAGGACTCTAGTAGCCATCGTTCTGGGGTAGATTTCCTGTAGTATTGGCCTCGATTTCGCGGAGCGGGATGGGCCACAGGGCGTTGTAGTCCTGGATCTCATCGCCATTGTGGTCGTTGTACCGGCGTACCCGCTCGACGAGGGTGCCCGTACGGTGCAGGGTGATGCGGCGCTGCTCCTCCAGGCTCAACTCGCGGGCCCGTTCGTCGAGGATGTAATCGAGCGTTACGTCGCCAGCCGCTACTGGCGTGGCCTGCGCACGATTGCGTACCACGTTGATATCGTCGGCCGCAGCCTGGGCGTCGCCGGCCGCCAGATGGGCCTCGGCGCGCAGCAGGTAGGTCTCGGCCAGGCGCATGTAGTACTGGTCGGTGTAGGTCGCCCCGGCGCTGGCGGTGAGCAAAAAGATGGACGGATCGGCGTACAGGGCCGGCGGGTGGTTCATCGGTGTGGTCACCTTGGTGAGCCAGGGGTAAAAGCGCCAGTCGCTGGACTGGATCACCGTGCCCGGAAAGTCGATCGCGCTCTGACCGAAGAAGGCCGAGGAAGGATCGTTGTAGATGAGGGTGCGCCGGTAGTTGTGGTTCGCGTTGCGGATGTCACTGTCAAAGTCGCTCGCCCAGAGATCGTTCTCGAACCAGTCAGTGGGTTGCATGAAACTCACCCCCCGTCCCCCGCCGTTGAGATCACCTACCCAGCTCAGCATGCCCGAGTTGCCATCAGGATCATTGAGGGTGAAGACCGCCGGGGCGTGGAAGCGCTCGAAGCGGTTGCTGCTGATGCCCCCGGTACTGGTGAGTAGGCCGCCCGGTATGTCCGTCTCCATCTGCGCCACCCAGATGGCCTCGGTGTTACCGCCGCTGCGGTTTTGGCTACCCTTGCGGAACAGGTCGTAGTACACGTCAAAAGTGTCCACACCGGCGCTGATACCAAAGCGCTCGGTCATCAGTGCGGTGGCCGGGTCGTCGATCACGGCGGTGGCGGCGGCAATGGCCAGGTCGTTCTGCCCGGTGGTGATGTAGGTCTCGGCCAGCAGTTGCTGGGCCACCAGGGCGTGTAGCCGTCCATCGGGCACTTCGGTAATGCCGGGCAGGTTATCACGGGCGAAGGTCAGGTCCTCGATGATCTGGGCGAGCACCTCGGCACGCGGTGCCCGGGTAAAATCGGTTCGCGGGGAATTAATGGCATCAAGGTAAAGTGGCACGTCACCGTAGAGGTACACGAGGTAGCGGTACGCCAGGCCACGGAAGAGTCGACTTTCGGCCTCGATCAGCGTTGCCTGCTCGGCCGTCAGCTCGGCGGCTTCCAACTGGGCCAGGATGAAGTTGACCGAAGAGACGATCTTGTACCAGCGCTCCCAGTGCCAGTTGACAAGGCCGGAGGTAGGATTAAACGCACTGGTGTAGTCACCGACCCTACCGACTGAATTAGACAGCCGCGCGTCCTTCATCATATCCGTCCCGTAGTGGTGGGCGTAGCTGAAGTCGTCTTCGCTATAGTGCGTCGTACGCACCCGGGCGTACAGGTCGTAGAGCGAGCTCTCGAACTGCTCGAAGTTTTGGAAACTGTTGTTAGGGCTGAAGAAACTCAGCGGCTGCTCTTCGAGGAACTCATCTTCGTTGCAGCCGGCGGCGGCTACGGTAAGTATTAAAATGAATAGTAGGTACTTACTGGTGGGCATGATGATCGAGCTTGGGTGAGATTAAAAGGAGACGTCTACGCCGAAGGAGAAGCCACCCAGTAGGGGCCGAGAGTCATTTAGGCCACTGTTGGTTTCCGGGTCCCACCCCTCCCAGTCGGTCAGTGTCACCAGGTTCTTGCCCGATACGAACACTTTAAAGCTACCCAAGCCGAGGCGGTCGGAGAGCGTCCGGTTGAGGGTGTAAGCCAGGCTGATGTCCTGAAGGCGTACGAAACCGCGGGCGAAGTAGTGGGTACCGCCAAAGGGAGTGTTGGTACCCGGCAGGCGGTAAGTGGCACCGGTATTAAAGGGTGACCAGTAGTCGATGTCGGCGTACCAGTTCTGGTTCTGGGCGATGCCGGGGGTGAGCTGACCTAGTGGTTCGTTTGCTCCCAGGTAGCTGTTGCTGCCCCCCTGCACGGAATTGATGAAAAACCGCAGGGTGAAGTCCCCGTAGCTCAGGGTATTGCGGATGCCGAAGCTGTATGCGGGCTCCTCATTACCGATGATGGTGCGATCATCTGGCGTAATCTCCCCATCTCCATCCTGGTCACGCAGCCGGTAGGTGCCCACCGCGTAGCCGTCAGGGATATCGTCGCCGATCTGGTAGATGCCGTCGATCTCGTAGTTAAAGATGGTCTGGATGGGTTCACCGATGAACAGACCCGAAGCCACCAGATCGTCTTCGCGGCCATCGTCGTCGTTGTCAAACCCCAGCAGGCTCACGATCTCGTTGCGGTTGCGGGCAATGTTGAACCCCACGTCCCAGCGGAAGCGCTCGCCGCGCACGGGGGCCGCATTCAGGATTAGCTCGATACCGTTGTTGCTCACCTCGCCCACGTTGGAGGTGATGGAGGTGAAGCCGGTGATGCTCGGTAGCACCAGGTTGAAGAGGAGATCGGTGGTACGGCTGGTGTAGTAATCGAGGCTACCGGAGATGCGGCTGTCCACGAGGCTAAAATCCATCCCCACGTTCGTGCCCGCCGTGCGCTCCCACTTCAGGTCGGGGTTTGCCAGGCTGCTGATGCCCTGGCCGTTGAGCGTCTGGCCGCCGTCACCAAAGATGTAGCGATTGTCCTCGCCGGCGAAAATCCGCGCCTGGGAGCTATACCGCCGGGTAAGGTTACCGCTGATGCCGTAGCTCGCCCGTAGCTTGAGAAAGTCGATGGCGCTGGCACCCGCCATGAAAGATTCTTCGGTGAGCACCCACCCCAAGCCGACCGAGGGAAAGACCGCCGAGCGGTTGTTGGCCGCAAAGCCACTGAAGCCGTCACGGCGCACCGTTGCGTTGAGTAGGTACTTATCCTGAAACTCATAGGCCACCCGTCCCATCTGGTAGGAGTAGCTCTCCTCGTAGGCCTCCGACTCGATGAACTGCTGGCCGGCCTGCCCGAGGTCATTGAAAGAGAGCCCCAGGTTCGTGTACCCCACCCCACGCGCACCGGTCCGTTCGTTGCGAATACGGTTGCGGCCCACCAGCGCGGTCACCTTTACGTCGTGGGGTCCCTGAAGGGGGATGTCGTAGGTGAGGATATTGTCGAAGGTCCAGTCGTAGTTCGATGCGGTATTTTTGAAGGCGGCTCCGCTGAGCCCGCCATCGAAGCGATTGGAGTTGCGGCGACTGAAGAAGCCGTAGTTGTTGCTGAAGTTGATGCGGTAGTTGAGCCCCGGCACGAAGGGCACGTCGATGGAGGTAAAGAAGATACCCAGCAACCGGTTACGGTAGTCGGCATCGTCGGCGGTGCTGGCCAGCAGGGGGTTGGTGGTGTTGTCCCCCAGCGGATTGATGACGAACTCACCCGTCTCGTCGCGTGGTCGAGCCAGGGGGCTGAACTGATCCACCTGACCGATATTCGGACTATCCCCGCTGTAATCGGCAAAGGTGCCGAAGCTATTGACGCCCAGGGTGAGCCAGTCGGTCACTTCCACATCCAGGTTCACCCGCACCGTCTTGCGGTTGTAATTGTCGTTAAGCACGATGCCCTGCTGGTCGGTGTAGCCGCCGGAGATGAAGTAATTGGTACGCTCCCCGCCGCCGCTGACGCTCAGGATGTGATCGGTGATATAGCCGTCTTGCCGGGAGGCCCCGAGCCAGTCGAAGTCTGTGCCGTCCTGTAAACCGGTAAGCAGGGGCCCGAAGAAGGGGATATCGGTCTCCTGATCGAATTCGGGGTTTGGTTGGGTGAAGTCCGGCCCCTGGTAAGCGTTCATGAAGTCTACGTCCCGCGCGGCCTGCAAGTATTCCTCCCGACTGAGTAGCTGGCGATCTTTGGTTGGGTTCTGCGTAGTGTAGTTACCGGTGTAGGTGATGGTGGGCTTGCGGCTGGTACGGCCCTGCTTGGTGGTGATGATGAGTACGCCGTTGGCCGCCTGCGCGCCGTAGATCGCCTTGCTGCTGGCGTCCTTGAGTACGTCGACGCTCTGGATGTCGTTGGGGTTGATGTCCGAGACTCGGCCCCGGTACACGATGCCGTCGAGCACGATCAGCGGACTGGTGTTGCCATTGATGGAGTTCTGTCCGCGGATATTAATGCTGGCATCCTCGCCAGCGGTGGCCGACTGCCCGACGTTCAATCCCGGCACGGTGCCATTGAGTGATTGTAGAATGTTCGTATTCGGTGCCTCGCGAAAAGCATCCAGCGGTGCCGACGCAATGGCCCCCGTCAGGTCCCGCCGCCGCTGGGTTCCGTAGCCCACCACCACGATCTCCTGAAGGTCGGAGGCATCCTCCTCCAGGACGATGTCGATCACCGTACGGTTATTGACCGCCACCTCGGTATCACCGAAGCCGGTATAGCTGACCGCCAGCAGCGCATCGGGAGCGGCCGAGATCGCGAAGTTGCCCTCTACGTCGGTGACCGTGCCCTGCGTGGTGCCGGCCACCCGTACGGTAGCACCGATGAGGGTTTCCCCCGTGGGCCCGGTGACGGTGCCGGTGATCGGGATCGACTCACCGTCCTGAGCAACTAAGAGTCCAGTAGAGAATACTAGTAGTAGGGTAAGCAGCGGCTTCATACGAGTAGTTTGACAACCTAATGTGGGCGTGATCGACGGGAGTGTAAAACTAAATTCGGCCATCAGCCTACTACTCACCGTTTTATTCCGATAGCAAATGTATTAGCCGTATTTCTCAAATTTTTCCGCTATTTTCACCAAAACCAATACGATCGTACCATATTTAGCCCCTTACGGGCCTGACTACCGGTCAAATGCTACCAAAGACACCCATTCTGCTGCACAAGCAGACTAAATCCGCCCACCAATCCTTCCTCAATCGCTTTGCCCGCGTACCCCACCTGTACAACAACTGGCACTACCACCGGGAGTTGGAGCTACTTTACGTGATTCGGGGCGACGGTACCCGCTTCGTGGGCGATAGCATTGAGCCCTTTTTCTCCGGTGACTTAGTGCTAGTGGGTTCCAACGTGCCGCACTTCTGGCGCAGCGACGCGCGCTACTTCGAGGGGCGCGAGGAAGTTTACGCCGAGCTCATCCTCACCCAGTTCGTGCCCGATCTGCTGGGCGATGCCTTTGAGCTCTCGGAGTTCCGGCCCATTAAAAAGCTAATCGAGCGCGCCCAGCACGGTATACGGTTTCTGTCAGCAACCCGCGACCAGGCCGGCGAAATTCTGCACCGCATCACCGCTACGAAGGGGAGTAAACGAATCATCCTTCTGCTCCAGTTGCTGGAGCTACTCGCAACTACCGAGGAGTACTACCTACTCTCCAGCCTAGGGTACCGGAAACTACTCACCGATGCCTCCTCCCAGCGCTTGCGCGAGGTAAGCGATTACATGCTCAAACACTACCTCCATCCCCTACCCCTACCGGAGGTAGCCGCCGTTGCCAACATGTCCGAAAAGGCCTTTTGCCGCTTCTTCAAGGGCGCTACCCAGAAAACCTTCGTGCAGTTCCTGACCGAGCTCCGCGTCTCCCACGCCTGCAAGCTACTACTGTCCCACAACCAGCCCATCGGAGAGGTCTGCTTCGCCTCTGGCTTCAATAACCTATCGAACTTCAACCGCCTGTTCAAGCGCACTATGGGCCGCACCCCACGGCAGTACCGCCGTCACGGGGCCACCGCCGACCAACTACCTAAAGCGCAAAGCTAACCCCCACCCCCACGTTCCACCCCTGAAAGCCCACCCCGTCGCGCACTAGCGGCACGTTGTAGGGCTGCGTCAGTCCGTGCTCGTAGCGGGCCTCCAGGAACAGCGCGGCACCTATTCCTACTTGTGCCTTTAGGCCTGCCCCGGCCACCAGACCTACGTGCAACCGCTCGTAGTTAATGGCCTCCAGATTAATGTCCGTCGTACTCAGCCTGAAGTCAATCAGGGCGCGGGCGCTGGTGCGAAGCTTTCCGGACAGCGCATAGCCTACCGACGGCCCCACCAGCGCATACGGCTGCACGGTACCTTCCGTGGGCAGATTTAGTTGAACCAATAGGGGTGCCTCTAAATAATCAAAGGTCGTACGGGCCCGGGCACCCACCGGCAGCCGGACGCCGAAAAGGTCCACCCCCTGGGTGAGTCCGACGCTGGTGCCCCGGCGGTTGTACTCCAGCCCGGGGCGGAGGGTAATGAGGTCGGACAGCGGCAGCTCGGCAAACACCCCCAGGGAGGGGGCTGCTATCCAGCCAGTCTGCTCGGTGACCACGTCGAAGGTCTCGCCGCTGCGTAGGGCGGACTGTCCGTAGCCAGCCCGTAGGCCGATGGTAGTCTGAGCGATCAGCGCGGCGCTGGTTGTTAGCGCGAGTAAGGCAATGAGAAGGAGTCGCATAGCAAAATAGGTTGATTGCGGCTCAAAACGGTGGGGGTACTACCGGCAGGCATAAAGGGAAGGTTAAGGGGGGTGTTAGCACCGGGTTAAAGCGAGCCGTCAGACTAAAACCCTTTACTTACCTTTAGCGTTAGTAACGCGACAGATAAGCATGATACTTTCGTTTGGTTCCAAGGCTACTCGGTAAGTTTGGGAGGGGAAACGGGTAGTAAAGTGGCCACTCGACATGCAGAAAGTGGGCCGCCGGAAACTCAGGATGCTGAACAGCGCGCAGGATCTAGCTGACTTACGTATACCGCCTGCCAATCGCTCGGAAAAATTAGCCGGTGATTTACAAGATTATTATAGTATCAGAATCAACAAGCAGTGGCGATTGATCTTCCAGTGGCAGGATGGTCAAGCGATCGACGTTAGCATCATAGACTATCATTAACATGGAACAGCTACCAAACATCCACCCCGGAGAGGTACTTCGCGAAGAGTTTCTAGCACCGCTCAGCCTATCAGCTTACCGCCTGGCTAAGGACCTCGGTATTCCTCAGACCAGAATCAGCGCTATTTTATCCGGCAAGCGACGAATCACCGCGGATACCGCGCTGCGACTAAGTAAGTACTTTGGTACCTCCGCCAAGTTCTGGCTCGGACTACAGGATGATTATGACCTGGAGGAGGAGGCTGAAGCGAAGGGGGCTGAGCTCGCATCGATTAAGGCTTTATCGGTAGATTAGTGCCCATGATACGCCATTATCTTCTCCTTTGCCTTGCGATCTACCTAGCACCCGCGCTCCCCGCCCAGGTAGACACCGTACGCCTGCCCGGCACCGAGGTCAGCTTCACTATGGTCCCGCTAGAAGGCGGTGTACATACCATTGAAGGAAAGGAGGTAATGCTCTCCCCCTTCGCCATCTCCAGCCACGAGGTCACCCACGAGGCCTACCGGGTGTTCCAGGTGCGCGACAATGACACGCCCCTGGCCGCTAACGCCGACTGGGATGCCGACGGCTGGGCCCGCCCCTCCCCGCCCTACCTAGATCTCACCTACGGCATGGGTACCCGCGGCGGCTACCCCCAGGTCAATACGACCCAGCAGGCCGCCCTGCGCTACTGCGAATGGCTCTACGAAAAGACCGGCCGCTTCTTCCGCCTACCCACCGAGGCCGAATGGGAGTACGCCTGCCTGGCCGGCGAGGAGCCTGACCCCGCCGACCTGCCCGACCTGGCCTGGCTGCTCGAAAACGGCGAGGAGACCTACCACAAAACGGGCGAGAAAATGCCCAACGCCTGGGGACTCTACGATATGCTCGGCAACGTCAGCGAGTGGACGCTCGATGAATACTACGACGACTACGCCGACCGCACCGGCGACGGACAGGACCCCTGGATGCGCCCTGACGGGAAGCACTCCCGCACCGTGCGCGGCGGCTCCTTCGATACGCCCACGGCCGAGGCGGGCTGCCGTGCCCGTGAAAAATCAAGCCCCCGCTGGCAGGCCCGTGACCCGCAAATTCCCAAGAGCATCTGGTGGAATGTGGACAGTGCCTTCCTGGGTTTTCGCCTCGTTTCACCGAAAAAGCAGCCGAGTTCGGAAGAAGTGCGTACCTTTTTTGCCGAGTCGATTGTTGACTAGTCGTCTGCCGACTACCCACGCTATTCATCCCCCCCGATCATGCCCATCAACCGCCGTTCCTTCCTCCAACGCACCACTGCTCTGGCCGCCGCCGGCCTGGCCATCACTCCTGAGCTAGCCGCCAAGGTGCATTCCTCCGTCGACGACGTCATCCGTATCGGCCTCATCGGTTGCGGTGGGCGTGGCACGGGCGCGGCCTTTCAGGCGCTGAGCACCGAGCAGAACGTCAAACTCGTGGCAATGGGTGATGCCTTCCGCGACCGCCTCGACAAAGCCTATACCGGCATCCAAACCCAACTGGAGGAGAACGAAATGGACACCGCCCGGCTCGATGTGGCCGAGGAGAACAAATTCGTCGGTTTCGATGCCTACGAAAAGGTCATCCCCCTCTGCGACGTGGTCTTGATCGCTACACCCCCCGGTTTCCGCCCCATTCACTTCGAGGCGGCCGTAGCGGCGGACAAGCAGATATTCATGGAAAAGCCAGTAGCGGTAGATGCCCCTGGGGTGCGCCGCGTACTGGCTGCGGCCGAAGAGGCGAAGGCCAAAAAACTCAACGTCGTCGTCGGTCTACAGCGCCACTACCAGAAAGCCTATACCGATGGCTGGATCGACATGCTCCAAAACGGCGCCATCGGCGACATCACCACCAGCTACGTCTACTGGAACAGCGGCGGGGTGTGGGTACGCCCCCGCGAGCCCCAGCAGACCGAGATGGAGTACCAGATGCGCAACTGGTACTACTTCAACTGGCTCTGCGGCGACCACATCAACGAGCAGCACATTCACAACCTCGACGTCGGTAACTGGGTCAAGCAGGACACCCCGCAGACGGCCTCCGGCTACGGCGGCCGCCACATGCGCACCGGTAAGGAGCACGGCGAGATTTTTGATCACCACTTCGTGGAGTACACCTACGCCGACGGCAGCCGCATGATCAGCCAGTGCCGCCACTGGGAAGGCTGCTCAACTAAGGTCACGGAGGAGTTTCAAGGTACGAATGGCAGCGCCCCCACCCCCGGAAAACTGCTCACCCCCGGTGGGTACGCCCTGCTCGACCGTGACGACCGTAAAGACCCTAACCCCTACCAGCTGGAGCATGACCTACTTTTCAAAGCTGTAGCCGACGGTGAATACAAATACGCCGATGCCGAAAATGCCGCCCACGCTACCATGACCGCCATCATGGGCCGCATGGCTACCTACTCCGGTCAGGTTATAGATTGGGATACCGCGCTAGCCTCCGACCTCGACCTGTCGCCGGCCACCTACGCCTTTGACGCGCTACCGCCGATCCTGCCATTAGAGAGTGGCTACTACCCCGTGCCGGTACCGGGGGAGACGCGGGTGATGTGAGTTGGTCTGCCGAGTGGTTGCTTTCGGTCGGATTACTGCTCCCATTAACCGCTCCCGCCCAGACCCGCATCACCAGCACCCGCCCCGCCATGGGCACCCCCTGGCAGATCAGCTGCTACACTACCGATACCCTGCTGGCCCACCGCGCCATCGACAGCGCCTTTGCCCGCATCGAGGCGGTGGAGCAGTCCATGAGCGACTACCGGCCCGACAGCGAGATCCGCACGGTAAGTCGGCTACCTAGTCGGCAATTTCACCTCGTCTCGGCCGATTTGTACCGGGTGCTGACCTTCAGTCGGGAGCTGCACCGGTACAGCCAGGGGGCTTTCGACGTCACCATCGGTCAGCTCACCAAGCGGTGGCGCCGTGCGATTCGTCAGCAAGTCTTTCCTACCGAAGTAACTCAGGGGGCGCGCCCGCAGGTACAAGGAATAACCTACCGACTCCATCCCACCCGGGGCCTGTGGCTCGCCCACGATAGCCTGCACTTCGACCTGGGGGGCGTGGCGAAGGGCTACGCACTGGACGTGGCCGGGGAGGTACTAGGCTCTTTCGGTATCCACTGCTTCCTGATTGACGGCGGTGGCGATCTGCTGCTGGGCGACGCGCCACCGGATCGTGATGGATGGACGATTGCGCTCCCTGACGGCCACTTAGATACCGCCAACGTTGCTATAGCGAGCTCCGGACCGAGCTACCGCTACCTCCTCCACGACGGGCTGCGGTACAGCCATTTGCTGGACCCCCGTACCGGAGTGGGGGTGACCCACAGTGAGACCGTCACCGTATTTGCCCCTACCGGCATGTTGGCCGATGGACTTGCCTCTGCCCTGTCCGTTCGTATAGCTAGTAGAGTACAATTAATGAAGCACTACCCCCGAATGAATTATATCGTAACTCCCTCCTACCAGCCGTCCCCGGAGGGGGCACCCTAACGGAGCGTGGGGTGCTAACCCCACGCGACTACGACGCACCGTTACGACACCCGGAGGCTACCTTTCCCCCATGCGCCTAGTCTCCTGTACCGTATTCCTACTGGCCCTGGTCACCTGTAGCACCCCCAGCAGTAAGATGCCAAACACCGCCACCGCCCGCCTGCCCCTCATCGTAGACGCCGATACCGCCAACGAGCTCGACGACCTCTTTGCCCTGGTACGTGCGGTAGCCGAACCCAGCTTCGACCTCCGGGGCATCACCTCCGCCCAGTTCCACACCTCACCGTTGGCGAGTGACAACACCGTGCACGAAAGCCAGGATATTAACGAGGACCTACTCCGACTGCTGGACCGCGAAGATATTCCCCACCCCATTGGTGCCAACACCCCACTCAGCGACCGCACTACACCCTCTCCCTCTCCCGCCGCCGAGTTCATCGTACAGCAGGCCCTACGGCAGCCGGCCGGACAGAAACTACACCTGGTCATTCTCGGCTCCTGCACCAACGTGGCCTCGGCCATTCTCCTAGACCCCCGCATCATCCCCAGGGTAAGCGTGCACTACCTCGGCTTCTGGCACGACCCGGCCACCAACGACTACAACAAACAGGAATTCAATTCCGGCAACGACACCCTGGCCGTGGAAGTACTATTAGACACCGAGGGCCTGGAACTAGACGTCATGACCGCCACCACCTCCCAGCACCTGGTCTTCAACCGGGAAGAAACCGAGCGCCAGTTGAAAAGCAAGGGACCCCTGGCCGAATACCTTCTTAACCGGTGGGACACCTATACCCGCTGGTGGACCGCCGAAGACCCCGAAAAAACGCAGTGGATCATGTGGGACGTAGCCATTATCGAAGCACTAGCCCGCCCCAAGCTAGCCACTAAGCTAGGCTACCCTACCCCGCCAGAAAATGCCCTGCGCGAGATCGGCATCTACACCGCCATCGACGTACCCGCCATGAAGAACGACTTCTGGCAGCATTACCCCGAGTAAGCCCCCGGCCCCCTCACTACGTCCGCCGCACCCGCGGCCCCGCCCGCCTGCCCTACCTATCCCGCCTGCCCTACCTATCTCGTCTGCCTTACCTATCTCGTCTGCCCTATCAACTGCGTAGCAGTTCCCCCGTCCTACCCCAAGGTGCAACCTTGGGCGGAGCGAAAATTCGCTAAAACACAACGAATCCCTTGCCCCCCTCGTTATCCCCCCGTAACTTAGCAGCGAATTTTCGCTAACGCAAAAAATACCGCCCAATCATGGCAGCCACCCTCACCGCCCAGCACGTCCTCAAAGGCGGCGAATTTCTCATCGCCGACGCCGACTACTCCAGCACCTTCACCCCCGAGGAGTTCAACGAGGAGCAGCTGATGGTCAAGCAGATGGTCGAGGACTTCATTCAGCAGGAGATCACGCCCAACCTGGATAAGATCGAAAAGCAGGAGGACAACATTGCCCCCCGCCTCCTGGAAAAGATGGCTGAACTCGGACTGCTCGGCACTCACATGCCCGAAACCTACGGCGGCATGGAGATGGACACCAATACCAATACCCTCATCTGCGATGTGATGGGCGGTAGCTCGGGCTCCTTCACCGTATCGTACGCGGCCCACACGGGGATTGGGATGCTGCCCATCCTGTACTTCGGCAACGACCAACAGAAGGAAAAGTACCTGCCCCGCCTGATCAGCGGCGAGCTCAAAGCCGCCTACTGCCTGACCGAGCCCGGCAGCGGCTCCGATGCCATGGGGGCCAAAACTACCGCCACCCTCGACGGCGAGCACTACATCCTGAACGGGCAGAAGATGTGGATCAGCAACGCCGGCTTTGCGGATGTTTTCATCGTCTTTGCGCAGGTCGATGGGGACAAGTTTACCGGGTTCATCGTGCCGCGGCAGCTCGAAGGACTTACCCTCGGCGCGGAGGAGGATAAGCTCGGCATCAAGGGTAGCTCCACCCGCCAGGTCTTCTTTGAGAACGTACGGGTACCGGCGGCCAATAGCCTCGGTCAGATCGGCAAGGGCCACCTCATCGCCTTTAACGTGCTCAACGTAGGGCGCTTCAAGTTGCACGCGCTCAGCATGGGGGGTGCCAAGCGGGCTTTGGAGGTAGGCGTACGCTACGCCAACGAGCGCACCCAGTTCAAGCAGCCCATTGCCAACTTCGGCGCCATCAAGTATAAGATCGGCGAGGCCGCCATCCGCATCTTCGCCGGCGAGAGCGCCCTGTACCGGGTAAGTCAGCAGATTCAGGACATGAATAAGCAGCTCATGGCCGAGGAAGGCAAGTCCTTCGCCGAGGCTAAGCTGCTCAGCGCGGAGGAGTACGCTATCGAGTGTGCCCTGCTCAAGTTTCTGGGCTCCGAAACACTCGACTATACGGTCGACGAGGTCGTACAGATCCACGGCGGTATGGGCTACAGTGAGGAGACCCTTGCCCCCCGCATGTACCGCGACAGCCGCATCAACCGCATCTACGAGGGCACCAACGAGATCAACCGCCTACTGAGCGTAGACATGCTACTGCGCCGCGCCATGAAGGGGGCCCTGGACATAGTCGGGCCGGCCTGGGCCGTACAGAAAGAACTGAGCGGTATGCCCAGCATGAGCCGCCCGGAGGGTGAGTACGGCGAGGAGATCAAGGTCGTAGCCGACTTCAAGAAGCTCATCCTCATGGTCGCCGGCGCCGCCGCCAAGGAGCAGCTGGACGGTAAGATCAACCTGAAAAGCGAGCAGGAAATCTTGATGAATATCGCCGACATGCTCGGCGACCTATTACAGGCCGAGAGCACTCTGCTCCGCGTACAAAAACTCCGCGCCGAGAGCCTAGGCAAACAAGATATCGCCGTCTACGATGCCATCCTACGCACCTACCTCCACGACGCCACCGCCCGCATGATGAAGAACGCTACGGATGCCGTAGCCAGCTTCGTCGAGGGCGACCTGCTGCGCACCTTCACGATGGGCATCAAGCGATTCACAAAGTACCCGCCGCAGAATGTGAAGATTCTGCGCCGGAAGGTGGCGGATGTGCTGATCGAGGCGAACGGATACGCGCTGTAGGAGACCGTTCTGCGAACGGGTAGAGCCCTCGCTGACGCGTTCGGGCGTAGACTCGCTAAAGCGAGGTAGACCGGCGTCGGAGGCGTGACCCCTCTACCCGCGCAGCGGTCTACGGGCGAACGCGCCAGCGAGCCCTCTACCCCGCAAAAGCAGAAAGCCCCACGAAACCTAGGTTTTGTGGGGCTTTCTGCTTTTGAGGGTCTACTCTTAAATCTTGACTACCTCAGCGTTAATGGGATAATCGGCCAATATGCGGTTAGTAAACGCCATATGGCCCCGGGGTACAGCTAAGTACAACTTACCGTGCTTGTAGGCGGCCAGGCTGGACAGCAGGCGCCACTTAGTGACCAGCTCGCGCTCGTCGTCAGTCTTCATGCCAAGTTCAAAGTAGCTCTTGCGGCCGTTGACCTCACCAGTGACATCGGGGATAAAGTACTCGTCGGTGTCCTTGCTGCGGCGGATCTTGGCGGGCGTCTCGTAGCCTTCGGCGTTGGCCTTGACGTTATCGAAGCCCTTTTTGTTGACGATCTTTTCGAGCAGCGTTTTGATGAGCTCAGCGTCTTTCTGCTGGGCGTCGGTGAGGATTCCGTTTTCCATTGTGGGTAAAGTAGTTTAGAAGGTCGATGTCGGTAGCGAATATCCACAAACTCCGCGAGGCGGGGGCGGTCGGGCACCGGGCCTGGGAAGTGCGTCATTCGCAAGTGCTTCTTTGAGAACGTCACCAGCCCGACCGTAGTTGATGACTCGTGTCGTACTTTGGGTGCTGCAACGTTTAAATCCGATCCTGATGAATACCGACCAGCGTCCCTGGCTCGCACAGTACCCCGCCGGCATCCCCGCCAACGTAGAAGTCGACGCGTTTTCTACCCTCAAAGACCTTATCGCCGACGTCACGGCCAAATACACCAACCGCCCGGCCTTTTCCTGCATGGGCAAAGACCTAAGCTACGGCGAGCTCGATAAGCTGAGCACCGCCTTGGGAGCTTACCTTCACTACCGCGGCCTGCAGCCCGGCGACCGGGTGGCCGTGATGATGCCTAACATGCTGCAGTATCCCATCGTGCTACATGGGCTACTCAAAGCCGGACTGGTCATCGTCAACACCAATCCGCTTTACACCCCGCCGGAGATGAAGCATCAGTTCACCGACAGTGGAGCCAAGGGCATCATCATCGCCGAGAACTTCGCCGCTAACCTGGAGAAGATCATCGGGGACACGGACATCCACACCGTTGTACTCACCACTATCGGGGGCATGCTGGGTTGGATTAAGGGCGGACTGACCAACTTCGTGGTGCGCAACGTCAAAAAGATGGTGCCGGCGTACAGTCTTCCTAATGCCGTTGAGTTTCAGACCGCCCTGGACGAGGGTAAGAAGCACCAGCTGCCGCAGTTCACCGGCCAGCCCACCGATACCATCGCCCTACAGTACACCGGCGGCACCACCGGCGTATCGAAGGGAGCTATGCTCACTAACAGCAATTTAGTAGCTAACGCCATCCAGTCCAAGGCCTGGATGACCCAAAAACTCGAGGCCGGTAGCCAAGAACGCATGCTCTGTCCTCTACCCCTTTACCACATCTTCGCCTTCACGGTCAACTCGGTAGCCATCTTCGCCCACGGCATCTGCAACGTACTTATCGTCAACCCCCGCGACCTGAGCACCATCGTCAAGGCCTTCAAAGACAACCGCATCGCCGGTATGACTGGCGTCAATACGCTCTTCAACGGACTGCTCAACGACAAGGACTTCACCAAGCTCGACTTCCGCCACCTCAAGATCACCGTCGGCGGCGGTATGGCCGTGCAGCGCTCCGTGGCCGAACGCTGGCAAAGACTCACCGGCGTGCCCCTGAGCGAGGGCTACGGACTCACCGAGACCAGCCCCTCCGCCTGCATGAACCCCCTGAACGAAAACCTACGTATTGGCTCCATCGGCGTGCCCCTGCCCAACACCGTAATGCGGGTGTGGAACGACGACGAGGGCCGCATCGCCACCAGCGAGGAGCGCGGCGAGATTCAAATCAAGGGCCCCCAGGTCATGAAGGGCTACCTCAACCGCCCCGAGGATACCGCCAAGGTACTCCAGGACGGCTGGCTCAGCACCGGCGACATCGGCATGATGTCGGAGGATGGCTTCTTTACCATCGTAGACCGCAAGAAGGACATGATCCTGGTCTCCGGCTTTAACGTCTACCCCAACGAGGTGGAGGACGTTATCGCCGCCCACCCCAAGGTACTCGAAGTGGCCGCAGTGGGCATCCCCAGCGAGCGCTCCGGGGAGGTGGTCAAAATCTACGTCGTCAAGAAGGACAAGTCGCTCACTCAGGAAGAGCTCATCACCTACGCCCGCGAGAGCCTCACGGGCTATAAAATTCCTAAGGAGGTGGAGTTTCGCGAGGAGCTTCCTAAGAGCAACGTGGGTAAGATACTGCGGCGGGAGCTGCGGGAGGCGTAATGATCAGCAGCGCACTACCCCGGCAAGGATGCCGGGAGCCAACAACTGCTGCGGTCGGTGGTTCGTGGCTTGTAGCCGCGGCCTGACCGACACGCGACCCCGGCAGGGATGCCGGGAGCCAACACGCAACCCATGTCCACAAACCTCCGTACGCTCCTCTCCGGCGAAGACCCCGTTCACATCGCCCGCCAGCTCATCGGCGTAGAACTCTACACCCATATCGACGGCCAGGAGACCGCCGGCCGCATCACCGAGACCGAGGCCTACTGGGCCCCCGACGACCGGGCCAGTCACGCCTACGGCCACCGCCGTACCCCCCGTACCGAGCCCTTTTACGCCCGAGCGGGCACCAGCTACGTCTACCTCTGCTACGGTATCCACGAGCTGTTTAACGTGATTACGGGGCCGGAGGGGGTGCCACACGCCGTACTGATCCGCGCCATCGAGCCCACGCTGGGTGTACCCGCGATGCTCGCCCGCCGTCATATGGAAAGCTTAAAACCGCAACTTAGCCGCGGACCCGGCGTTCTTTCGCTTGCCCTCGGCATCACCCGGACGCACAATATGGTGAACCTCCTGGATGCCGAAAGTCCGGTGCAACTAAGGGCCGGGGCGGGGCCTTGCGTCATGAGGGGAGGGGGGCCCTCATGTAAGCCGGGAGATGTGATGTGTACCCCCCGCATTGGCATCGACGGAGCCGGACCGGAATGGGCCGCCAAACCCTGGCGCTTCTACCGGAGCGGTACCCAGTACGTGAGTAGACTTAATGCCTTCACATGAACCTCGCCTTTCTTCGACCAACGTTGCACCCGCGCGCCGCCGCCCTCCTGTTTGTACTGCTAGGTTGCGGACGGCTGGTAGCGCAGGATGCGGAGGTAAACTACTTCGACAATACGTACGTCGACCACATCAAGACGGTGCGGCTGCACATCGATGGCTTTCCGCACTCTTATCCGCTGATCGAGCTGGGGGGGGGGGCACGGCTGCGGCTCTCCTTCGATGATTTGCGGGAGGATGTGGGGCGCTACTCCTACAGCTTCATCCACTGCAACCAGGACTGGACGCCCTCGACGCTGGGGCAGATGGAGTACAACAGCGGCTACGGCAACGACTACCTGGAGGACTACGACTTCAGTCTCAGGACCCTGACGAAGTACGTGCACTACGACCTGGTGTTTCCGAACCGCAACATGCGGCTGGAAAAGAGCGGCAACTACCTACTGGTGGTTTACGATACGCAGGATGATAACCAACCGGTGATCACCCGCCGCTTCATGGTGGCCGAAAACGTAGCGGGACTGAGCGCGCAGGTGACGCGCCCCAACGCCGTGGACAAAATCCGCACCCACCAGGAGGTACAACTGGTGGCCAACACCAAGCAGCTGCAACCACGATCGCCGCTGCAGGAGCTCAGTGCTAGCGTCCTACAGAATGGCCGCTGGGATAACGCCGTAACGGGCATACGGCCCAATCTGCTGGCCCGGGAGGGCGTACAGTTCAACTACCAGGACGTGATCGTGTACCGGGGGGGCAACGAGTTCCGCAATCTGGACCTCCGCTCGGTACAGGCTCCCCGCTCCAAGGTGGCTAGCATCACCAACGAGGGGAACTATTACGCTATGCTGCTCGCCCCGGAGATGACCCGGGGGAGTAGCGTCTACGTGCAGTACTTCGACCTCAACGGGGACTACGTGAACTTCCGGTACGACCGGCCGGTGGTGAACCTGGCCGATGAGTTTTTACAGGAAAACGTGGCGCGCTTCGGGCTGGACTTCACGGGGGAGTACATTGAGGTCACCTTCGTACTCAAGCCGCGCAACGGGGTGCCGATTGAGGAAGACCTTTACCTCTTTGGGGCGATGACGGAGTGGCAGCTCAAGTACGACTACCGCATGGTATGGAATACGAGTATCAATGCCTACGTGGGCCGGGCCCTGATCAAGCAGGGCTTTTATAACTACTACTACGTCACCGATCTAAGCACGTCGGGGCGCAAGTTGCAGCGACCGGGCGACCGGGCGGGCTACGACGAAACGGAGGATAGCTTTACGGAGGCGGAGAACGACTACCTGGGTTTGCTGTATTACCGGCCCATGGGCGGGCGCTACGATCGCCTGGTGGGCACCACCACGATCAACTCTAATCAGTAGCGCCGGTCTAGTACCTACCGCCGTTCATAGATTAAATTTTCACCCTTAGGGGGAAGGCGTAGTTTTGCTGACCTAAACGATCAGTATGAACTACCGCAATTTCTACCTCCTCGTCCCCCTGCTACTTCCCCTGTTTACCTCCGCCCAGGCCGGTCGGGAATGGACCCTAAGCGAGGCGGTCACCTACGCCCGGGACAACAACCTCCAGGTCCGCCGGGCCAATAATAGCACTGACTTGGCGCAGCTCAGCCTACAGCAGAGCCGCAATAACCGGCTGCCGAACCTGAGTGGTAGTACGGGCGTGAATCTACAGCTCGGGCGCACCATCGACCCCACCACTAATACCTTCGAGGCGCAGAACATCCTTTCCCAGGGCTACCAGCTACAGGGGGGAGTGACGATCTACAACGGCGGACTGATCAAGAACCAGATGCGGCAGGCCGAGCTCGACCTAGAGGCCGCCCGCACCGATGCGCTTGTAACCGGCAACGACGTAGGTCTGCAGGTGGCCAACAGCTACCTGACCATTCTACTTACCCGCGAGCAACTCGCCAACGCCCGCGCCCAACTGGCGCTCACGGAGGAGCAACTAACCAATACGGACGCCCAAATTAACGCCGGTAGCATTCCGGCCGGGCAGCGCTACGATATCGTGGCCCAGCAGGCCAGCAACCAGCGTGCCGTGGTAGACTTAGAAAATCAGGTGCGCTTAGCCTTGCTTGACCTACAGCTCCTACTCGAACTCGATCCCGATCCGAATTTCGACGTAGCCACCCCGGTGCGCGACTTCGAGGAGACCGTGCTCTTCTCAGAATACAATTTGGATGAGGTACTCAATGCTGCGCAGCAGACGCAGCCCACTATCCGGGCCGCGGAACTGCGACGGTCCTCGGCGGAGGTGGAGAAGGATATTGCCCGATCAGGACTGTTGCCTACCGTGCAGCTTTACGCGAGCATCAGTACCAACTATTCTAACCTCGGTAAAGACTTCAATAATCCAGATGTATCAAACGTAGAGCTAGTTCAGGGTCCGCCGGTGCCAGTCATTATCGACGGACAGCAAAGTACCCTTTCGCAGTTCAGTCAAACCGGCCTCATATTTCCCAATCTGGGCTACTTTCCACAACTCGATCAGAACCTCGGCCAGTCCTTTGGCTTCAACATCTCCGTACCCATCTACCAGCAAAACCGCAACCGGCTCAACATACAGCGCGCTGAGGTACAACGCCAGGGTGCCGAGATCGAAATGGAGCAGGCTAAGAACCAGTTGCGTAGCGACGTGGAGCGCGCCCTGGGTGACCTGCGGGCCGCCCGTGAGACCTACCGCGCCGCCCAGATCAGCCAGGAGGCAGCTCAGAACGCCTACGACATCGCCCAGCGTAGCTACAATGCCGGTGCGGCTAATAGCCTGGACCTGACCACCGCCGCCAACCGCCTCGAGCAGGCCCGCGTGGAGTTTACCCGCACCAAGTACCAACTCATCTTCAACCGGGAGGTCATCCAGTTTTATCTCGGCCAGGGCCTCTCCCTGGATTAATCTTTCCCTAGCACTCAACCAACGTTAACCACCATGTCCCGCAAAGCAATTTTACTCGTTTTAGGTATCGTCGTCCTCGTCATCATTGCCGCCGTAGTATTCAGCGGGCGGGGAGAAGACGGCACCCGCATTTTCGTGGAGGATGTCGAGCAGCGCCCCATCCAGGAGGTAGTCAGCGCCAGCGGAAAGATATTCCCCCAGACGGAGGTCAAGATCAGCTCCGATGTCTCCGGCGAGGTCGTCGAGCTCTACGTGGAGGAGGGCGATAGTGTGGTACCCAACCAACTGCTGGCTAAGATCGACGCCGATGCCTACCAGTCGCAGGTGGCCCGTGGCGTAGCCGGGGTGAACAGCAGCCGCGCGCAACTGGCCAACGCCGAGGCCCAGATCAATACTCTCAAGGCGCAACGCGAGCAGACACTGGCCCAACTCGAAAATGCCCGCGAGCAACTTAAGCGCAGCGAGCAACTCTTTAAGGACGAGGTCATCAGCCGGTCCGAGCTCGAAACCCGGCAGGCCGAGGTGCGCGGACTCGAGGCCACCCTAGCTGCCGCCGATAGTAGCGTCCGGGCCGCCGAAGAAAGTGCCCGCGCTGCCGAGTACAACATTCAATCGAGCGAGGCGACCCTCGGCGAATTGCGCACCAGCCTACGTCGTACCACCCTCTACGCCCCCATGGGCGGCGTGGTCTCCCTGCTCAATGTGGAGGCGGGGGAACGCGTGGTGGGCACCGCCCAGATGACGGGTACGGAACTCATGCGCATCGCTAACCTCAACGCCATGGAGGTACGGGTAGAGGTCAGCGAAAACGATGTGCCTTCCGTCAAGCTCGGCGACAAGGCCGAAATTGAAGTAGATGCCTACCTGAACCGCAAGTTTGCCGGCACCGTCACCCAGATCGCCAACTCCAGTACCACGGCGGGCCTGGCCGACAACGTCCTCAACTCCGACCAGGTCACTAACTTCGAGGTACGCATCAGTATCAACCCCGATAGCTACGCCGACCTGGTAGCCGCCGGAAACGCTTATCCGTTCCGCCCCGGCATGTCGGCTAGCGTAGATGTACTTACCCAGCTCGCTCCGGAGGCCCTGAGCGTACCCATCGAATCGGTGACCACCCGCGAGCAAACCGAGGAGGTAACGACCGACGAAGCGGGCGTGGGCACTAACGATTTACAGGAGGTGGTTTTCGTGGTACGGGGTGATACGGTGGCCGAAGTGCCGGTAACTACCGCCCTACAGGACGCCAAGCATATCCAGGTAACTGAGGGCGTGGCGGTCGGCGACCGGGTAGTAGCCGGCCCCTACGGTGCTTTATCGCGCGACCTGAAATCCGGTGAGCGGGTAGTTGTCGTAGCTAAGGACGAATTCTACTCCACCGAGGGGGAATAAAAAACCCCCCCGTAGTTAGCGCTGCGAAGGGGTAGATTACAATGGTATGTCAGAAAACATAATAGAAACGAGGCCTCGAAACGGTCTCGAACTGTGTTGTCAATGCGGTCTCTCAGTCATAAACGTATTCTGTTAGCCAAATATAGGGGCTGAACTGATGTATTGCAAATCCTGACGCTGTTAAATTTATTCACTGGCCCCCACGGTGATGGGGGCAGGTGATTTTTTTTGGCCCTTTAGTCATTAAACACCTCCACATCCCGGTTCTTCACAATCAGGTCGGTGAACTTCCCCTTGAAGCGGGTAGCCTTGACAATGTGGTTGTCGATCCAGTGGTAATTGCCGCCGCGGGGCTTGCCCATGAGCATGCCGTGGTACTTGAAGTTGTGGCGGTTGAGCCATTCTTCGGTGATCTCGCGGTGCTCCTCGGTGCGGGAGGTAAAAAAGGTGATGATGTGGCCGTCTTCGTACCACTTGTTGACGATGCGCAGGGCATCGGGGTACGGTAGGCAGGTGCTCATGCGCTCGGGTTCCTCATTGGGGATATCGTCACAAACCGTGCCGTCGATGTCGATGAGAAAATTCTTCACACCGGCAGCCAGGACGGGGCTGATCAGTTCGCCCTTCTCGTTGAAGGTAGTTTCTAGGTCTTTTTCGGGGGTAGCCATACAGAGGGGTAATTAAACGGAAGGTAAATTGGGGCAAAGGTACGGCCCCCTAACGCATCCGGCCGGGGGTATCCTATATCTTTGCCCGTACTTTGCCGGCCTAAGTAGCCGTAGTATGCCACAAGTTGCCCTCATCACCGGTGCCTCTTCGGGGGTCGGCCAGGCCCTGGCTCCCCTACTTGCCGAAGGGGGGTGGCGGGTGTACGGAATGAGCAGGCGCTCGGTAGCGCTACCGGGGGTGATGGCCCTACCTGCCGACATCACCGACGCCGAGGCCGTACACCAGGCGGTAGATAAGCTACTGCAGGTGGAAGGTAGGCTCGATGCCGTAGTACACTGTGCCGGTATTGGCGGGGCCGGGGCGGTGGAGACCATGCCGCTGCTGCGAGCCCGGGCTATCATGGACACCAATTACTGGGGCAGCTGGAATGTGTGCCAGGCTACGCTGGAGGCCCTACGGAGGAGTCCCCGGGGGCGGTTGCTGCTAGTCAGTAGCATCGCCGGACACATGGGTATCCCCTTTCGATCGGTGTACTGCGGCAGCAAGGCGGCCGTGCTGGCACTCTCGGATAGCCTACGGCTAGAGGTGCGGGGATCGCAACTTCAGGTCAGTTGCATCAGTCCCGGGGACATCGCTACCAACGCGATAGCCACCCAGTACCGACAGCCCGCCGCTGAGCTCGCCCCGCTGTACCGAGCGCGGTATCTACGCGCGGATGCCGGCATGGCAGCTAACGTTGATCACGGTATGCCGGCGGAGCGGGTAGCCCGTCGTATGGTGGCCATACTAGGAAAGGATAGCTTAGCTCCTCACTACGTCATCGGCGAGCCGGTGCAGAAACTCAGTACCCTAGCGCGGCGGCTCCTTCCCGCCCGTACCTGGGAATGGGTGCTGAGTCGTTACTACTCCTAGGGCTGCCGCGGTGGCCGGTTTTATTGAACAACGCCCCCCAGCGGGTGTTGAAAAGCACCATCATGAGCAGTTACTCGCACCTCGCCAACGCCCACCCGGGCTATATCGAACAACTCTACCGCCAGTACAGCGAATCACCCGATTCGGTCGACGAAAGCTGGCGCGACTTCTTTCTTGGCTTCGATTACGCCTCCGATAAACAGGAGATCGCCCTGCCCACCGGGGCGGATGGGGAGGTCGACTGGGAGCACGTTCAGAAGGAGCTCAACGTCTTTGCCCTCATCAAGGCCTACCGAATCCGCGGTCACGTGACCTCGAATATCGACCCCATCGAGGAGTTCAAGGATCCTGACCCGGACCTGGAACTTGCCGACTTTAACCTGACCGAGGCGGACCTAGATACCCCCTTCCGGGCGGCGCACCACATGTTCATGCCCGAGGGCAGCACGCTACGGCAGATCGTGGCGAACCTCAACCGCATCTACCTAGGTAGTATCGGCTTCGAGACCGACCACATTTTCCACCGCGAGAAGCGGCGCTGGCTGCGGGAGCGTATCGAGAAGCACCATCCGGAAGAGGCCTACGGACTCTCCATCGACGATAAGCGCCACATCCTGGAGGTACTCAATGATGCCGTCGGCTTCGAAGACTTCCTCAAAATTAAGTACCCGGCCCAGAAGCGCTTCGGCCTGGAGGGTGGAGAGGCTGCCATCGTAGGGCTCGACACCATCATCTCCGAGGCCGCCCGCGATGGCGTAGAGGAGGTTGTGATCGGCATGGCCCACCGCGGCCGCCTCAACGTACTGGCCAACATCCTGGGTAAGAGCTACGAGAGCATCTTCCAGGAGTTTGAGGGTGTGATCCCCGACAACATCAAGGGAGACGGAGACGTGAAGTACCATATGGGCTATAGCTCGCTGATCGATACCCGTATTAATAAGCCGGTCAACGTGAAGCTGGCCCCCAATCCCAGTCACCTCGAAGCCGTCGATCCAGTGGTGGAAGGGTTCGCCCGGGCGAAGGCCGATTTGCTCTACGACAACGATTACGACAAGATCGTACCCATCCTGGTACACGGTGATGCCGCCGTGGCAGGCCAGGGCGTAGTCTTCGAAACCGCCCAAATGAGTGGGCTGGCAGCCTACACCACCGGCGGTACCATCCACTGGATCATCAATAACCAGATCGGCTTCACCACCGATTACGAGGATGCACGTACCAGTATCTACGCGAGCGGAGTAGCCACCGTGATCGAAGCCCCTGTTTTCCACGTCAACGGCGACGATCCCGAAGCGGTCTACTACGTGGCCAAGCTGGCGATGGAGTACCGCAACAAATTCAATTCCGACGTCTTCATCGACATGCTCTGTTACCGCAAGAACGGCCACAACGAGGGCGACGACCCCGGCTACACCCAACCCGGTATGTACGAGCGCGTCAAGCGCCACCCCAACGTACGCCAGGTCTATACCGAGCGACTGGTAAAGCGGCGCGACGTCGAGGCGAAGCTGGCCAAGGAGATGGCCAAAAAGTTCAAGTCGGAGCTGCAGACCCTGCACCAGAAGGTGAAGAATAGCGACCTCCCGTACAGCTACCAGCCGCCGGAGAAGGCCTGGAGTCAGCTCAACCGCGATCACTGGCAGGATAAGTTCTTCGCCGAGTCGCCCGAGACCGGTGTCCCCCTAGAGCAGATGGAGGCTATCCTCAAACACATTAGTACCCTGCCCGAAGGCTTCGAGCCCGTCAACAAGGTCAACCGACTCTACAACGGCTACGAGCAGTCGGTCGCCAGCGATCAACTCGACTGGGCCCTGGGCGAGCTCAGCGCCTACGCCACCCTGCTTATGGATGGCCACCACGTGCGCATGAGCGGACAGGATGTGCGGCGCGGCACCTTCAGCCACCGCCACGCCATCCTCAAATCGCAGGACGGCGAGAGTACTTACAACCGCCTGGACGGACTTAGCGAGGACCAGGCCCGCCTCCACATCTATAATTCTCTCCTTTCGGAGTACGCCGTGCTGGGCTTCGAGTACGGCTACAGTACCGCCAGCCCCGAAAATCTGGTGATCTGGGAGGCGCAGTTTGGCGACTTCGCCAACGGTGCCATGACCATCTTCGACCAGTTCATCAGTAGCGGCGAGAGCAAGTGGGGACGGATGAGCGGACTCACCGTGCTGCTCCCCCATGGCTACGAGGGGCAGGGACCGGAACACAGTAGCGCCCGCCTGGAGCGCTTCCTCCAACTCTGCGCCGAATTCAATATGGTGGTGGCGAACGTGACCATGCCGGCCAACATGTTCCACCTGCTGCGGCGACAGCTGACCTGGAACTTCCGTAAGCCTCTCATCGTGATGTCGCCGAAGTCCGGCTTACGGCACGAGATGGCGGTAAGCTCGATTAAGGACTTCGGCCCCGGTACGCGCTTTCAGGAAATTTTGGATGATCCTACCGTCGAAAAGCCCGCGTCGATTAAGCGGGTGCTGCTCTGCTCCGGCAAGGTGTACTTTGATCTGGCCAAGTATAAGACCGCTGAAAAGCGGGATGATGTCGCCATTGTCCGCTTCGAGCAACTCTTCCCCCTGCCCACCGAGCAGGTGCGCGCTTTACGTGAGCGGTACGCTGACGCAGAGTTTTACTGGGTGCAAGAGGAAAGCCGTAATGCAGGCGCCTGGAGCTATATGAGCGAGCAATTCCTGTACAGCGAGCGGCTGGGACTGGATTTGAAGCTGAAGTACGTGGGTCGGCCGGCTACGGCCAGTCCGGCTACGGGCTATAAGCCGGTGCACGTGCGCGAGCAGAAGGAGCTGGTGGAGAAGGCATTTGCGTAGTTGTGGCTTCAGCCGCACTACTCCACATAACACAGATGCAGTGCTGCGGCTAAAGCCACAACTACGGCGTAGCTTGCAGGCACAAGCCACCCCATGAAACCACACCTTACCCTGCTGCTTATTCCCTTTACGCTACTGCTCCTAGCAGTAACTGCCGCAGCCATCACCCCCGACCAGGTCATGACCGCCGCAACGGTGCTCGGCCTCGACTTTTTGGACGAGGAGGAGGTCGAGCTGATGCTACCCGACCTAGAGGAGAACCTCGCGGCGCTGGACAGCATCTCCCACACCACCATTAGTAATGCGGTATCCCCGGCGCTGGTCTTCTCGCCGGTGCTGCGGCCGGAGCAATTGCCCGCCGATACATCCATCTCCGCACCTGCGGCCCCGCCCAATTTGCCGCAGGGACGCGCCATGCTGACGGGCTTCGAATGGATGACGGTGGAAGAACTGGCCGGAATGATCTATAACCGGCAGGTAACTAGTCGGACACTAACGGAGTACTTCCTGCAGCGGCTCAAGGAGCACGACCCTACGCTACACTGCGTGATTACGCTGACCGAGGAGCGGGCGTTGGAAAAAGCCGACGCCATGGACGCCGAGCTGGCCGCCGGCACCTACCGCGGTTACCTGCACGGCATCCCGTACGGAGCAAAGGACCTGCTTGCCGCCCGGGGCTACCCTACCACCTGGGGGGCCGAGCCGTACCGCGACCAGACGATCGATCTGGATGCATCGGTGGTCGAACAACTCGACGCGGCCGGAGCGGTACTGTGCGCAAAACTGAGCATGGGTGCCCTGGCCTGGGGCGACGTGTGGTACGGCGAGATGACGCGCAACCCCTGGAAGGTCGATTCCGGAAGTAGCGGCTCATCGGCGGGTTCGGCTAGCGCGGTGGCGGCCGGCCTGCTGCCCTTTGCCATCGGTACGGAGACGCTGGGGAGTATCGTGAGCCCGAGTACGGTGTGCGGTACGACGGGGCTGCGGCCTACCTTCGGACGGGTAAGCCGCTACGGGGCCATGGCTCTGAGCTGGTCGATGGATAAGATTGGGCCCATCACCCGTTCGGCGCGGGACGCGGGGCTAGTACTGGCGGCGATCGCCCACTATGACCCCCGGGATGCGCACGCGGTCCGGGCGGGCTTTCAGTATCGTCTGCCGCTGGATATCCCCGCCCCGCGGCGGATTGGGTACCTGAAGGGGAGCTTTGCCGGTGACTATGACTTTGCGGCTAATGACTCCATGGCTCTGGAAAAACTACGGGAGATTGGCTACGAGCTGGTAGAGATCGACCTACCCAATGCACCGGAGATCGGGTTTATCCTCAGCGTGGAGGCAGCGGCGGCCTTTGAATCACTCACGCGCAGTGGTGACGACGATCTACTGGCGCGGCAGATGCGTAATGCCTGGCCGAACGTGTTCCGGGCAGCGCACTTCGTACCGGCAGTGGCCTACGTACAGGCCAATCGCCTACGCCGCGAACTCATGGAGCAGATGGACCGGGTATTTGCCGAAAACGACATTGATGTATACGTCAATCCGAGTTGGAACTCCAGTAGCCTATTCATTACCAACATGACCGGGCAGCCCTCCATCACGGTACCGAACGGCATGCACGAGGGCACACCGACGAGTATCACCTTTACGGGCGGCCTATTTAAGGAGCAGGCGTTAATCGAGGTGGCGACGGCCTTTCAGGACGCTACGCAGTGGGATGAGCAGCACCCACCCGCGTTTTAAGGTGAGCCTCTAACTTCTCCATCGCGCGGGCGCGGTGACTGAAGGAGGCCTTTTCGGCACGGCTCATTTGGGCGAAGCTGCGGCCGTTTCCCTCAGTGGGGATAAACACAGGATCGTAGCCGAAACCGTCTTTTCCGGTGGGAAAGGTAGCGATACGTCCCTCACAGCAACCTTCAAAGAAGTGTTCTTCACCGTCCTGGAGCAGGCAAATGACGGTGCGAAAACAGGCCAGGCGATCCTTGCGGTCACTTAATTTAGAGAGCAGCTTTTGGTTGTTGTCCTCGGCGCTACGGTGGGCACCGGCGTAGTGTGCGGTACCCACGCCGGGCTCGCCGTTGAGGGCGTAGACCTCCAGACCGGTGTCCTCGCTGAAGCAGTCCTGTCCGTAGCGATCGAGCACATGGCGGGCCTTGAGACGGGCGTTGCCCTCGAGGGTAGCGGCCGTCTCGGGGATGGCCTCGGTACAGCCGATGTCCCGCAGACTGCGAAAGGTATAGCGGTCACCCAACTGCTCCCGGATCTCGGCGATCTTATGGGGATTGTTGGTCGCAAAAACAAGGGAGTGCTTCATAACTCAGAAACCAGGGGCGCGGACGCAGGTGCAACGCCAGTGGAAGTGGCGCGGTTAATGATTTCCAATGTAGCAAAAAAAAATGGGCAAGCACACCAGTCGCTCAACCTCCTACCCTTGCTGCATTTCTGCCCTGGGGGAATTCAGAAGGAGCTGACCGTGTGCCGCCCAAGCCCCAAAGGTAGGGAATAGATTTACGACTTACGATTTTTGCGCTACGATTTAGGATTTTTTCTCCCGCGTCAGGTGATCAGGTTGCCCTGCTCGTCCCACTCGGCGGTGACGGTGCGTTGCTCCTGATCGACGTATTTGGGCAGCAGTTCCGGATCGTACTGCAAGCCGTGCTTGTCGAGTACTGGCTGGGGTACACCCTCCCAGACGTTGGGTTGGTTGCCGACGTAGCCTAGGTAGTCGATGCCCTCGCGGCTGGTGAAAAAGCCGGTGACGACTAGGAAGCGGAGGCGATCGAAGAAATCTACGCCGGTACGTAGGGGGCTGGTAGCCCCCTCTTCCTCCGGCAGCTCGTAGGCGATGTCGTCGACGAGGGCAAGCTGCTCTTCGGGAGTGGCTTCGATGAAGGCCTTACCGGCGTAGCGCTGGCTGCTCTCGGCGTTGAGCCAGGCCAGGCCACCGCGCAGGCGCACCTGGTAGACATTGGGCTGGTCCTTGGCCATGAACTCGATGAATTCGAGGAGGCTGGGTTCGAGTTCGGTAGCCTTCGGGTGGTCCTCGCCGGCCGGTACGATAATATCGGCGAGCACGCCAATAGTTTCGAGTTCGAAGTCGGAGAAGAAGCGGCTGTCATTGATGCGCTCCTCCCGTTCGGCCTCCCAGGCGGTGCGCAGGCCGTAGCCCCTGGTTTCGAGCTCGGGGCCGGCAGAGGCGGGGACGGGATCGCCACCATCTTTGCAGCCGACCTGAGTGAATAGGGCGGTACCGACGGCACCGCCGAGAAGGGTCTTGAGGGTTTTACGGCGGTCCATCAGATGTTCATTTTTTTGAGTTCGGAGACGATGTGCTCGCTGTTGCGCATCGCGAGGGCCATGATCGTCCAGGTGGGGTTCTTGTCGGCCTGGGAGGTGAAGCTACCCGCGTCGTTTACGTACACGTTAGGCACGTCGTGTAGGCGGCCGTACTTATTGGTGACACTGTCCTTGGAATCGTCACCCATACGGGCGGTACCCACCTCGTGGATGATCGCGCCGGGGGCCAGCAGGCCGTAGTCTTGCTCGTAGGTGTACTCGGGGCTGAGGATCTCGCCACCCATATCGGTGAGGATACCGCGGAACGTCTCCTGCATGTGCTTGGCCTGGAGGCGCTCGTGGTCCGTCCAATTGTAGTGAAAGCGCAGGGTGGGGATACCCCACTCGTCGACGGAGTTGGGATCGATCTCGCAGTAGTTGTCGTACAGGGCGACCGACTCGCCGCGGCCAGCCATGTAAAACACGGCGCCGTACACGGATTTCATCTCCTCCAGCAGGGGGTTACCGTAGCCACCCACCTTGTAGTTTAGGATTTTCTGGATGGCCTTGTGTCCGCCGCCAAAGCCGTACATCGGCATACTCATCGTGCCGCCCATCTCGATGTGGTAGCCGCGGGGGAAATCGAGCTTCTTGTTATCGAGCCACCAGGGGGAGTAGACGTGCATGCCGCCGACGCCGTCCTCGTTGTAGCGTGTACGGTCCATGAGGCTGGGGATGAAGGCGGCGGCGTTGGCCCCGGTGCTATCGTGGAGGTAACGGCCCAGGGTGCCGGAGCTATTACCGAGTCCTTCGGTTTGTCCCTTCATCCGGGAGTTCATCAGTAGGCGGGCGGTCTCGCAGGCCGATGCGGCCAGTACGGTGACCTTACCCTTAATCTCGTACTCGCGGCGGTCGTCTTTGCTTATGTAACTAATGGCGGTGGCCTTACCTGTCTCGTCGGTCTTCACCTCGCGGGCCATGCAGTTGACCAGGATGTCGACCTGTCCCTTGCCAGCCTGCTGGGCGGGGAAGATGAGGCAGCTACCGGCACTAAAGTCGGCGTACACCGCGCACGAGCGGCTACACTGGGCGCAGTAAAAGCATACGCCGCGGTCGTCGTTCAATTTCTTGGTCAAGATTGACATGCGGGAGGGATACACAGGTACCCCACTCTTCTTAGCCGCCTCGGTGTACATCAGCTCCGAGAGTCGGGGTTTGGGCGGGGGCAGGAAGAAGCCATCGGGGTCGTTGGGGAGTCCCTCGTTGGTGCCCGTCACCCCGATCATCTTATCGACGCGGTCGTAGTAGGGTTTGATCTCGTCGTAGGTGATGGGCCAGTTGGCACCGAGGCCGTCAAGGTCGCGGCGGTGGAAATCGTCCGGTCCGAAGCGCAGACTGATGCGGCCCCAGTGGTTGGTGCGCCCGCCGAGCATCCGGGAACGGAACCATTCGAAGCGGGTGTCGCCCACGGTGCTATAGGGTTCATTGGGCAGTTCCCATCCTCCGAAGGCGGCGTTATAGTCCCCAAAGGGGCGGGTGGTACTAGCCCCGCGGCGGGGGCTTTCGTAGGGCCAGCGCAGCTGCGTCTTCTCCTCCTTATTCTGGGGGTCGAACCAGGGCCCGGCCTCGACGATGGCGATGTTCAGGCCGTTTTCGGCCAGGATGCGGGCGGTCATGCCGCCGCCGGCGCCGGAGCCCACGATGACTGCGTCGTAGGTTTTGTCGTTTTTTTTGATTTGCACGGGATCGTTTGGAGTGGGTTGAATCGGTAAGATACTGCCTTTGACAGGGAGTAAAGGGCTAACTGGTGACAATCAAACATGCATTAGAAACGAAAAGAGGGTAACACCTTACCGGAGTTACCCTCTTCATGATCGCAGCGAGGAGGTCGCTAGTTCTTCGTAAACACCAGACTAAAGTCCATGCCGGGCACCCCACAGCCGCCATCCGTCTCACCGAAGTCGGTGTACTCGATGGTGAAGGTTTGATCATCGTCAAGATCAAAGCTGGCAACGTTTGTTTGCGTAGCAGCAATCGAGCCTGTTCCACAACCGGCTCCTGAATCAATCGCTGTAGATCTTACTTCATCGCAGGCAAAATCGAGAGTCACTGTGCCACCATCAAAATTGTAACCGGGGACGGCGTAAGTCCCTACGGCGAAGGATCGACGCGTTGTCGAACCTGGTACCAGTTCCAAATTAACCACGCGACTGAAGGGGGGATTGCCTAGTGCTTGCACAGGTTCATCAAAGAGATCAAACTGATCGTACACGTAACCGTAAGTTATGGTATACTCCCCAACAAATTCGTCGTCACCGAGCGGGCAGGTAGCATTAATATTGAAATCAAAGATGCCTTGAAAAGCACTTGTCACGGCGGAAGTGGAGTTCCCTGCGCCAAAGACACGACCGTCTTCCTTTTCTACCTCCGACCGAATTTGGAAACGGTCACCAGAACGTACCGAATCGAGGGGTACCCCGGTAAAATCAGCTACTTCGGAAAAGGGAATTACTACATCGACCCCTAGATTTCCGTTCGGACCGGCCCGAAAGTCGGAAGGGGTGTAGGTACGGAACAACTCCGAGTTAGTTGAAAAATCCTGTCGCCCGCCCCCTAGGCTGTTGTCATCAAACGAAACATAAACGCGGTACTCCGCCACGTCCTCTCCTCCGGCGTTGTCGACGAAGTCAACCTCCATTTCGTAGGCCGAAGATGAAAGATTAGCCAGATCGAACTCACCGGTGCGTAGCTCCACCAGTCGGGGAAAAGCACCAAAGAGCAGGGTGTCCTGGGTTACAATTGGAGTTTTGTCCTCATCCGCACATCCAACTGCCAGAAGCAGAAGAAGCAGGCTGAGTACTATGGATGATTGAGTATTCATATTATATTATTTACGCGCTGCCACCGTAAAGTGACATGGCGACCGAATCAGTTAGATGAGTGGACTAGTAATTGCAGCTAGCATCGTTGGTATCCCAGAATACCGGTTCGGTGAAATTACCCTTTTGCTCGGCATTCAGGTTACGATTGATGTATACCGAAGGGTATAGTGCCGAACGAATAAATGGACCCGGATTAGGATCAATGCCTGGCTGAATGTTACGAGGTAAGCATGTGCGCCGGTACAAATTATAAGCCTCTAATCCATTTCCGTACAGAGCGATAAGGTATTCACGTGCGACAATAGCCAGTTTACCCCCATCGTCTACAGCGTCATACTGATCCATCACGAAGTCAATATACTCTGTGACCATAGTGTCGGTTACGTAGGTATCTTCAACGGTGACCTCCACGGGTACGGTTGCTATGACCTCACTACCGTTGACCTTATCTTCAAACTGCCGGACTCGATCTATAGACAGTTGTATCCCATCGGCCAGTAATTCGCGGGCGTCGCCATCATAGCTACCGGTAAGCGCCGCTTCTGCTAGAACGAAGTGGGTGAATGACGCTTGCCAGATTGGTTCAATCCCTCCTCCCTGAGCTCCATCGGTACCATCACCACTCTGCTGTCTATTGGTAGTTGCGTCGTCGTAGAGACCACCAGCAGGATATAAGCCGAACAGGGTGCGATACTGCCCATCCGGGGGAATACCGGAGCCATTTAAATGATCCCGCCCAAAGTAACTCATTGAATAACTACCTAGACAATAAGGAATATCCTCACTAACTGCCTCGTACTGGGGGGGTAACACGTCTGGGTCAGGAAGTGAGGTAAAAATACAGTCGAACGCGTTTGGATCCGCAGCAACAGCGTCGGGGAAGACGTTTCGATCTTGACGGTAAAAGTAGTAGCGTGTCCGGGGATCAGGGAATCCTTTCGACTCAGCGAGAAGCCACATATACCAGTTAGATTGATAAGCTCCATCCTCAGCTTCGTAACTGTCATTATAAAATGGATGACGATTGTTAGGATTATTACGGTTTGTCCCGTACTTCCATTCCCAATTTTCATTGTTTTGATCGATGAGATCTCCGTCATCGACAAGCGACTGTATGCTACTACCCCCTCCAACCAGCCGAGTAGTAATTGCGGCCCGGAGCTTTAATGTACGCGCCAATGTTTCCCAACGAGACGCGCTGCCCCCATAAAAGTTATCATATGCAATATCAAAATCAGCGGCTGAATCAAGCTGAATGATGGCTTCGTCTAGCAGCGCAACGGCTTGAGCATACACATCCGAACCTGGGTCTCTAGTTGGATTTAATACTCCTACTTCGGATCCTCCCTGCCCCGCCTCAGAGTATGGCACATCACCAAAAAGATCGACAACCTGCATGTACACATAGGCCTTCATGATTTTAGCTGAAGCGGCAGCGGCATCTAAACCAAGTGGCTCCACAATGTTTATAAAGGCATCAGCATCTGGCAAAAACTTAGCGTATATATCACTCCACATGCCATCAAATTCAGTCGCCTGGTGCGTAGCCGTATAGGTGAATCCTCCCGTTTCAGCATCCATTCGAGCTAATCCAGCAGCGAAGAAGTAAGGGTCGTTTTGTACATCGTTAAAAGTTAACTGTACACTATTGTACAGTGATTCAGCATCTGCCTCACTTGCATCAACTCCGTTAGGATTAACAAGCAATTCGTCAAGGTCGGCGCAATTGCTGAATATAAAAACAGCGCATAAGCCAAATACAATTATTTGAAGCAATTTCATAGATAGGAATGCTTTTAGTCGTTATCGTCAGTTGATTAAAATGTCAGGCTAAGGGTAGCGCCAAACTTCTTAGCGGTAGGTCCCGTCAGGAAGTCAAAGCCTCGACCGTTACCCACCCCGAGTGACAGTACCTCAGGGTCAAAATTTACTCCTTCTGGAAAGTTGGGTGCGTTGTAGAATAAGTTCTCTCCAGATAAACGGACACTAAGTGTACCAAATGGTGTACGATCTAGCAAGCTTGCGGGTAGTGCATAGCTGAGCGCCACCTCCCGTAGACGGATCACTGTACCATCGAAGATGAGCCCCTCATCAGCATTAAAATAGGCATCGAAGAAGTAGTCACCGGCGTAGCCCTGGATAGTATTTGGTTTGCCCTCAGAATCTTCACCCGGCAGGATAAGGGGCAAAAACCGATCAAAATCTGTGTCAGTTGTCAATCCACGAGCAAGCATTGTTCCGGTAGTGTAGGATAGAATATCCCCACCATCGATATAGCTCCACTGCCAGAAGAGACTAAGCCCCTTATAGCTAATAGTGTTGAGCCAATTCACGGTAAAGTTAGGGTTTGGATCGCCGATGATGTCAATATCATTACCTGGCTCGTAGGAACCAGCAGTATTCACCAGTAGTCCGCCATTGGGCCCCCGCTGATAGGGGATTCCTTGAATAACCCCAAAAGGCTGCCCGGCAATTGCAAAATTGCCAAGGTTTGAAAAACCTCCACCAAATAAGACCTCCTCCACTCCTGAAGTGAGGTTCTCAACTATATTTTTATTTTTAGTGAAGTTGAAGGTGGCATCCCAAGTGAAGTCACCACGAACAGGCACTAGATTTAGTTGAGCTTCAATCCCTCGGTTAGATACCTCGGCAGCGTTGATCTGCGTGGTAGTAAATCCTGTTGAGGGGTCCAAAGGAAGGTCTACTAACAGATCGCTGGATTGCTTATCATACAAACTTACATCGATACCTACTCTGTTATCGAAGAACCGTCCTTCGACTCCTACTTCAATCTCACCAACCAACTCGGGCTCAAGTTGACGGTTACCCAATCTCGTACGCAATACACCTTGATCTAGAGCTTGAACTGAGTTAGTGTTGAGGGTAGCCCCTTCTGGAGTTTGTGATATATTGGTACGAGCGCCAAGAATAGTGCGGGTTGTGTAAGGATCTGGAAATCGTGCAGAAGAACCGTAGCCAACTCGAAATTTCAGGTAGTTGACCAGATTACTTTGCTCCAAGCCGGCGAATGCATCCGTTGGTACGAAGCTTACGCTTAAGGAAGGATAAAGTATAGAACGCTGGTCTTTTTCTAGGGTAGAACTCCAGTCATTTCGCGCTTGGGCCGTAACGTAAAGGAAACGGTTATATCCAGCAGTCAAACTAGCGTAAACACCCCGGTACGCCTCCTCTTGAATGAATTGGCTACCGATGTGCTGGATGAAATTGTCCTGTGTAAAGAGACCAAAAATGAACTGCTCGGTTGAGGCGACGGTAGTTCTGTTGAACTTATCGCTCCGCTCATTATAGCCTACGACGCCATTAAGGTTAAACGTCTCACTAAGGTCCTGATCAAAGCTAATATTTACTACATGGTCAACGATCGTGTTGCGAAGATTGCTTGACCGCAGTGAGCCATCGGGAACTTGTGATCCCCCTCTATTAATTTCTCGACGGTTCTCCTGGGTATAGGCATCTACACCAATGCGGTATTGTGCGGTAAGCCAGTCTGTAAAATTGTACTGGACGCTAACGTTACCGAAATAACGATTGATTTGCTCTTGGTCAAACATGTTATTTACCCCCCAGAGCGGATTCTGAATTGCGGAACCTCTGCGGTAATAAACCTGACTTCCATCAATCGGATTTTGGTAGGGTAGTCCGATTAGGTCAATGGATCGTGGCGTGTAGAGCAGATTGGCAAAAATAGACGGGTCACCTGCGGCGGGGTTGGATCCATAATTAAATGAGGCAGGCGGTGCGTCCCGATTGCTACTCACTATGTTGAGGCTTGATTGAATACGAAGTCCGTTATCCAGATCAATGATACCACCTAGACCGGCATTATGCTTGGTGTAAAAGTTGTTGGGAGTGAACCCGGTATCGTCTAGGTAACTATAGTTCGCGTTAAAACTTACTCCATTGCCGAAGTTGCGGTCCACGCTGATACTTGTATTGAGAACAGTTCCGGTTTGAAAGAACTCACGCACATTATCGTACGGGCGGTAGTCATACCGTGCACCTTCAAATTCAGGAAAGGCTGCGTTATACTGCTCTTGATCAAGTGGATGCTCTACTGTACCATCTTCTGCGATACCATTCTGTCCACGCACGTCAAATGCTGGTCCCCAGTTGGAAAAAAACCAACCGAAGTTACCTGAAAATCCGTTGCCGTAAGTGTCCTGGTAGTCTGGTAGGTTAGCTACCTGAGTCCGAGCATAACCCTGACTTACATTGACCTCAAAGCCCTTTTGGGCCTGCGCCCCGCCCTGACCATTTTTAGTTGTCACCAAAATCACGCCGTTGGCACCTTGCTCACCATAGAGTACTGTAGCAGAGAGTCCTTTGAGCACGTTAATCTCAGCAATATTGTTTGGATCGAGGTCTAAGAATCGACTGGAAGCCGTTGCTCCGCCCGACTGTGAGTTAGCGTTAGCGTTTGTACTCGAATTGAACGGTACTCCATCCACCACAAAAAGCGGTTGGTTGGTTCCATTGATGGAGGAGTAACCCCGGATGATGATGTTGGTACCCGATCCAGCAATACCTGAGGTTTGGGTGATATCGACACCGGCAGCTTTTCCGCGCAGGATACGCCCGATGTCTGACTCAGCACGATTTTCTACCTCTCCGGCACCAATAGTGGCGACCGAGTAGCCCAGCGCCTTCTTCTCCTTACGGATTCCTAGGGCAGTCACCACTACTTCGTTGAGTTGACTAGCGGACTCGCTAAGCTCAATAATCACCTCGCTAGAAATTCCATCAATTGGATACTCGAGAGTGGAGTAACCCGTGTAGCTGACGATCAGAAATTCAGCCGGAGTCGGAGCTTCGAGAGTAAAATTGCCATCAACGTCCGTAACAGTGCCAGAAGTAGTCCCCTTTACCAAAATTGAAGCTCCAATTAAGGGTATACCCTCACTGTCGGTGACCGTACCACTGATTGCCCGTTGCGCAAGCGCAAGACTAACCGTGAAGCTGACAAGCATAAGTACTAGTAACAGTCTTTTCATACTAGGTGTAAATTGAGTTGATTGCTAAGCTAAAGAGACACAAGAAATCTGTGCATCGCAAACGGATTGCTATCCGTCCGATTCCTTTCGGGTTCGGTGTGTGGTGTAGTTGGCGCAGGTGATTGATAAGGTAGGGTTGCATGCTGACGATAAGACCCCTGCACCGAAGTTGGACCTCAACAGCCCAATGTGTAAACGCAAAGTTAAAATATTTTGCTGCCTGTGCAACTCAAACTATAAATATTTTGTCATCGGGGCCAGCCACCGTACCATCAATTGGCACTCTTTAGCTTCCCAGAACAGACTCTTTAAGAGCCTACTCCAACTTTGATTCCTGACTGAGACGCTGCTACCAAAGCATATACCCCTCTGTCTACTCGATCAGAGGATACACTTTATGTAGGGAAGGCGTGGTGAAAGAGAGCCATGCCGGCAATCACTCCCGAGTCTCCAAAAACCGAAGCAAAGCTACGTAGTCCGCCACCTCATTCCTGAGCCGTTCGCGCTTGGCATACTGCGCACCACGACTTCCGCGGTCCAGGTAGAGTGCGTTCAGCACATCGGCCAGCCGGTCGATCTCGGTACTACGCGGACCGTCAATAAGGTACACCCGTTCCGTACGCTTGAGGGTCTTGTGGGCTTCACGGGTATCGAACATGTTCTGCTGGGGAGGGTCCTCCCATACCGTACTGTGGTTGATTAGGAGGCGACGGTCGGCATTGGCGTAGACGACCTCGTATAGCTGGGTGCCCTTAATACGACCCACGGGGTCGAAACCGGCGACGAAGATGCGATCTTTGGCGTCAATCACAGCCTGTACTACCTGGTTATCGAGATCGTATACTCCACCTTCTATTTTTACCTCGATCTTTTGGTCAATCAGGCGTACGCGGCCTGGGAGTTCGTACTCGTCTCCGTTTTGCAGGATGACGGTAAGGACTTCAAAATTTGAACTTAGGTAGGCTTTTTCGGCGTCGACTTCGTAAAGGGGGGTAGGATTACTGATGTAGAAGGCACCGCCGCTAGTTAGCGCCGCATTAGGATCGCGGGCCGTATTGAACATGGTCTGACGGGACTGATCCTTGAATAGAGGCTGCTCGGTAAGATCCGTCGTCGATCCGCTCTGGCAAATTACTAGACACGGCGTACTTAGCGCAATTAGTGTTAGGAACAGGTATTTCATGCAGCGGAACTTCAACTTCTTCAAGGTACAAAATAAGAAGCGGACGCCCCGTAAGGATGCCTCCGCTTCTTGACAAGAACTGGTAGAGCTACCGCGGCACTACATGTTGATGGGAGTAGGATCATCCAGTGTTTTGATTCCTGGGAAGCTGCTATTCGAAGACCGTTCAACGGAGGGGTACAGGAACCGCTGGGCCGGTGTGGTGCGTCCGTCCAAGTTCGTACCAATTATGTTGTTTGTACGAATAACGTCGTAGAAGGTGGGGGTACCGAAAACGCTGACAAACTTTTCCAAAAGAATAGCCTCTAGCAAGCTGTTGTCGTCATCGAAGTCCGAGTCATCAAAATCCTCATAGTCATCCGTACCCATCAATTCATCCCAGTAATTGCGAGCATTGTTAAGCGCCTCAATAGCCAGCTCGCTGTCACCCGTACGCTGAGCGGTCTCAGCAATAATGAGCTGTACTTCGGGATAGCTAACAACTGGAAAATCCTGGTCCGCGGCAAAGTAGCCACCGGGGTTAGTATTGAGTCGTAAGAAGCCACCAGCAGTGTAGGTGTAGAATGCCAGGCGGTTAGCATCATCGGTCTTCGCATCAGCGCGGGACACGGCACCACTATCCTGAAGAACTCCGGTCAGATAGCTGCCTGTGAAGGTCAGGTAGTCACTACGCTGTTCCGCCTCAAATTGGAAGAACAGGTTTTCGGCAAAGTTCGTAGTCGTGTGAATGATGCGTGGTTCGTCCTCCACCTCATCAAAGGATTCCTGAGCGGCGGCAAGTGCGCCTTCGTAGTCGCGTAAAATGAGCAGGTAGCGAGCCTTAAGACCGCGCGATAACTCCTGCCAAGTGGCTTCTCCAGTGAGTACACTGTTGCCTCCAGTGATCGCAAGCGCCGGGGTATTAGTCGTGGGGTTGGCGGCGGTGTTATCAAACCCTTGATCGAGTAGAGCAATGGCGGCTCTGAGTACTGATTCCTGAGAGTCGTATACTGGATCAGGGAATTCAGTCGCTTGATTGGCCTGGGTATAGGGCACATCGCCAAAGAGAGATGCAGCCTCACCGGCGTAGAAAGCCTCGGTGATTTGAGCGATCCCAAGCAAGCCCGTAGCATCCTCGGCGCTCGCTTTTTCTTGTGCGATCTGAGAGGGAACAATACCGTCGCGGTAAAGGTCTTCCCATACCCCATCAAAATCAGAATCATCTACTTTATAATCATCCTGACTGATATACTGCCGGTCCGAACCCGTGAATTGGTCCGTCCACATCCCGGCAATGCGCGCAGCTTCCGACTCGGCGATCGAGGCCATGTTAAGTACGGAGTGGTTCACCAACAGGCCGGTGCTGATGTCGGTGAATTCGTTGGGGTTAATGTTTAGATCTTCGACTACGGATTCACAGCCCAGAGCCCCGACCAGTAAAACGCCGGTAAAGGCGATAGAACGAATAAGTTTCATGCGTTGATTTTTATAATCGTGGGTAATTCACCCGGCGGCAAGCATACTTGGGCTTGCCACCGGGGAGAGATGAATTACGGCTGATTAGAAGCCAAAGTTGAGATTGAAAAGGACGGAACGGGTGCCGGGGTTAGTGAAATAATGTAGTCCACGTCCCTTAGAAGCTCCCGTCAGATTGGTATCCGGGTCAGCCCCGACAAAATCCGACCACAGTACCAGGTTACGGCCCGTAACACCCAGGGTCACGTTGGTCAGTCCGATGTTACCAAGCAACGTCTGGGGGAGCGTATAGCTAATGGTAGCCTCCCGTAGGCGGGTCCAGGAACCATCTTCGATGAATTGTTCTCCAACGGGTCCAAAGCCCCCTCCGGTACCCAAGTACCAATCTGCGGTAACCGCTACCGGTCCGGCACCAAAGTCCTCAACATTGCCCCGAAACTCCGTACCGGCAGGAACGGTGTAGCCAGAAACTGTCTGTAGATCCTGGTCAGACACGGAGATATTAGCCGTATAGGGATCGATGCCAAAGTAGCGTAGTACGCCTAGGGTACCGTTCCACATGTCCTGACCCTGGGCGGTTTCAAACAACACACTAGCCGAAAGGCCCTTGAAACTAAACTCAGTGCCTAACCCGCCCCGCCAGTCTGGATTGGGATCGCCAATTACGCGTTGGGTGGGACCGTTAATTGGAAAACCGTTCTCGTCAAGTATGTAGTTACCGGCATCGTCCCGTGCAAATGCACCACCGTAAAGCGCTGCAAAGGGTGCACCCTCAACCACGGCCGAAGAGGTGGAGGTGAAACCGTCAAGGATGTAGCGGCTCACACCGGGCAGGCTCTTTACCCGATTTTCATTGCTGGTAAAGTTGCTAAACACACGCCAGTTGAGATCATCACGACGGATGATGTTGTAGTAAGCGTCCACCTCGACGCCCTTATTAGTGATCTCGGCTGCATTAGAGTAGATCGTTGAGAAGCCAGAACTTGGGGGAGCCTCCAGGGGTAGGATACCGTCACTGGTGGTGCGATCATAGTAAGTAACATTTAACCCCAGACGGTTTTGCAGGAAGCGCGTATCAAGGCCTACCTCAATTTCCTTTACGCGTTCGATAGTCAGATCAGGATTACCCTGATTGGAACCCCGGCGGAAGGTACCCCCGTAGTTCGCGCCGTCAAGCAGGTCACCCCAACCCGGCGCACCGGCATTAGAAGCAATGAAGGTGTTGCGGTTCAGGTATAGATCCGGCTCAATACCTACCTCCCCGTAGCTAACGCGAGCCTTGGCAAAGCTGAGCGCCTTAGTGCGGTCATCGAAAAGCTTATAGCCGATACTGGCTGAGGGGAAGAAAAATACTTCATCGGGAATGGTAGCTGTGCGCTCGGCACGACCGCTCAATTCGACCAGTAGATCCTCGATAATGGTGAAGTTGAGCACGCCAAACACGCCATTTTTCCGGTTGCGGGAAAGAAACTGGTCGGTGTCCTGGTTCGGCGCGGTGGCGTTTTCGAGAATGAACTCCTGATTTGGGGAGTTGAATAGTAGGTTGGCAGCGGTTCCCGTTAAGCGCTGATACTCATTGTCATACAGGTTGTATCCGAACGTATAGCCCAGATTAAAACCTTCGGAAATATCACTGCTTCCGTTTAGGATGAGGAAGAGGTTCTGGGTCTTTTCCGTGATCTCATCACGAGAAAGGGAACCGAGCGCGAAGTCACCTCCACTATTTACCGGGAAAACGGTCCGGCGCTCGTCGGTATAGTAGTCCAGGCCGTAGCGCACCGTAGCCGTCAGATTAGGTAAAATGTTCCAGTTGATTTCGGGGGCAACTAGGAAGCGGTCTACCTGATTGGGGTTCTGCTGCACATTGATCGTCCAGCCCGGGTTATTATACGCAGGTGCCCGGTCGCCGAGGTAACGACGGTAGCTGCGCTGTCCGGGTCGGCTCAGTCCGTCGGCACCGGTGTACACCCCGGAATAATCCGTGTTGTCAAAATCGGGGGACCCTCTGAGGTAACCAAGGTACAGACCAGCCAGGTTGGAACCCGTCTGGATGCGCTCGGAGCTGATGCCTGAGTAGCTGGTATTTACCCGAATGTTGAGGTTCTCGACCAGGTTAAAGTCCTGGTTGATCCGTACCGTCGTACGCTTGTAATCGGAGTTTCCCCTGAAGATGCCCTCCTGATCCAGCCGGCTAAGACTGAAGTAAGTGTTGGAGTTATCTCCGCGATAATTTACGCTCAAATTAGCGTCGCTGGTGTAACCGTTTTGAAAGACCTGCTCGCGGTTGACGTCGTTATAGATCGTGCGGTCCCCTTTTTCTGCTATGGGGTAGTAGACGGTACCGGTTTGGTCGCCGGTAAAGAATGCACCACTGGTGTTAACTACATCCTCGCCGGAACGATCGGCAATGCGATCACCATAGCTCAGGGAAGTGTTGGGAACAAAGGCCCCGAACTGATCAAAGGGCAAACCTTCATATTCTGGAGTGTTGGGATCGTCAAAACCTGTCTCGTTCACTCCCTGACCGAAGACACTCTGTTTTTCGTACTCCCGGTTTACCTCGTCAACCGAAAAGCTGTATCCCCCGCTTACGCTAAAGCGCTTGCCGGCCGTACGTCCCCGCTTGGTCCGGATTACAAGCACTCCGTTAGCTGCACCGGTACCGTAAACGGCCGCTGCGCTAGCACCCTTGAGTACCGTGATACTCTCGATGTCATCGGGATTGATGTCGTTAAGACGGCTCTGTTGGGTTACTCCGGCGACACCGCCACCTATTGAGCTGTTAGAGATCGGAACACCGTCCAAGATAATCAGTGGGCTAGCGTCACCCAGCACAGTATTCTGACCACGAATCTGAATGTAAGCACCGGCACCAGGGTCACCCGTGTTGCGGGTGATGTTAAGACCGGAAGTCTTCCCGGCAAGCCCTTGAACTACTCCGGTTTCCCCGGAGCGCTGCAGTACATCCGTTTCAATGAGCGTAGAAGAACTCAAGTCCTCATCCCGCCGCCGCTCAATACCAAGGGCGGTCACCACGACCTCCCCGAGCTGGGCGGCATTCTCCTCCAGCACAATGTTGTAGCTGGATTCGTTGCCCACAGTAACATTCTGAGTAGTAAAACCGGTATAACTGACGACCAGGGTGGTGGCATCTTCCGGTACGGCCAGGCTAAAGTTGCCGTCAATGTCAGTCACCGTTCCGGAGGTGGTGTTCTGCACCAGCACCGAGGCACCAATCAGGGGCTCTCCGTTGGTATCGAACACCGTACCAGTCACGGTACGTTGTGCCAGCGCAATGCTGCAGGCGAAACCGACAAGGGCAAGCACGAATAGAAATCGTTTCATGCGAATGTGAAGTTTATTTGATTAAAAGGCTGTGATGGGTAAAGTGAAAATGGGGGGGCAAATGCACGCCACCCTTAAGCGTTGTGGGGATCAGGTGTCTTGACACCGTCGGGCGGGCCGGCTGAAGTCAGTTCGTACATGAAGACTCGTAAGCATCTTCCTCAGCCAGGAGGTCAGATATTCGGTAAAGGGAACGCAAAGTTAAAATATTTCGCTGCCTGAGCAACCCAACTACATTTTTGGGCGTCCCTGCCAGTGCCAAATTACCGATTGGGCAAGGACGCTGGTGCAGGATGTGTGGAACGAGCAACAACTGATCTACCCCAACCGCCCCAAGTACAGCTGCACCGTATTCGCCAATCCATAATACAGCGCATCCGACACCAACGCATGCCCGATGCTAACCTCCTGCAAATCAGGTAGTTGCTCGGCGAAGAAGGCCAAGTTATCCAGGTTCAGATCGTGGCCGGCGTTGATACCTAGACCCAGTGAAGCGGCGTAGCGGCTCGCCGCGGCGAAGGGGGCTACGGCAGCTTCCCGATCCTCCGCATAGCCCTCCGCGTAGGGACCGGTGTAAAATTCGACACGGTCGGTGCCTACCTCCCGGGCCCCGTCGAGCATGGCCGTGTCGGGGTCGATAAAAATGGAGGTACGGATGCCGGCCGCCCGCAGTCGGGCGATTATTGGTTTAAGCTCCCCCGCCCGGGCTACCGTGTCCCAGCCGTGGTCGCTGGTGAGCTGGCCGGGAGCGTCAGGTACCAGAGTAACCTGATCCGGTACGCTCGCCAGCACCACGTCCAGAAATTTTTCGGTCGGATAGCCCTCGATGTTCAACTCGGTAGTCACGATTGCTTTGAGCGCCGCCACATCGTCATAGCGGGCATGACGCTGATCCGGTCGCGGGTGGATGGTAATACCCTGGGCGCCGAAGCGCTCGCAGTCAGCCGCTACCTGGAGTAGGTCTGGGTAGTTGGCGCCGCGGCTGTTGCGGATGAGGGCTACTTTATTGAGGTTTACGGAGAGCTTGGGCACGGGGCAAAGGTACGATGCTGCCTCCGGCCCAGTACAATGCTGCCTCCGGCAGCGGTAGCAAAATGCAGCCTCTGGCTGCGCTGGCTTGCATCGGGGGCGCGGCCGGAGGCCGCATTGTACTACCGCGGCCGGAGGCCGCATTCTACTCCTCTTCCAGCGCCACATCCAAGCCCTCCAGCCGCTCAGCTTGCTCAGGATTGCCGGTAAGCGCCAGCGAAAGCGCTACATAGTCAAGCGGTCCATCCAGGTTGTTGCCGATGCGGGCCAGCATGAGCTGAAAGTAGCGCTCCTCGATGTCTTCGAGACCGGTGATCTCCTCGTGGAAGCCGATGGTATCGTCAACGGAGGGACGGAAGAGGAAACATTTGAAGAGGACCTGCCGGATCTTCTTGACCTCGGTCATAGACAGGGTGGGGAAATCCTCGCGTAGCAGGCGCAGACACTCCTGGTCGATCTCGGAGAAGGAAGCAAAGGATACGTCGTCGGCCAGGAAGCCGGCGTACACGTCGATGCCCTCCCACATGACTACAGGGTCGGGCATGCGGATACCCTGCTGGGAGGCCACACGCAAGTAGTAGTTGGCAAGCTGCTCGGCATCGGGGCGTTCGGAGGCAGGCTGTTGCTGGGCGTGCTCGCCGATGAGGCGGTACTCGGGCTCCTGCTCCCCCTCCCGGTGACGCCGTTCGAGGAGGTCCGACTGATCGCGCAGGAACTGACTGAAGGCCTCGTAGCCCAGCATTCCCTCGTCGAAGTCAGGGTCCTGCCGGATGATGGCGGGCTTGATGCGTACCTGCTGCACCCAGTCGTTGCCGTAGTAGCGGGAGAGCTGGTTGATGGCCACGGTAAGCAGGTTACGGGCCTGTTCGGTGGAGAGCCCGACCGTTCCGTTAGCCGATCCGGTGTAGAGCTTGCGGCAGCCCAGGCGGTGGTAAAAGCGGAAATCGTCGCAGCTCTCGATCCAGAAGTCGTCGGTGGCGGACTCCACGCCCAGACCGATCAACTTGGCTCCGTGCTCATGAATGACCTGCCGCAGCTGCCGGTACTCGCTACCCCCCCCTACGATAAAAATTTCCTCGGCGTGATCCGGAGCGCGTAAGTAGCTCAGCAGGTCGGAGCTGAGCTGGCGGTAGACATTGCTGTTGCCCTGTTTATTGGGAAAGATCTGGGCGAGGTCGATGAAGGTGTCACTGAGCACCTCACCGTAATTGCCCAGGGCGCGCCAATCGGCGTAGGCACGGTTATAAACCACGCGGCCTGCGTCATCCAAGTAGTGCATAAGGCATTCTACGTCGATGATTTCCGGCTGGGACACGGAGGTAGGCAGCCGGGAGGGCTGGCCGTTATTGGCGGCGGTAAGGAGGGATGCGTGCAACTGTGCAAAATCCCAGAAGATAGCTAAACGAGTAGGCATACGAGACGACGTTAGTAACGCCATTCCTACTTACACTCCTAGCACACGGCCATAGGGTTACCGTGCGCGAACGAACGTTTGATGGGGAGTTACCCGGGCATAAAGCCGGATGGTATGGTGTTTTTATGGGGGGAGTACGGACCAGAAAATGGGGCCGAAGCGATTAACGCAATGTGTAGTCGTTCAAAGTGTAGGCAAGAATGGTAGGCCGTAAGGTACGTCAGTTCGTACGAACGCGTACCCTACGGCCCGTGAGGATTTGTTCTAACCCACTACAGGCGGGTTGTGTTTATAGCATAATCCGAGGAAAGATCAGGCTACGTTGCGCTCGCGCATCACCTCCTCGTACATCTTCTGCAGCTTTTTGCGGGCAAAAAAGATGCGCGACTTGATGGTACCCAGGGGGCTGCCGAGTTGCTCGGCGATCTCGTCGTACTTGTAGCCCTGGTAGGCCATGAGAAAGGGCACGCGAAAATCATCCGGTAGGCGGTCGACCAGCTCCTGCAACTCGTTGAAGGTCACCTCGCTCTCCCCGTCGTTGACGACGGTCTTGTTACCGCTGTTGATGTAGTAGTTGTTGGGCGTCTGATCGATAATGAGGTTACGGCGCACCTTCTTGCGGTAGTTGTTGATGAAGATGTTGCGCATGATCGTCACCGCCCAGGCCTTGAAGTTGGTGCCGGGGTTGTACTTCTCCGCGTTGGTCATGATGCGCAGGGCCGTATCCTGGTAGAGGTCTTCCGCATCGTTCATGTTACCGGTCAGTTTGAGGCTGAAAGCCCGCAGACTATTGGTAATAGTGGAGAGTAGGTCCTGAATATCTTTCTGTTGTTGCTTCGTCGCAGTCATCGTTTCGGTTTTTGGGGCCCCCTGTAAAATTTCTTTACAAAATTAGTCCTTGTTTACACATTGTGCAACTTGGAACGGCCCATTGTGTAGTAGATAGATGCAATTTTTGTACCAAAGGCTGTATATAATCGACCCTTGCGTAAAAAAATTTGACACTTTTCAACCACTACGGTCACCGAATTGTAAACTGGGTACAACAGCCGACCTACTACCATGAACGCCAAGGAATCCGCACCGCCCGCCCTTCGCGAGGACCAGCTGCCCAACTACATCGCCTCCAATCTGCGGGTACTGCGCCGTCAGGCCGGCTGGTCGCAGACCGAGCTCGCCGAACGCGTGGGTCTCAACCGCGGCAACATCGCCAGCTACGAAAGTGGGTCGGCCGAACCCAGTATTTGTAAGCTACTGCGCATTTCCAATGTGTTCGATATCACCACCCGCGACTTTACGCGTCGCGACTTTTCCGACCCCGCCGAATTAGCCCTGGCCCGCAGTGCGCACCACGCCGAGCGCGAGCAGGAGCAGGCCCGTTTTGCCCAGTACCGCCGCCGCCACACCGAACTGAGCCAACTGGTTGAGTCTTCGCACCGCCTATTCGAGCACAAACGGGCCAGCCTGAAAAAACCCTGCAAGGAGGCCGAGCTGCTGGCCGCCCATTACCTGCAGTTGCAGGACCTCAGTCGCCAACTGCTTCACGAGCACGAGCAGCTCTTGCAGGAGGTCGAGTGTCAGTATAGTTAAGCCACCCTGGCAGCCCCTGACACAATGGCTTACACCGAACAGCGGGCCTACCTGGAGCTGCACCTAGCGGTTTTTCTCTGGGGCTTCACCGCCATTTTAGGCGATCTAATTCAGCTCTCGGCCCTCAACCTAGTGTGGTGGCGGGTCTTTCTTACTAGCCTCAGTCTGATCTTCTTCGTGCGCATCGGCAAGCTCGTGCGGGAGGTGGGTCTACACCGTTTCCTGCTCCTGGCCAGCATCGGTACCATCGTAGCCCTCCACTGGGTGACCTTCTACGGGGCCATTAAATTAGCCAACGCCAGCATCGCGCTGGTCTGCATGGCTACTACCTCCCTCTTTTCCAGCGTTCTGGAGCCGTGGATCGTAAAGCGCCCTTTCGTGTGGTACGAGCTCCTGCTGGGCGTATTCATCCTGCCCGGCATCTGGCTCATCGTGGATGGGGCCGACGCGGGTATGAACGTAGGCATCCTCGTAGGACTCACCTCCGCCGCCCTAGTCTCGGTCTTTACCAGCCTCAACAAGAAGTACATCGGCAGCAGCGATCCCCTGCGTATCACCTTCATCGAGCTGGGGGCCGCAACCCTCTTTTTGGCCCCCTTTCTCTATTCCCTCGGCGGCGACAAGTTCTGGCCCGCCCCCCTCGACTGGGTCTACCTGCTGGTTCTGGCCCTGCTCTGTACCACCCTCACCTTCTTCCTTTCCCTGCGCGCCCTGAGCAGGCTCTCCGCCTTTGCCTCCAACCTCACCGTCAATCTGGAACCCGTCTACGGCATCTTTCTGGCCTACTTCCTGCTCGATGATGCCCAGGAGCTCAGCCCTAATTTCTACTGGGGCACGGCGCTGATCCTGGTGGCCGTGTTCGGTTATACGGCGGTCGTGCGGCTAGTCCGACGGCGGCGGCAGTTGCTGGTTTAGCCGCAGGGCGGTCTCATAGTTTTGCTTCGCCCCTTCGTTATCCGGCTGTAATTCCAGCGCCCGGCGGAAGTACTCCAGGGCGGCCCGATTGTCGCCCCCGATGCCGCTTGTGATACCGAGCAAGCGCAGGGTTTCGTACTGGTTAGGCACCAGCCGGTCGGCCCGTAGCAGGTATTCCTTGGCCCGTACCAAGTCGTTTTCCTCCTCCCCCACCCGGCGGGCGGCCCGCTGTAGCGCGATGGCCAGATTACCGTTTACTGTTTCCCCCGAAAGCCCATGCTGTAGTGCGCGCTCATAGTCTGCGATTGCCGCTGCGTGCTCATCGAGTAGTAAGGCCGCGTTGCCCCGCAGTAGGTAGGCATTGCCATAACGGGGGTGGATGGCCAGGGCACTATCGAGTCGGGTTCGGGCCGTGCGGATGAGGTACTGCGCCCGTTCCCCATCCAGGTCCATCGTCTGCGCGCGGTCGAGCATGGCCCCGGCAGCCGCATTGAGCAATTTGGCACTCCGCGGCTGGCGCAGCACGTCCTCCGTAAAGAGCGTATAATTATCCCGCCACACCTGGTTTCTACTTACCGTCAGTCCGGCAAACACAACAACGACCGGCACCACCACCCACCCCTGTTTCGGCCGCAGCGCCAGCAGACACACCACCGCCAGCATAGCCCCCAGCGAGGGCATAAAGAGGAAGCGCTCACTCATAAAGGTCCCTACCGGAAACCCCACGTTACTCACCACCGAAAGCGTTATTAGGTACAGCAGCACCCCCAGAGCAACAAATTTAGGGCGGGCACGCAGGTGCAGGGCCGCGTAGAAGAGCAATCCCAGGTGGACTACCAGACTCAGTAGCACCAACCCATTCGTCCACCCCTTCAGCGTGATCGCCGCCGGGTAGTAATCGTGCACCAGCCCCACCGGTACGAAGAGCAGCTTTAGGTACAACAGTAAGGTATACAGTACGGTAGGTTGTCGCTCCCAGAAGCCCAGGGGTACCATCTGCCCGTTCACCTCCCGCAGGAAGGGGTTGTTCATCAGCTCCAGCGCAGGCTCCCCCAGCCCCCACCCCAGTACGCTGCCCCGGATCATTAGGTACAGACCGGCGGCCACCCAGATCGGGCCCACGTACCCGTAGCCCCCGCCCCGCGCCACGTACAATGCCACCGGGATCACTAAAGCGAAGGTGATGGCATTCTCCTTGGCCAGACAGGCCAGTAGTAACAGTATTGCACCTGCGACCCCGCCCCACCTGACCTGTCTTCGCTGCGCCCATAGGATGCTCCAGGTCGCCCCGACCGCACCCAGCAGCGCCATGATCTCGTCCCGCCCCTTGATGTTAGCGACCGCCTCGGTGTGTAAGGGATGGGCCGCGAAGAGTGCCGCCGTAGCGAGAGGAACCCACCAGGGCAAGTCGTGCCCCCGCAGCAATTCACGCAGCATACCCCACACCACGACCACCAGCACGGCGTACCAGAGCACGTTGAGTAGGTGATGCAGGAAAGGACCGGAGCTCAGCTGCTGCTCTACCGCGAACATCGCCAGGGTAAGGGGCCGGTAGCGTCCCCCGGCCACGAGGGCCCCCCGCTCCTGCTCGCCGAAGAAGCCGTAGAACGAGTCGTGGGTAAACAGCGCCGGCCAGCCCGCCACGCCGCGCTGTACCACGGTATTATTGGTGATCACGATGGCGTCGTCGAGCGCGAAGTCGTGCCCCAGCGTATTGGCGTAGAGCAGAAAACCAAGCGCGAAAAGGCTTATAGCCTGAATGCGCGCCTGACGGTACCACGGCGGCTTGGCGGACATACGGCGAAGATAGCCGGCCCCGGCGGCAACCCCCGACGGCCAAAGCCCGTTGCAGGGGTTCACCCCCTAGTACCTATGAGCGAGCGCCGCCCCCTGATCCTGGTTACGAATGATGATGGTATCACCGCCGGTGGCATCGCCGCCCTGGTGGAGGTAGCCCGCGAGTTCGGCGACGTACTGGTGGTGGCCCCCGATAGCCCGCAGTCGGCCCAGGGACATGCCATCACGATCAGCATACCGGTCTTTGTGCGCGAGTCCGAGGCGCTGGGCGATAACATCGAGGCCTACGAATGCAGCGGCACCCCGGTCGACTGCGTAAAACTAGCCAAGAGCGTACTGCTCAACGGCCGTACCCCCGATCTCTGTCTTTCCGGCATCAACCACGGGAGCAACGCGGCCATCAACATCCTGTATTCCGGCACCCTCTCCGCGGCCATGGAAGCAAGTCTGGAGGGCATCCCCAGCATCGGCTTCAGCTTCCTGAACTACCGAGCCGATGCGGATTTCAGCGTCTGCCTGCCCTACGTGCGCCGGCTGGTCGACTTTGTGCTTACCAACGGCATGACCGAGGGCAGCCTCTTCAACGTCAACATCCCGGACCTCCCCGCCGAGCAGATCAAGGGCCTACGCGTCTGCCGCCAAGCCGAGGCCCGCTGGGTCGAGGAATACACCCGCGCCGAAGACCCCCGTGGCCGCCCCTACTACTGGCTCACCGGCCGCTTCGTCAACGAGGATACCCGCACCGACACTGATGCCTACGCCCTGGAAAACGGTTACGTGTCCTTGGTACCGAGCCTGCACGACCTGACCAACCTGCGAGCCCTCGACAACCTACAAGCTATCGAGGCGAGTCTGCAACCGCAGGGCACCCCGGCCACCACCAGCGCGCCGAGCAAAAAGCAGCAGCTCGAGCAGTTCTAGCCGTTGAGTAGCTCGCGGCCATACACCCAGAACCAGACCGCGGCGAGTACCATCACCCCGATCATCAGTCCCTTCATGGCGCGGGTGCGGTAGGTGCGGCGAAAGACGTTCATCGGTAGCACGTTCACGCAGATCGCCAGCAGGGCCAGGGTACGTGGCTTGAACACTACGCTGCGACCAGCCGAGACGCTAAACCAGTCCCCCAGCTGCAAAAACAGGAAGTAGGCCACGGCGGTCACGAAGACGGATACGGCCAGGCCGATCCAGAGGTGGTCGTTGCGGGGGATCATGGGCGGGAAGCTTTGCCCACTACAACGACCGAGTCGGGGGCAGCGTTCATCGCCCGAGCCCGGCCTCCCGTCGAGAATGGCGGGGGCGGACTTAACTTAGGCTCCCCACTCCGTGTTACCCCACCATGCGCAAGAAGATCACCGACTACGCCAAGCAGCAGCTCAAAAATACCATCATGCCCGACGACACCACCGATAAGGACGCCCACGCCAGTACCATCATCCGCAACCACGTCGTGTGGAGTATGGGAGCCAGCTACCTGGTCCCCCTGCCCGTGGCCGACATCCTGGCCGTCAGCGCCCTCCAGGTCGACATGACCCGCCAACTCTGCCGCGTCTACGGCGTCGACTTCGCCGAGACCCAGGGTAAGACCATCGTCACCTCCCTGACCACCAGCGCCATGACCAAGGCCGGTGCCCGTAGCCTCATCAAGCTCGTCCCCGGCATCGGCACCATCGTAGGCGGCGTTGCCACCGCAGTCCTCAACGGGGCCAGCACCTACGCCATGGGCGAGGTCTTCAAGAAGCATTTTAGTAGCGGCGGCACCTTCCTCGACTTCGACGTGGCCCGCCTCAAGAAGGTCTACAACGAGAAGTTCGAGAAGGGTAAGGACATCGCCAAGCAGTGGAAGCAGGAGGCGGCAGAAGATGTGGTACCGCCGCCGCCCCCACCGGCTAGCTATACGGCACCGGCAACGCCCAAGATCACCCCCACCCCGGACGTGGTGCGCGAGGCAGAGGATAACATCCGCAAAATCCGCGAGCTGGCCGAAATGAAGGCGCAGAATATCATCACGGAGGAGGAGTTTGAGGCGATGAAGAAGCGCATCATTGGGTAGAATCGACCACAGAGGACGCAGAGGGCCACAGAGGGGTCTACATACTGCACGTCTGCCTCTGTGTATCTCTGCGCCCTCTGTGGTAGTTAATATAGTGCCGCTAGGCACTCGGTGGTTAAAAGCGCGTAGGCCGAGCCTCCAGCACCCGCTGCTGCTTCGCCAAATACAAATTCCCGAAGGTCACGCTAGCCGTCACCGTGCCACTCCGCTCCGTGTTCGGCCCGATCTGGATGCGGCGCCACTCGCTCGTACGCTCCAGCTCCACCAGGGCGCGGTTATCCGGCAGGCTCATCTCGCCGTTGTTGCTCGCTAGCTCGTAGGCCAGCCCCTCGCCGCCGATGGGCTCGTAGATATACACGTTACTCTTATCGGCGTTCACGCGCAGGTCACGCATATTCAGGTTGGGGCTTAGGCGCAGCTCGCCGTACTGGGCGTTGATGGTGAAGGTGCCGCCTACGTCGAGCAGGTTAATGTCAGAGCGGCGGGCGTTGATGACCACATTTCCGTCGATCTTCTCCCCGGTGATGTCGCCGAAGCGGGTGCGGATGTCTAGCAGCCCCTGCACGTTGTCGATGTTGATGGCCGAAAACTCTCCGTTGATCCGCAGCCGGTTGCGCAGGTTGGAGATGGTGGCCCCACCGAAGTGGCTCTTCAGGTACACCGGGCACTCCTCGGGTAGGGTGATGTAGTATTCGACGGAGAGCTCGCTTTCGGGCTGGAGCCTGCCGTCCTTGCGCCGGTTGCGCAGGAAGATCTTTTTGCCGGCCACCTCGGTGAGAAACTCCAGGTTTTCTAGCTCCGCTTTAGCTTGTTCCAGGCGGGGGTGGCGGGCGGTCATGACCACCTTCACGCTAATTTCCTGCTTGGTCCAGGTTTCGACAAATATTTCGGCCTTCTCTCCCTCCACGGCCAGTTCGCTACCGGCGGAGTAGGCGTAGGTATCGGCAATGGTCTTAGTCACTACCTCCCGCAGGTCGGGGGTCTGGGCGGGGACGCAGGTGCAAAGCCCGAGGCAAAGAAAGAGGATATAGGTGGCTTTGGACAAGATCGTCGATGAGATTAAAGCTCCACGATAATACGGCGGTACACATCGGCCCGCTCCCGCTCGATCTCGGCCAGTTGCTGCACTACGCTGGGGTCGTCGCCGTAGGCGGTGAGCATCGATTTGACTTCTTCGCGGGCGCTGGTCAATTCATCGAGCTCGTGGCCCAGGTTATTGAGCTGGGGCTCATTGCGCGCCAGTACTTCGCGGCGGGCGCGGTCGAAGCTGGCCTCGTCATCGTCCCAGTCGGCAGCGACCGCAGTGGGCTGGGCTTCTTGACTGTAGGTATAGCTCACCGTAGGTCCCTGCTCACGATTCACCAGAAACACCCCGGTGGTAAGCAAGAGCAGCACCGTAGCGGCGATGGCTAGGATACGGGAGAAGGGCAGGCTACGCATCCTACCCCGCGGGGCCGCGTCCAGCTCCTGACTCACCGCATTCCATACCGCGGGCGGCGGAGCGTAGCTCGGTAACCGTTCACTGAGTGGCGGTGTAAGTTGCTGGGCGATCTCGGCCCAGTTGTCCGTCGGACTGTTGTAGGTAGGCAGGCGGTCGAGTGCTTCCCGCAGCCGCTCGTAGTTGCGCTCTTTCATACGTAGGCCTTTAGATAGTCACGGAGTTTCTTCTTGGCGTAAAAAAGCTGACTTTTACTAGTTCCTACGGTGATGCCGAGCATTTCGGCCACCTCCTTATGCTTATAGCCTTCTACCTCCACCAGCACGAACACGGCCCGGTAGCCGTCTGGCAATTGGTGAATGGCTCGCTCGAGGTACTCGACGTCCAGCGCCGTAGTGCCCCAGTCCACCTGCTCGTCGGCGTGGTGCAGGGGTAGCTCCTCGTACTTCGGCTGGCGGCGTAGTCTATTCAGGGCCGTACGCACGATCACTACCTTGATCCAGGCCCCCACCGTACTCTCCCCCCGAAAGGTGTGCAGCTTTTGAAACACCTTCAGAAAGCCCTCCTGCAGCGCGTCGTTGGCCAGGTCGAAATCTCCACAGATGCGGTAGCAGGCCGTGTACATGGCCCGGTTGTAGCGGTCGTAGAGTTCTTTCTGGGCGCGGCGGTCGTGCCGGCGGCAGGCTTCGAGGAGTTCGGCTTCCGTCATCCGCGCGGGGGGGGTGGGTGTAGGCTGTGGGGCGGCTAGCTTGCGTATCATGTAGTATGGCGCTCTAGGGTAGAGAGTGGACTCACCACTGGGGGGTTGGTTACTACTGATATTTTGTGTTGTCGTCACAGGGCAGCTCCGCTGCTGGGGGTTAAACCGCAGAGAGCGCAGAGATACACAGAGACGTCTTCAGCAACACCTCTGCGTCTCTCTGTGTCCTCTGTGGTCGTTATCCAAACGCAGTAGTCTAGAAGCGGTAAGCCACCGAGCCAATCCACCGCTGAGGCGCCTGGTCGATATCCACCTCCTCGCCGCGGATCGTAAAGGTCTCCCCGTACTTGGCAAAGTTGCCGTCGTAGCGTACGTCGAAGGTCAGCGGACCAATATCGATGGCCCCCCCCAGCGCGTAGCCCAGGTTAAAGGTATCGAAGGTGCGGTCGATGCTATCCTGGTCTTCGAGGTCGCTCGTGCTAGAGACGAAGAAGTGACCGACCGGACCAGCCTGCAGCCGCAGAAATGCCAGCTGATAGCTCAGTAGCACCGGCACGTTCACGTCGTTGTAGCGCTCATCGAAGACCTCCGAGGTCTGCTGATCGGGATCGTCAAGTCGGAAGGTGGTCTTGGCGCTGTTGAGCGTCACCTCGGGCTGCAGCGTCCAGCTGCCGGTCAGTGGGATCCGCAGCAGGGCACCGAATTGGAAGCCATAGTCGGCATCCTCCAGGGCGAAACGGAGGTCCTGCCGCCCCGCGCGGCTGAAGCTAAAGGACTCTCCCTCTAGGGATCTAGTGGCCAGGCCCGCCTTGAGGCCGAATTCTACCTGGGCAAAGCCGGTCAGACTGAGCAGTAGGAAGGGCAGTAGAAAAATGAGTTTGTGGTTCATGTGTTGAATAGGGTTGGTTAGCGGTATAGCGTCTAAACAAGGGGGCAGAGTGTGGCGGTTGTGTTAAGACTTACGTAATCTATACCCCCCAAGACCAAAACGTTACTTCCGGAACCAGACGCCGAGTCCGGCCCCGTAGGCATCCGTCACGATGCGGTGAAAGCCCTCCTCCCCCGGGCGTTGCACCCGCGTCCCCGCCCGCTTGGCTAGCTTGACCACGAGCTGCTGACCGCCGAAGCTGCGCCGGAATGCCAGTACCTCATCGCCCTCGCTCAGGGGCTCGTAATCAGCCCGGGCGAAGAAGTCGGGATAACGACGACGCAGTTGTAGCAAGAGTTGCAGCAAGCGGGCCTTGCGTGCCGGATCGTAGGTATCTTCCGGGCCCTCCTCCAGCCAGCGGCGGCGCTTGGCGTAGTCGACCGGACGGCGGTTGTCGGGGTCCACGAAGCTCAGGTCCCAGCTCTCGGTGCCCTGGTAGACGTCGGGATTGCCCGGGCACAAACACTTGAGCACCACCTGGGCAAAGCTGTTGTGCCGGGTCTGCGGCCAGATTTCCCGCAGCAGGTGCTGTAGCGAGGTACGCAGTCCCGTATGATCGAGCACCTGATCGGCGATGCGGTTCAGGCTACGTTCGTAGTCTACATTCGGGTCGGCCCAGTCGCTCATCTCCTTGCCCTCGCGCAGGGCCTTTTCCAGGTAGGCGTGCAAGCGTTCGTGCAAATTGGCCTCCTCCACGGATTTGTGTAGCGGGAAGCCGGCCACTAGGCTTTGCAGCACCAGGTACACTCCCCGGGGCCGGACGGCGGAGGTATCCAGGGTGTTCATGACCTGCTCCACAAAGGCTCGCCACTCTGTGGGGTAAAACGTGAGCGCCTGCAGAAAGGCCCGCCCGTCCTCCCCCCGCTTCGTATCGTGGGTGGCCGTGGCATTCATGCTGCTGGCGGGCCGCTCGGCGATGAAGTGGTGAAAGTCGCGCACCAGCAGCCGGTCCCGGGGGTCGGCCGAGCTACCTACCTCGTTCAGGTGAGCTTCCCGCCAGAACTGATAAAACGTAGTGTCCTCCACCCCCTTGGCCATGAGGGGGCCACTCAGTTGCTGACTGCGCTGTAGGTATTCCAGACTTTCCCCCGCGAACTCCTGGTGGGCTAGCCAGTTCACCCAGGCCAGCACGTGACGGCCCTGCTCCGGGGAATACTCCGTGACGGCCGTGGCCGCCTCCATGCACACGGCCAGTTCGTGGTCGGTCAGTGGGCCGCCGGAGGGATAAATACGGTACACCGGAAAGGCGGCCAGCCAGTGGGCCAGGGTTTCACGCAGGTCCTGTCGCAGCTCCTCGGGCACCAGCGGCTCCCAGCGCCTCACCAGGTTATCCAGCTCGCCGCTGAAGTGCTCGCGCACCAGCATGAGTTTGTTGCGGAACACCAGGGCGGGATAGTCCGCCAGGGGCTCGTGCGTAAGCTCCTCGTACAGATCACTGAAGGCGCTGCTACTATCTTCGTTGGTCAGCAGGCGGTTTACCGCGGCCAGGAAGTCGTAGCCGGTGGTGCCATCTACGGGCCAGTCGGCGGGCAGTTGCTCGCCCGGCTCGAGAATCTTTTCGATGTACACGCCCACCTGTGGGCCTACCGACTCCCGCAGTCGCCGTAGGTAGGTCGTGGGGTCGAGTAGCCCATCCACGTGATCGACCCGCAGGTAGTGGATGCGCCCCATCTCCACGTCGGCAAAGGTCCGCTCGTGCATATCCTCATACACCCGCCGCTCCTCGGTGCGCATACCGATCAGTTCGTTGACCGTAAAGAAGCGCCTGTAGTTGATGTCGGTCACCGCCTGCCAGTGCACGGGCTTTATGGGTAGCTCTCTTTCGGGTGCAGCATCACGGTCGGCATCCGGCCCCTCCCAGTAGTTGTCGTACACCTGTACGCCGTGTTTGTACTCACGTAGCTGCCCCTGCTCGCGTACCCGTTCCGGGGTATCGCCCAGCACCGGCAGTAGCATACGTCCGGACAGCCGCGGGTGGGCCCAGTCGATGTCGAAGTGCCCGGCATAGGTCCCCTCCGGCCCGTCCTGCACCACCGTTTTGAACCAGGCGTTTGCGGGGTGCAGGGCCGTGTGATTCGGTACGATGTCCTGCATATAGCGCATGCCGCGGCGGTGGAGCTCCTCGTGCAGTCGGCCCCAGTCTTCCTCCGTAGTTACCTCGGGGTTAAGGATGGTGGGGTCGATCACGTCGTAGCCGTGGGTACTGCCCGGTGAGGCCGCCAGAATGGGACTGCCGTATACGGTATCGATGCCCAGCTCCTCCAGGTAATCGAGCGTATCGATCAGTTGGCGTACCGTGAAGCCGGCGTGAAATTGAATGCGGTAGGTGTTCATAGGCTCGTAAGGGCAAAGCCCCAGGCGGGTAGCCGGAGCAGGGTATCGTCGAGGCAGGCACCGTTAGACTCCAGTAGCAGCCGCCCGTTCACTTCAATCTTTAATTCCTTAGCTCCATAATTCGCGCAGGCCGTATAGGGACTTCCGGCCACCGCCCAGGTGATCAGGCTTCCCCGCCGGTCCACGCTGATGTCGGCAAAGGTGTAGCTCCGGGGGGCGGCGGCGCGCAGGTGCAACGCCTCCCGATAAAACCGGGCGATGCGCTCGTCCTCCCGCCAGCTCAGTTTAGCCGAATTGAAGGTTGCCTCCGCTTGTGGGTCCGGTACGGTATGGCCGGGAGACTGAAAGGCCGCGAACTCCGCCGCCCGCCCCTTCCGCACGGCTTTGATCAGCGACTCATCGCCGTGGTGTACGAAGTAGGGAAAGGGACCCCGCTCGCCGTACTCCTCGCCCATGAAGATCAGGGGGGTGAAGGGCGAGAGCAGGTAGGTACCGGCCGCGAGCAGGTACTTGTCTACCCCAGTAGTTTCCAGAAGTCGGTCGCCGACCATGCGGTTACCGACCTGGTCGTGGTTTTGTAGGAAAACAACAAACTGGGAGGGGGTCACACCGGCCGGTGGGGGCACTCCGAAGTTGCGCTGCCGGTGGGGGGAGTACTGTCCGGTGTAGACGTAGCCATCCTTCAGTGCCTTGGCGAGTTGCTCCAGGCTACCGAAGTCCTCGTAGTAGCCCAGCTGCTCGCCGGTCAGTAGGGCGTGGAGAGCGTGGTGGAACTCATCGACCCACTGTCCGCTCATCCCGTAGCCGCCCTGGGCGCGTGGCCGGATGTAACGGGGAGCGTTCAAATCGACCTCGGCTAGAAGGATGATCTGCCGGCCCTCCCGCTCGCCGATCTCCTCCGCCACCTTACTTACCGACTCCAAGAAGTGCTCGGCGGAGTAATCCTTGATGGCGTGCACCGCATCGAGGCGTAGTCCATCGGCACCGTAATCCTCCAGCCACATCCTGACGTTCTGCAACCAGTAATTTCTCACCCCATCGGCCTGCCGGTCATCGAAGTTAATGGCCGCTCCCCAGGGGGTGTGGTGGTTTTCGGTGAATATGGGAAAGAACTTCGGTAGGTAATTTCCCTCCGGTCCGAGGTGGTTATAAATTACGTCTACGAGCACGGCAATACTCCTGCGGTGGGCCGCGTCAATGAAGCTGCGTAGGTCTTCCGGGCGGCCGTAGGCGCGCTGAAGGGCAAAGGGAAATACTCCGTCGTAGCCCCAGTTGCGCTCCCCCGGGGTTTGGTTGAGCGGCATCAGCTCAATAGTATTGATGCCGAGATCGAGCAGGTAGTCTAGTTTTTCCTCCGCGGCGGCCAGGGTACCCTCCGGGGTGAAGGTGCCGAGGTGCAACTCATACAGCACTGCACCTTCCAGGCTTCTCCCCTTCCAGTTGATGACTGCTGCGGCGGGGGTCGGGTCGAGCACCTCACTGTGCCCGTGTACTCCCTGGGGTTGGTAGCGGCTTACGGGATCGGGATAAACGGTACTGTAGTCGCTATCGAGGTAGTAGCCGTAGTGAGTACCCGCGGCTACCTCGATGGGTTCCGAAATGAAGTAACCGTTCCCCTCGTTCTCCAGGGGGTAGGGTACAGCGCTGCCATCAAAAGCAACGGCTAGTTCGATCTCTTCCGGCACGGGCGCCCAGATGCGGAACCGCCGTAGGCCTTCGGCATCCGGGGGCAGCGGCCCAAGGGGGAGGTAGGGGAAGGTTTTCATGAGGGGGGCTTAGCGATTTTGTAGCCGGTAAGCGGCCCGTAGTAGGCGTTTGGTCAGCGGGGAAAGCAGGCGTCGTTGCGCCCGGTCACGGGCCGGTTGCTGGTTGATGCGGCTGCCTACGGGGTAGGCGTAGATCTTATTGGTGAGCTTGCCGTAGTCGGCGTCTAGCATATTAAGTAGCAGAAGCTCCTGAATCATCTCCCCCGCTCCGGGCGCGGCCATGCAGCCTCCGAGCAGTTTTGCACTCCCAAATTTAGCTTTAGAGAGATATAACACAAGTATCGAGTCCCGGTAATCTGCCGCCACCGCCCGGTCGTCATGATCGAAGGACTGATGCACCGTCTCGTAGTCGATCCCCCGCTCCTGCAACTGCCGTTCGGTGTAGCCAAAGGTGGCAACCTCAGGATCGGTAAAGGTCACCCAGCTGAAGTGTTTGAGTGAATGCTTGCGGTCTACGGGGCTGAGGAGGTTGGTCCACAGGTCGGTATTGTGCTTTTCCGCCCCGTGGCTGAACATCTCGTGGCCGTAAGCATCGCCTACGGTGTAGATGGCCGAATTGGTGGTGCGGTAATAGTCGTCTACTACGATCTTTCCGTCTTTGGTGTGTACGCCGGCCAGTTCCAGACCCAAACCCGTGGTGCGTACTTCCCGACCGATGGCTACGATGAGGTGGGTGAAGGTGAGCTTGCCGTTCGGTACGCCGTCGCTCGTGAGCATGGCGGTACGGGCGTCCTTAAACTTGTTGATCTCGGTTTGGTGGCGAATGGTCACCCCCTCCCGGGTTAGTTTCTGCTCCAATACGTGAGCGGCCTCGGCCGGGTCCTGGCTCAGCAGGCGCTCGCCGCGATTTAGCAGCGTTACGCGGCTACCTAACCGGCAAAAAGCCTGAGCCATCTCACAAGAATTGGGTCCGCCTCCAACGATGAGTAGTTCCTCCGGCAACTCATTCAGCTCGCTAAAGACCGACTCATTATCGTACTGCTTGACCAGCTCCGCGCCGGGCGTTTTGAGGTGGCGGGGCTTGGAGCCGGTGGCCAGCACGATGCGGGGGGCGGTAAGTTTTTGTCCGTTCACGGTGACCTCGCGCCGGCCGGTGAGCATCGCCTCCCCCACCCGGCAGTCCAGTCCGTACTCCTGCTCCAGGTAGGTGGGCGTTTCGTGCTCGCGGATGATGTCCTGCTGCCGGTGTACGTAGTCCATGACCTTGCTGAAGTCGGCCTTGCCCTTCGCCTGTAGTCCAAAGGCAGTAGCCTGGCGGGCCCCGGCAAACTGAGCGGCAACGTGGAGGAGTGCCTTAGAGGGTACGCAGCCGAAGTTGAGGCAGTCGCCCCCGTAGAGGTGGACCGATTTGTCAATCAGGGCCACGTTAAGTCCCAGGGTACCGCCGAAGCCGGCCGCCCCGAGTCCACCGGAGCCGGCGCCGATCACGATGAGGTCATGGGTGTAGCTGGGCATGTTTGTTCCAAGTGGGCGGGGGCGGGATTTGTTTGGTACGTACCTACCCTTGACATTTTCGGACTCCCGACCATATATTGAGCTTAACCCACCAACGCCCCGCCCCATGCGCCATATCCTCGCAGTTGTCTGTCTGATTAGCTCCATCCAGCTAAGTGCCCAGACCCAGTTTATGCCCATCAGTGTAGCCCAGGCCCGGGAGCTGGCTACTGCACAGGGGTCGTTCATCGTCCTGGATTTCTACGCCACCTGGTGCGGTCCGTGTACAAGAATGGATATGGATACCTGGAGCCAGCCCGAGGTGCAAGCCGCCCAGCAGTCCTTCGTCAACGTACGAGTAGACGCGACTACTAATACCGCCGCGATACTACAGCAGTATAATCTTAAGGGCATTCCCGCCCTCATCATCCAGGACGCCGACGGCAAGGAGTACTTCCGCCGCATGGGCCTAATGACCACCCAGGAAGTCCTATCCGTCCTTGCCGACTTCCCGACCGACATGCGGGGACCCTACGCGGCGGATTACGTAGCGCGGGACCAGCCCGCTGCATTTAACAGTCACTTCCTGCGGGGCCGGCACTGCCAGCAGGCCGCCCGCGCTGCTTCCGGGAGCGTACGGGGCAAACTAGCCACCACAAGTACTGACGCACTCGAAGAAGCTAGTGCCATATTGAGTGAGAAAAGTGACATTCCAATCTCCCTACAGGAGCGCATTGACCTGATGGTGATCGAAAATCTGCTCCTACGGGGCCGCAGTAAAAAGGTGCTCAAGGAACTCGCTTTCCTAGATGCGGAGCTGGACGCAAAGAACGAAGCCTTGGCCTGCTACATCCGCGGACTAGCCTACCACCATACCAACCGCCCCGAGCTAGCTGATGAATGTTACAGCGCCCTACGGGAAGCGGTAGATAATGCGGAATACCTGGCGCTCTACGAGGCGACCGTCAGGGAGTAGTCTCCATCACCAGCTTCAACTCCTGCAACTTCATCATACACTCGATCGGCGTCATCGAGTTGATGTTGACCGCCTCCAGGAGTTCGCGCAGCCGGCCGGCGGTGGGATCGACCGTCTCAAAGATGCTCAACTGTAGTGTCTCGGCAGAAACCGTACCCGTAGCTACGGCGCGGGCGCTGGGTAGTGCCGTAGCTGGTGCACCATTCCCATCGGCTTCAGCTAGGTCATAGTCGGCCTCCACCAATTCTCCCGCCTCGGTAATGTGCTGGGCCTCCAGTTGTACGAGAATATCACTGGCCCGCGCTACGATGGCCGCCGGCATCCCCGCCATGCGCGCCACGTGGATACCGAAGCTATGCTGGCTTCCCCCCGGCACCAATTTGCGCAGAAAGATGATGCGATTCTTATGCTCCTTTATCGCCACGGAATAATTGTGGATCCGCGGCAAGCTTTCGGCCAGCTCATTGAGCTCGTGGTAGTGCGTGGCAAAGAGTGTTTTCGGCCGGGCCCGCCCGTTGTTGTGTAGGTACTCGGCGATGGCCCAGGCGATGGAGATCCCGTCGAAGGTACTCGTGCCCCGCCCGATCTCGTCGAGCAGGATGAGGCTGCGGTCGGTGATGTTGTTCATGATCGAGGCCGTCTCGTTCATCTCCACCATGAAGGTCGACTCCCCGCTGCTGATGTTATCGCTGGCTCCCACCCGGGTAAATACCCGGTCGACCATACCGATACGCGCCCGCTCGGCCGGTACGAAACTGCCCATCTGGGCGAGTAGGCAGATGAGGGCCGTCTGCCGGAGCAGTGCCGACTTGCCGGACATATTTGGGCCGGTGATCATGATGATCTGCTGCCCGTCCGGATCGAGCTGTACGTCGTTGGGTACGTACTGCTCGCCGACCGCCAGCTGCTGCTCGATGACCGGGTGACGGCCCTGCACGATGTCGATATCCTGCGACTCGTCCATCGTAGGCTCCGTGTAGCGTTGTCGATTAGCGACCTTGGCAAAACTTAGTAGACAGTCCACCTGGGCCAGCAGCGCGGCGTTGCGCTGGACTGGAGCGATGTAATCCTGTAACCAGATGACGAGTTCCTCGTACAACTGCTCTTCGCGCTGAAGGATTTTGTCCTCGGCATTTAGGATCTTATCCTCCAGCAGCTTGAGCTCCTCGGTGATGTAGCGCTCGGCACTGGTCAGTGTCTGTTTGCGCGTCCATTCCGGAGGCACCTGCTTTTTGTATTTATTGGTGACCTCCAGGTAGTAACCGAAGACGTTATTAAAGCCAATCTTTAAACTACTGATGCCGGTGCGCTCCACCTCCCGTTGTTGAACAGCAGCCAAACGGTTCTTGCTATTTTTAGTCACGTCGCGTAGCTCGTCAAGCTCCTGATCGAAGCCGTCGGCAATTACGCCCCCCTTGGAAAGGTTGACGGCCGGTTCGGGGCGGATGCGCCGCTCGACCACGGTGCAGACTTTGGGGAGGGGATCGAGCTGTTCGCCGAGTTGCTTTAATGTACCGCTATTAGTGTCTAGTAGCCGCGCGCGGATCGGGCCCATGGCACAAAGGGCATCGCTCAGGGCGCGGATCTCGCGGGGGTTTACCTTACCTAGGGGCACCTTGGAGATGAGCCGCTCCACATCGCCGATCTGCTGTAGGGAGGCGTGAAGGTCCTGTAGCAGGGGGGCGGATTGTACGAAGGTGCGCACTGCATCGTGGCGGGATTCGATCTGCGTCTTATCCTTTAGTGGCAAGACAACCCACTTACGCAGTAGCCTACCGCCCATCGGAGTAACGGTTTTATCCAAAATGTCGACCAGCGATACTCCGTGATCGTGGGGACTATAGAGCAATTCTAGGTTCCGAATCGTGAAGCGGTCCAGCCAGACGTAGCGGTCGTTGGCCAGGCGGTTGATGCGAGTGATGTGCTTCAGGTTACGGTTCTCGGTGGTTTCCAGGTAGTGTAGAGCGGCACCGGCGGCAACACGGGCTACCCGTAGGTCTTCTACCCCGAATCCCTTCAAACTTGCCGCTTTGAACTGCTTCAGCAGCTTCTCGTCGGTGTAGTCCGTAGTAAACACCCACTCATCCAGGGGCGAGAGGTAGAAGCGGTCACCGAACGTCCGCTCGAAGTCCTGCCGCCGGTCCTTACCCAGCAGCACCTCCTTGGGCTGAAAACTCTGCAGCAGCTTGTCAATGTAGTCCGTAGCCCCCTCCGCCACCAGAAATTCCCCGGTACTCAGGTCGAGGAGGCTAAGTCCGCAGGAGTCCTTCTTACCGCGGCCGAAGACCACGCAGGCCAGGAAGTTGTTGGTCTTGTGCTCCAGTAGCTGGTCATCGACCGCCAGTCCCGGCGTGACGATCTCAGTCACCCCCCGCTTGACGATCTTCTTTTCCTTCGAGGGCTTCTCGAGCTGCTCGCAGATGGCCACCCGGTAGCCGGCCCGTACCAGACGTGGTAGGTAGGTATCCACACTGTGGTAGGGAAAGCCCGCCAGCTCCGTGTCGCTGCCGCCGTTGTTGCGGCTGGTGAGGGTGATACCGAGTACCTGGGCGGTCTTTACCGCGTCGTCGCCGAAGGTCTCGTAAAAGTCTCCCACGCGGTACAGTAGCAGGGCCTCGGGGTATTTGGCCTTAACCTTGTTGTACTGCGCCATTAGGGGCGTCACTTTCTTGGACTTGCTGTTTGCCACGGGACTTGGGAGGAGATTACGGAAGGACGAAGGTAGGCAAGCGGTGGGGTATGCCTAGCCGACCGCCCGGTAGATACGCACGGGCTCGCGGACGATCAGCGGCGGGGCATCCCCCAGTTCCGGCCGGTTGAGGATCGCACAGCCAACCGCGCAACTGGTGCAGCGGCGGGGGTCGCAGTACTGTCGTTTGAGTTCTAGCAAGGCCTGACTCTCCCCCGCCGAGGTCGCCGACCAGCCGAGTTTGCGCCACTTGGCGACCACGGTGTTTGATTCCGGGGGCAGGGTATCCAGGAGGGTCATGGCGTGCTCCCGGTAGCGCTCGTCTTCCCGGAGCTGCCCGTAGGCGAAGTAGGCCGGGGCCACGGCGTTGATCAGTATATTCTGCACGGTCGCCTTTCCTAGTTTTCGGTCGCTCGGGGCTACGGCCGGACCGAAGCGATAGTGGGTGCGCCAGTAGTTGCTCAGACTGACCACAAACATCGCTTCTAATTCCTTAGTATTAGCCGCGGCGAGCGCCTTACCAAACAACTGTCCGCTACGGTAATAGAGACAGGCCAGTTGGGCGATGCGCACGGTAGGGAAATTGTTGGGCCGCATCCGCAGGAAGCGCCAGGCGGTGACCGGTAGGGAGCGTAGGTCGTGCTTGACCCGTAGTAGCTCGTACTCCTGCCGTAATCGCGTGAGGTAGCTATCCTCCCCCGCCACCTGCTCGGGTAGCAGGCCGGACTGCCCGAAGAGTAAGGCTTCCAGTTGCAGCAAACTGTGCTTATGCCGCAGCAGCACCCGGAGGGGCACCGAGCGGGCTAGCATTTCCATAGCTTCAGCATTCACCTTGCCCCCCATGGCGCGGGCGATGCAGTGGTAGAATGCTTCCTCCCAGTCGCGCTGGGCCGCTTCGAGGCGTTCGGTGAATTCCGCCGCCTTGCGGGCCAGGCGTTCAGCTAGGATACGCTGTAGCCAGATGGCGCGCACCGGTCCGGTCACACTAGGCAATTGCGGCTGACAGGGTACCCAGTCGGCCTGGTGCATCAACCGCCAGTACGTGGCCTGCACCCCGGGGGGGATACGGTGCAGCAGTTCCAGGCAGGGGATGCGGCTGCCATCGCGGCGGTAGATGATCTGGTCCTCCTCCAGTACAACGTGGAGAATAACCCCATCGTAAGTTGGATCATCACCGTGGCCGTGGGCGTGCCACTCGCTGCTAGTGACGTGGATCTCGACCTTACCGGCCCACTGTAGGCCCCCGATGCGTAGGCGCGCATCGTCGAAGTCAGGCCCGGCATTTGTATTGTGGGTACCGAATTGTTGGATGGTGAGGGCCTCGCCCTCAGTGGTGCGCAGCTGCCGCAGATCGAAACGGGCCAGCCGCCACAGATAGTGGAGGAAATCTTCGCGCATGGTGTGTGTTCTCGAAGTGGTTAATCAAACAAATCGTTCGCAATTAACTACTTTTTGACCAAATACACAATCTTTTGTTTATATTTGTTGTCGTTCCAGGCGGGAGAAGCGGTACGCCAGCTCGTTTTTTGCGTTCGGCCGGTGAGCCTCGCTCCACACCTCGCGCCACTCCTCGGGGGGTAGCTCCGGAAAGAAGGCGTCTCCGTCCGGGATGTCTACCGCGACGATGGTCCGGTAGATGGTCGTGGTCAGGGGCAGTGCCGTCCGGTAGATATCACCCCCGCCTACGATGAAGGATTCTGTGGCCTCCGTCACGGCCGGGTGCCCCAGGGCCTCGCGCAGGCTATGGGCTACGACTACGCCGGTGGCGGTGAAGAAGGGATCGCGCGTCAGCACAATGTTCGTACGTTTGGGCAGGGGCCGGCCGATGCTGCGGAAGGTCTTGCGCCCCATGATGACGGGGTGGCCCAGGGTGGTGCGCTTGAAGTACTGTAGGTCAGCCGGGAGGTACCAGGGAATCTGGCCGTCTTTGCCGATGGTGCGCCGGCGGTCGGTGGCTACGATGGCGGAGAGCTTCATGGCCGCAAGGTAGGTCGTGAATAGCGCAGCCAGAGGCTGCATTTTGCTGGCGCCCCGATAGCTATCGGGGGAGGCAGCATTGTACTATATTTGCAACAATTTATTTTAACTTCTTCCGTGACCCTGCAATCTACCGAACAGCCCCTGACCGCCCGCGGTACCGTCTACGCCGACGTGATCCTGCCGCTGGCCCTGGCACAGACCTACACCTACCGGGTGCCGGAGGAGTTCGTCGGACAACTGCGGGAAGGGCAGCGCGTAGAGGTGCAGTTCAGTAAAAACAAGCACTACGCCGGTATCCTCCGTCGGCTGCACGGTGAGATGCCGAGCTTTAAGACCAAGCCCCTCATCAGCGTGATCGACGTAGAACCGTTGCTCACCCCGCGTCAGCTTCGCCTCTGGGACTGGATTGCCGACTACTACTGCTGCGCCCTGGGCGAGGTAATGACCGCCGGGCTGCCGAGCCACCTCAAGATGGCCAGCGAGACCATTATCACCCTTGGCCCCATGTTCAGTGACGACGTCACGGAGCTATCGGAAGATGAGTACCTGGTGGTAGAGGCCCTTACCCTACAGGCCGAGCTTACCCTAAAGGACATCCGCGACATCCTACAGCGCAAGACGGTCTACCCCGTCATCCGTAGCCTGCTCGACCGCCACGTCATTTTTCCGAAGGAGGAACTTACCGATCGCTACAAGGCCCTGGAGGTACAGTGCGTCCGCTTCGGACCGGACTTCCGGACCGAAGCCCAACAAGCCGCTGCTTTCGACCTAGTGAGTCGCTCCGAGAAGCAAACCGCCGTACTACTGGAGTATATCCAGTACAGCCGCACCCAGCCCTACGTACGCCGTAGCGATCTGAGCAAGCGCACGGGAGCTTCGGATGGCGTGATCCGCGCCATGGTCAAAAAGGGCATCTTCGCATTCTACGACCGCGAGGTCAGTAGAATAAGTACCGATGGCGAAGCACCCGATGAGGCCCGGGAGCTCAGCCCACAGCAAGCGAACGCCCTCACCGAAATTAGGGCCCACCACGCAGCCGGCCGGCCGGCACTGCTGCACGGGGTGACCAGTAGTGGCAAGACCCGCGTGTACATCGAGCTCATGCAGCAAGCCATCGCCGCCGGTAAGCAGGTCCTCTACCTCCTGCCCGAGATCGCCCTGACCGGCCAGATCATCAAGCGCCTCCAGCAGGTGCTCGGCGATCAGATCATGGTCTACCACAGCCGGCTCAACAATATGGAACGGGTAGAGATCTGGAAGGCCGTCCTGACCGGCACGACCTCCGTAGTCGGGCCTCGCTCAGCGCTCTTCCTGCCCTTCACCGCCCTCGACTTGGTGGTGGTCGACGAGGAGCATGACTCCTCCTACAAGCAGCACGATCCCAACCCCCGCTACAATGGGCGCGACGTGGCGATGTACCTGGCCCAGCAGCACGGTGCAAAGGCCATCCTGGGCAGCGCCACCCCCAGCCTCGAGAGCTGGGAGAATGCCCGGTCCGGCAAGTACGGTTTGGTTACCATGCCGGATCGATTCGGCGGCACGGCCCTGCCCGAGATCGTGATCGCCAACGCCCGCGAAACCAATGACAAGGGCGCCCATCATCCCTTTTTCACCCCTACCCTCCTGGATGCCCTGCGCAAGACGCTGGAGCGTGGCGAACAGGCCATTCTGTTTCAGAATCGCCGGGGCTTCGCACCGGTCTACTTTTGCCCCACCTGTGAGTACACCGCGGCGTGCGTCAATTGCGACGTCAGCCTCACCTACCATAAGTACCAGCACCGGCTGCGCTGCCACTGTTGCGGCTACGTCACCGCTCCTCCGGAGCAGTGCCCGGCCTGTGGAGAGCTACAACTTAAACTGAGCGGTACCGGCACCGAGAAGATCGAGGACGAACTCAAGATATTCCTCCCCGAGGCACGCATCGCGCGCATGGACCTCGATACCACCCGCGGCAAGAACGCCCTGGGCAAACTCCTCGACCAGTTCGAAGTGGGTGAGCTCGACATTTTGGTCGGTACGCAGATGGTCACTAAGGGGCTGGACTTCGACCGCGTGGGACTCGTGGGCGTCATCAGCGCCGATCAACTGCTCCGTTTTCCGGACTTTCGGGCCGACGAGCGGGCCTTCCAGCTCATGACCCAGGTAGCCGGTCGGGCCGGCCGCCGGGCCCGCCGGGGGCAGGTCATTATTCAGGCCCACGAGGGCAGTCACCCAGTAATCACCGATGTAATTACGGGCGACTACGCGAACTTCATTCAGCGCGAGGCGGGCAACCGGCAGCAGCACGGCTTTCCGCCCTACCGCAAGATGATCCGGTTACAGCTACGGCACACCCGTCGGGCGACCGTGGAGGAGGGGGCCAAGCTGCTCGGCAAGTGGTTAGCGCACGCCCTCGGCGATCAACTGGAAGGTCCCTTCGAGCCCAGCGTTGCACGCCTGCGCACCTACTACCTACAGGATATGGTGATTCGCTGCGCTCCGGTGCCGGCCCGGATGAAACGGATCAAGGACATCATCCAGCGCGCCAGCGATAAACTCGCGCAGACTAAGGGACTGTCCGGCGTACGGGTCGTGGTCGATGTGGACCCCTACTAGTTCTTACTCCGCACGCTGCCGCTGCTATTCGTATCGGAGTTGACGTCGGTGGGCCGGCCGTAGTAGCTCACCGACCCGCTGGAACTGGCCTTGGCGCGTAGGGATTCGGCCACGTTCAGCGTGATATCTGCGCTGCTACTCACGTCGGCTTTCCCGTGCTTGGCGGTCAGCTTACCGGCGTCGATGCGGCTGGAGCTACTGGCGTCGCCCGCGAACTCATCGGCCGCCCCCTCGATGATCAGGGTAGCCGAGGAGCTGGCATCGGTGGATACCGACCTGCCCTCGAAGGCAAGGCTTGCCGTAGCTGAGCTGCTTACGTCTACCTCCAGGTCGTCGCCGTGAAAGGTGTTGGTGCCCTTGACCGTCGAGCTACTGGAGGCCTTGAGGTACTCCAGGCGGGGCAGGGTAATGTAGACGTTGATGGGCTTGGTCGACTTAAAGTTCGCCCCCGAGACGTAGCCTACCTCCAGGCGGTCGCCCTTCACCTCGGTCTTGACGAACTCCTGCAGGTTGCTCTCCGCCTCAATGCGGATGGAGAAGTCCCCCTCAGCTAGCTCCACGTTCATGGAGCAGCAGGCGCTTACGCCGGTGAAGCCATTGATGTTGCGTAGCTGGGTGGTAACGTCGCCATTGCCGCGTACGCGCTCTCCGTTGCGACCGCGCCAGCCGTTATTGACTTCTACCTGGGCGGTGAGGCTGGCGAACAGAATAAGGAAACAAGCGGTGAGTAGACTCTTCATGGTAGTGTAATGGTGTTGGTTCTAAGATAAGGACGAGCGGCCGTCGGGCGGGTTGCATCCCCGAAACATCTTTTTCCGGACTGGGGTAGTTATGGCACTATGTCAAGACTGTTCTACCTGCTGGCGATGATGATCGTGCTCGACGTGTACGCTTTTGCCGCCGTCCGGTCCTGGCTCTCCCCCTACCGACCCACGGCACGTAAGACCGGCTATGTCCTGTATTGGGGCCTCAGCCTGCTCGCCTTCGGGCTCATTTTACTGAATGTCTCCGAGCTTAACGCCGGCTGGCCACGGGGCCTACGCACCTACACCAACGCCGGTATCTTTATCCTCTACCTCAGTAAGGTGCCGGTCGTGTTGTTCCTGCTGGGCGACGATCTGCGCCGGACCGTCACCTGGATAATCAACAAAGTCAGTCCGGTCACCGCGCGCGACACCAGCCGCTCCCGCTTCCTCAGCAAAGCCGCCCTGGTAGCCGGCGGTGTACCCCTCGTTACGCTCACCTATGGCATGGTCCGCAACGCCTACCGCTACCGCCGCTTCGCCGTCGACGTACCCATTCAGGACCTACCCGCCGGACTCGAAGGCCTCAAAATTGTGCAGATCAGCGACATCCACTCCGGTAGCTGGACCCGCTCCACCCCCCTGCACGATGCCGTCGATATGATCAACCGCGAACATGGAGATATTGTGGTCTTCACCGGCGACCTGGTCAATAACCGCTCGGAGGAGATGCTGCCCTACATCGATGTTTTCAAGAAGGTGCGCGGCAAGCATGGCGTGTACAGCATCCTGGGCAACCACGACTACGGCGACTACGTCGACTGGGGTACCGACGCGGCTAAGGCCGCCAATATGCAGCAGCTCTACGACATCCACGCCCGCCTGGGCTGGGATCTCCTACGCGACGAGCACCGCAAGCTCGACATCAACGGCCACCGCCTGGCCCTCATCGGCATCGAAAACTGGTCGGCCATCCTGCGCTTCCCGAAGTACGGGCACCTGGACGTGGCCGCCGCCGGCACCGAGGACTGTGATTGCAAGGTGCTCCTCAGCCACGACCCCACCAGCTGGGATGCCCTGGTACGGCCCGAGTACGCCGATATCGACCTCACCCTCAGTGGCCACACCCACGGTTTCCAGTTCGGCATCGAGATTCCCGGCTTCAAATGGTCGCCCTCCCAGTATGTGTACGAGCAGTGGGCGGGGCTGTACCGGCAGGGTCGGCAGTTCCTGTACGTGAATCGGGGGCTCGGTTTTTTGGGGTATCCGGGGCGCGTAGGTATTTTGCCGGAGGTGACGGTATTGACGCTACGCCGTGCTTAAACCAGAAGCTTAAGGTCGAGTGGAGATTTTTAAGCCACCTCATAGCCACGCCCCGCCTCCAGGATCTCAAACCAGTGCTGCCGCTCCAGTTGGAGATCAAGCGCCCTTACGGACCGGTTCAATCGCTCCTTCTTCGTCGTACCCAGCACCGGTAGCGGCCCAGTAGGATGGCGGCGGCACCAGGCCAGCAGCACCACATCCTCTTCCACCCCGTAGGCTCCGGCAATCTCTTGCACCTTATCGCGCAGGCGTAGCACGGCGGTCCCCTCCCCCTTGAAGTAGTCACTGCCCCCGAGTGGACTCCACACCATAGGCCGTATCCCCCGCCGCTGACACTGATCGTACGTCCCGTCAAAGAGTGGATCAGGGTGCATGGGGTGACACTCCACCTGGTTAGTCACCAGCTCCACCCCGTCGGCAAGTAGCGCAAACTGCCCCGGCGTAAAGTTGCTCACCCCGAAGTGGCGCACCTTGCCGGCATCCCGCAGCTCGTTGAAGGCGCGGGCGATCTCGTCCACCTCCATCAGGGGGTCTGGCCGGTGGAGCAGCAGCAGGTCGAGGTAGTCAGTGTGCAAGTTCTTCAGGCTCCGTTCGGCGGAGGCCACAATGTGGGCGTAGCTACTATTGTAGTGCTTGACGGAGGTGTCCGGTCTCCGAGCAGTTTTCAGCTGAATGCCGCATTTTGTAACCAGCTGAAGTTGGGCGCGTACGCCGGTGCCATGCTGTTCGAGGGCGCGTCCGAAGCCCTCCTCGGTACTATAATCGCCGTAAATATCCGCATGGTCAAAGGCGGTGATGCCCAGCTCCAGGCAGTGTCCGATGAGGTCTGCCTGCTCCGCCGTGCCGTAGTCAGCCCCCCACTCGCCCCAGGTCATGGTGCCGGCTACGAGTTCGGACAATTGGGGGCCATTCGGACTAAGGGGGCGGTTGGCAGCGTTCATGGGCGTAATTTTACGGCAAGCCACCGATATGAAATACCTACACCTCGTCGTCGCCCTTCTATTTGCCCTTTTTGCCTACTGGCAACTCAACGATGCTGACTGGCCGCTCTGGGTAGCCATGTACGGCTCGGTGGCCCTGGTGGCCGCCTGGTGGTCCCTAGGCCGGCCGCCCCGCATACTGGTGTTGCTAGCCCTGGGAGTTGCTGTAGTATGGATGTGCACCCTGCTACCCGACCTACTCACCTGGATCGGCGAGGGCATGCCCACCATTGCCGGGCAGATGAAGGCCGAGTCCCCCCACATCGAGCTCACGCGGGAGTTTTTCGGGCTGTTCATCAGCAGTGCGACCCTGGGGGGATATGCCTACAACTCGCGGAAGTAGGCGGGGCTTACCGGTACCGTCGCGTCACTGCCCCGCAATCTTAAGCGCAACCCCTGGGCATCGGCCGTAGCGGACACGATCCGCGCCGGATCGACGAGGTAGTCGGGGTGACAGCGTACCACCCCTCGGTCGGCTAGCTCCCGGGCGACCTGCTCGATGGGTTGGTCTAACGTACGGGACTCGTGGCCGGGCAGGTGTAGCGTGGTGGTAGATGTAGCGGTGCGCTGGGCGGAAACCACCCCTCCTTCCGCTTTCTTCGCACTAGCGGCCCCGCCCCCCTGACTGAGGGAACTGACCTGAATACGACTGGCGGTGCGCTGATGGTCCTGCTCGGCGCGTACCTGGAGGGCAATACCGCTGAAGACGATGGGGAACAGGCCCACGACCACCGTGGGGAGGGTAATGTAGAGGAGGACGCGGAGGTTGAGGACAGTCCAGCCGACGGTGGCGTTGTACAGTAGAAAGCAGGCGGTGGATACGAGCAAAAGGAGGATGGCCTGGTCGATGGTCCAGCGTAGTAAGGTCCACTGCGGGCCACTACGGTTGACGCCGAGGCGGTCGGTAACAAAGCTGTAGGCGACCGCGACAACAAAAACTACGGCACCGTAGGCGAGGGAGCGCGGGAGGGGGAAGAGAAAAATCCACAGCGCCATGAAGACAAATAGCGCCGTCCGACCGTGGCCAATGACGACGCTGCGGCCGAAGGGACGGTTGGGAAAGGGGCGCAGCAGGGGATTGCGGCTCAGCATCAGTCGACGGCCGTGGTACTGAGGAGGCGGAATACCTGGTGGCCCTTGTCGTATAGGGCGTCGAGCTGATCGGGAGGCAGGAGGAGGCCTTTCTTGTAGAGGATGAGGTAGTAGCCAATACCCTCCAGCGACCAGCCCTTGTGGAGGGTGAAGTAGTTGAGGACCTCGTCGGTGAAGTGATGGCGGATGAAGTCCTCATCCTCACCGGTAAGCCGGTACTGGCTGCTGAACTTAGGGAAGCGCACGAAGTCGATGTCGTCCAGTCCAAACAACTCGCCGAGCTTGTGCAGGATGGTCTCCGGCTGCAGGCGTAGCACGGGGAGCCCTAACTGCTGGGATTCGAGAAAGAGTACGGTCTGCTGGCTACGGTAGCGGGTAGCGTAGTCGAGGTAGCCGTAGTCGAATAGGGATACGTCGTACTCCCGCAGTCCGTGCTGCTTGCGCAGCACGTGCGCGATGGTGCGGCTGCCGCCCTGGGCGGTGAGGCGGAAGTCGCGCAGCTTAGTAGCTAGGCCCTGCTCGTCGCCGGCCGTGTACTGGTAGCCCCGGGTGATGGCGAGGTTGCGGAGGGTGCGTTCCCGGTAGTCCATGGCGTCGCGGTCAGGCGTCCGACGCTTTAAAGCGTCGGACGCCTACGCGCGCGGGCTGAATTTAATTAGTTGCCGTTGTTGAACAGACCGGCATCACCGGCGGGGACGGCATCGGGCTGTGCGGGCTTTTCGAGCACCTCACCCATGATGGTGAGCACGATGGGCTCCTCGCTAACGTTGGTGGTCAGGGTGACGCGCTTGCGGAACTTGCCGAGGCGGTCGGTAGCGTAGCGGACCTTCACCTCGCCGGAGTCACCGGGGGCCACGGGAGCCTTGCTGTAGCTCGGTACGGTACAGCCGCAGGAGCCGACGGCGTTGGTAATGATGAGGGGCTCGCTACCCGTATTGGTAAAGGTGAAGGTGCGGTAAGGATCGGCGTTCTGCTCGATGGTGCCGTAGTCGATCTCGGTCTGCGCGAAGGCCATAGCTGTGGGCGCGGTGGCCTCGGCGGTCGCGTCGGGCATGGCCTTTACCTGGGCACTCAGCGATACGGACAGGCCGGCGAGCAGTACAAGGAGGGAAAAAATGCGCTTCATGTGCGATTGGTTTTCGTCGGGTGTGAAAGTACGGTTATAACGCCGTTTGCAGCAAAAAGATGATGCGGGTAGGGTCCCGGAGGTGTTAACGGGATGTAAAAACTTTGGGCGTGAGGCTTGCGTAGTTTCGGCCAGTACACGTATCTTTGCCACCGCTTACGACAGCTACGGGGGATTAGCTCAGCTGGCTAGAGCGCTTGCATGGCATGCAAGAGGTCACCGGTTCGACTCCGGTATTCTCCACGAAAAGGGACTTTCGCTTTGCGATCGTCCCTTTTTTGCATCTACCAACGTAGGCTAAGTCCCACGCCCTCCTCGGTTATACTGAGGCTCCAGCCTTCTTCTGTAGGGGACTTGTGCAACTGGGGAATGAGGATGCCGAGCGTAGCCCCCAGCGCGTAACCGGCCACGATGTCAGTAGGAAAGTGCTTGCCCGCCTGGTACCGGGCGTAGCCGGTGGCGAGGGGAATCGCCGCGGCACCGGCCCAGATGGCGGGGCGCCAGGGGCTATCGGGGTACAGATCGTGGAACACCTTGGCGGTGAAGAAGCTCAGGGCGGCGGTGTTGGAAGTGTGGCCGGAGACGAAGGACTGGCGGGCGTCGTTGAGCGATTTGGCTCCGATGCTGAACGCTTCGTTGTAGATGAGGGGGCGGTTGCGGCGGATGAGCACCTTGGTCATCTTCGTGAACCCGTCGTTGAGCAGCATGGTCTGGGCGAGCATGGTGCCCACCACGAGGCCCTTACGGCGGGTAGTACGACCTACGGCCAGGGTGGCGGGTACGAGCATGGCGCCCCGGAGCAACTCATCGGAGACCCGGCGGGCGACGGCGCATTCGTTGCGGGTAGCTCCGCGATCCAGGAACCAGATCTTACTACGGCGCTGAGCGGCCAGTTGCTCGGTGGTAAGGGGGTTAATCTCGGTCTCGAGCAGGTGACCGGTGACACTGAGCCCGCCGCCGAGAGCGAAAAACGATACCTCCCGCTTCCACTCGAGGGTATAGGGGAATTGCTGCGCACCTACGCTAAGCGTAAGGGCAAGAAAAAGTAAAACGAACAGGTTTCTGAGTGACAGCATGCGGTGCGGTAGTTAGAGGAAAGGCGTGCTGGGTGCTTGGCAGTGCGGGGGTAATGATACGGAATCTTCGATAACGCACCAAGGTCGAGCGGCCTCGGCCCGAGCAGAGCGGTGCTGCACGTTATGGGTGCTCGGGCCGGAGGCCGCTCGACCTTGGACTTTTAGTTAGCACATCCTATCTTTACCAACCAACCGGTCGGTACATGTCAAAGCAAAAGATTACCAAGGAGGAGATTTTAGCAAAAGCTTGGCGCCTCTTTCACCGCCACGGCTACTACGATACGTCGTTACAGCTTATTGCTACGGCCGTTGGACTGGGTAAGGCGGGCCTCCTGCACCACTTTGGGAGTAAGGAGCAGCTGATGCGGCAGGTGATCGACTTCGCCCAGGTATACTACGCCGAGCGGGTACTGAGTGAACTCGAAGGTGAGCAACCGTTCGCCGATAGGCTGCGCCGCTTTCTCGACCACCACGTGCAGCTGTGTCAGCTCGACCGGCGGGGCTGTTTTTTCGCTAATACCATCCTGGAGACGAGCGCCGACGGACTCTTCAACGACCGGCTCGGACAGTTTCACGCCCACTGGATCGGAGCGGTACGCGCGGCGCTTCTCCCCCACTACCCTACTGCGGAAGCCGCCGAGCGTGCCTACCGGCTATTCGCTGACTATGAGGGTAGCGTGGTCATCTACAAACTACACGGTGATGCCGAGCATCTGCACCGCTTCGTGAACCGCTCCATTGCCGGTCTGCGCCTACCGATACACCTTCCTGTCGTATGAATATGAAGCGCCTCACCTACCGCTCACTCGCCATAGCGATCAACGGCCTATCGTTTGTCCACCCCCGGCTGGCCGGCCGTTTTGCCTTCCACCTTTTTGCTACCCCACCGCCGCCGCGGATTCGGCCGAAAGAGCAAGCGTTTCTCGATACGGCCCGGCGTAATGACCAGCTCGTGGGAGAGCATCACATTCCGGTCTACGAATGGGGCCCGTCCAACGGGCCGGTAGTGTTTTGTGCCTACGGCTGGGGCTACAACGCGGGGCGGTGGCGACACTACGTGCCTCGACTGGTAGAGGACGGCTACCGGGTGGTGGCCTTCGATCTTCCGGGCCACGGGCATTGTACTGGAAGCAGGCAGCTTACCTATCCGATGGCGGCGGAGATTGAGATGGCATTGATTCGCTCGCTCGGGGGCGTGGAGCTGGTACTGGCGCATAGTTTTGGGGGTAGCTGTCTGGTCGAATCGCTCACGCTACTGCCCCAGCACCTGCGGCCGCGCCGGATATGCTTGCTGGCGATCGTGTCGGAGGTACGGTGGCTCTTCGTGGGGTTCGTACGGTTTATGGGGCTGCGGGAGGTGGTCTACGAGCAGATGCAGCGGCGCATTGAGGTGCTGACCGGGCGGTCGCTGGATGAGTTTGACGTGGCTACGGTGGCTAGACAGTTGACGAATATCCCTACCCTACTCGTGCACGATCCGGAAGATGCCGTCACTGCCTACTGCAACGCCCAGCGCAACCACAGCCACTGGCCGGGAAGTTGGCTGTACAGTCCGATCGGGGCGGGGCATCACCTGGGCACGGTGCAGGTCACCACGGCGGTGCTGGACTGGCTGATGGAGGGGGCGGTGCCCGCGGGTGCAAAGCGGAATGCGGGGGATATGCAACCCCTACCGGCGGTGGTGGAGGCAGGGGATATGGAGGTGAATGGGGTGACTGATTTTTATGGGTAGGGTTGATTTCGCCGTGTATCGCCACTAAAGTGGCTCCCGCAGCCGGAGGCTGCATTTTTCTGGCGTCCCGATAGCTATCGGGAGAGGCAGCATTGTACTCAACCGGCGCTTGCCTGTCGCGTTACCTTTCTTTTCACCGTAAGTATTTTACTCATGCCACTACGCTTAGGCGAGACCGCCCCCAACTTTGACGCCCAGACTACTGAGGGCAACATCAATTTTTACGACTGGTCTGACGGGAAGTGGGTCGTGCTGTACAGCCACCCCAGCGACTATACGCCGGTGTGTACCACAGAGCTCGGCCGTACCGCCGCCCTGAAGGAGGACTTTGAGAAGCGTGACGCCAAGGTGATCGCCCTGAGCGTCGATGACCTGGAGAGCCATATGGGCTGGGTAAAAGATATTGAGGAAACCCAGAACGTGACGATGAACTTTCCCATCATCGCCGATGCCAACCGCAAGATCGCCGAGGCATACGATATGATCCACCCCAAGGCGGATGAGAAGTTTACCGTGCGCTCGGTGTTCATCATCGACCCCAACCATAAAGTACGCCTTACGTTGACCTACCCCCCCGCCACCGGCCGCAACTTCCAGGAGATCCTGCGCGTGCTCGATAGCCTGCAACTTACCGATAACTACAGCGTAGCCACCCCCGTAGACTGGAAGGATGGGGAGGACGTGGTGGTGAGCCCGAGTATCAAGTCGGAAGATATTCCGGATAAGTTTCCGAAAGGGCATAAGGAGATACGGCCTTACTTGCGTACTACGCCGCAGCCTAATCGCTAACGCTGTAGACCGCTTCGCGGTTAGACTTTCCCTTCGGGAAAGGTAGATCGCCTTCGGCTCGTTAGACAGCCCTGATCGACCGCAGCGCGGTCCCCCTGCATTGACCCCGAACGCAGTTCGGGGATATACCCCCACCCCTACACTCCCCCCATGTTCCAAAAAGCCCTGCCCCTCCTCCTATTCCTCTGCACCTGCGTCCCCGCCCTAAGCCCCCTGTACGCACAGGATGACGACAAGGAAGACAAAAAAGAAAAGAAGGATAAAGACAGCTACAAAGACCTGCTCAAGGATGCCGACCGGCAGACCGGCCTTTTCAACGTCATCGAAAAGGAGGGTAAGACCTACTTCGAACTGCCCGTGGCGCTGATGGACGAGGAAATCCTGGTCGTAAGCCGCATCAGCGGACACGTCAAGGGACTGAACTTCGGGGGAGCGGGTATGCGCAGTCGGCCGCAACAGGTGGTGCGCTGGCAGAAACACGATGACAAGGTGCTACTGCGCAGCGTAAGCTATAACAGCGTGGCCAGCGAGGACCTACCGGTGTACCAGTCGGTCAAGAACAATAACTTCGAGCCCATCGTGGCCGCCTTCGAGGTAGAGGCCTACGGACCGGATAGTGCTACGGTGGTGGTGGACGTGACGCCCTTTTTCACCAACGATGAGCCGATGATCGGGGCGCTGGATGAGGGGGACCGGAAGAAATTCGGGATCAAGGGGCTGGATAAGGACCGCAGCCTGATCATGTCCGTCAAGGCCTTCCCGAGTAATGTGGAGGTGCGGCACGTACTGACCTACCAGGGCGACGAGCTACCCGACAACGCCGTGACCGGTACCCTGAGCGTGGAGATGAACCAGAGCTTCATCCTGCTGCCGGCCGAGAAGATGCAGCCGCGGAAGTACGACCCCCGGGTGGGCTACTTCAGCATCGAGCAGACCAACTACGGACTGGATGCGCAGCGGGCCGAAAAGCAGAAATTCATCACCCACTGGCGGCTGGAGCCCATAGATATGGCGGCCTGGCAGCGCGGCGAGCTGGTGGATGTGAAGAAGCCCATCGTGTACTACATCGACCCCGCCACCCCCACCGAGTGGGCGCCCTACATCAAGCAGGGGGTGAATGACTGGCAGCAGGCCTTCGAGGCGATCGGCCTGAAGAACGCCATCATGGCGAAGGACGCACCGACCAAGGAAGAGGACCCGGACTGGAGCCCCGAAGACGTGCGCTACAGCGTGATCCGCTACGTGACCACCGAGATCCAGAACGCGATGGGTCCCCACGTGCACGATCCGCGTACGGGGGAGATCCTGGAGAGCGACATCATCTGGTACCACAACGTGATGAACCTGCTGCGCAACTGGTACCTGATCCAGACCGCGGCGGTGAACCCGGAGGCACGTACCCCTAAGTTCGAGCAGGAGGTGATGGGTAAGCTAGTGCGCTTCGTGGCCGCCCACGAGGTGGGGCACACGCTGGGTCTGCCGCATAACATGGGCAGCAGCACCGCCTACACCGTCGAGCAGCTACGCACCCCCGGCTTCGTACAGGAAAACGGTGTAGCGCCCAGCATAATGGACTACGCCCGCTTCAATTACGTCGCCCAGCCAGAAGATGAGGGCGTGGGGCTGGACCCGAGGATCGGCGTGTACGACTACTACGCCATCCGCTACGGCTACCTGCCCATTCCGGAAGGCAATGAGGACACGGTGCTCAATAACATGATCAAGGAAAAGGCCGACGACCCCGTGTACCGCTACGGCCGGCAGACCCGCGACGGCTACGACGCCAGCGCCCAGACCGAGGACATCGGTGATGATGCCGTACTGGCCTCTACCCTCGGTATCGCCAATTTGAAGCGCATCGTGCCCGAGCTCCAGGACTGGACCGCTGAGGACGGCAAGTACTTCGACGACCTGGAGGAGCTGTACGACAATGTGATCGGTCAGCTGCGGCGCTACACCGGCCATGTAGCTAGCAACGTAGGCTCGGTTTATGAGTGGCAGCGCAGCAGCGACGAGAATAAGATCGTGTACCAGACGGTCGGTAAGGAGCAGCAGGCCGCCGCCGTACAGTTCATCAACGAGCAGATCTTCCGCACGCCGGAGTGGCTGATCAACGAGGATATCCTGCAGCGCATCTCCGCTACCGGGGTGGCCGAAAAGATCGCCCGCCTGCAGCAGAGTGCCCTCAGTACGCTGATGGACGAGGACCGTCTCAACCGCCTAGCCGAGCAACGTGCCCGCGGCCCGGAGGCCTACGGTGTCATGGACCTGATGGACGATACCCGTGCCGGCGTATTTACCGCGGCCAATATTGAAAGCAGCTACGGCCGCACGCTTCAGGCCGCCTACGTAGACGCCCTGACCGGCCTACTCACTAACGACGAAGTTACGGCCGACGTACAGGCCGGAGCCCGTGCGAACCTGGACCGTATCCAGCAGGAGCTGGCGCAGGATTCTCCTAGCGAGGATGCCCTCGTGCAGGGGCACCGCGATGCGTTGAGCCAGCATATTCGAGTAGCGTTGACGGGTCTGGAGGTAATGACAGGGAAGTAACCCCCTGCCCCTTCCGCGCGTTAAGCAAGCACAACCGCCCCAACCCATGCCCGAGCACGGCGACCCTATCCTACTCCCCCCGGCCGAGCTGGCCGACGCCACCCGGAGGGCCGAGGCGCTCATCCCCACCCCCTACGGCACCTTCCGGATGCTGGCCTACGCCGGTGATGCCGAGGACTACACCCCCCACCTGGCGCTGGTGCACCCAGATATGGACCCCGATAGCGAAGTGATCGTGCGCCTGCATTCAGAGTGTATCACGGGCGATCTGTTCGGTAGCAAGCGGTGTGACTGTGGGGAGCAGCTGGACCGGGCCATGAAGGTGGTGGCGGCTGCGAAAGGGGCGGTCATCTATCTACGGCAGGAGGGGCGCGGCATCGGCATCATCAACAAGCTCAAAGCCTACCAGCTCCAGGATCAGGGCATGGACACCATCCAGGCCAATCTGCACCTCGGCCTGGAGGTGGATGCGCGGCACTACGGGGTAGCGCAGGGGATTCTGCAGGACCTGGGCATCGGAAAGATTCAGCTGCTGACCAATAATCCGCTGAAGGTCGACAGCTTCGGTGACGGGCCCATTGAGGTGATGCGCCGCTTACCGATCGTGGTGGACCCGGGGAAGGAGAACTTGCGCTACCTCCGGACCAAGGCGGTGGACATGGGACATTGGCTGAAGTAATCTGGGGGCGGGGCCGCAGGTGCAATGTTTATCGAACAACTATGAGATTACTTGTCGGCTATATTTTACTGCTACTTCCCACCCTGCTTTTTGCACAGTATCAACCTACTATTGCTAGCGGCCGTCCGGGAGTAGCCATCAACACCCAAACCGTAGGCCGTGGCGTGTACCAGGTAGAGACCGGCATGACGCTGGGCTGGGAAGAAGTCGGCAGTCAGAAGGTGCGTGACATTACGGAGTCGACTATCCTGCGTATCGGCATCCTGGAACGGCTGGAGGTGAGTGGAGCAGTCATCGGCTCCGCCGTCGAGTCAAGGGTGTTCAGCGGCCGCAATAGCTGGGACCGTGGCATTAGCGCCACTGAGCTTGGTGGTCGCTACAGCTTTCTCGACAACGAAGGTTGGGTGCCCGCCCTAGTGCTTGATGCAGCGGCCCTGCTCCGGGCGCAGGATGAGGAGTTCCAGCGCGATCATACCGGTGCCCGCTTCATTGTCAGTGCCGACTGGGGGCTGACTGAAGCTACTAACCTCACCGTCAACCTAAACCGCACCTGGGTGGGTGATGGTACGCGAAACACCGGTTACGTAGTCAGTTTCGGTCTCTCTCTATCCGACCGCCTGGGCTCCTTCGTCGAGGCGTACGGTGATTTGAGCAAACCGGCTACAGCCTACTTCGACGGGGGCTTCGCCTACCTCATTGGCAACCACGTGCAGCTGGATGCTGCTGTCGGTTGGGAGGGTACGAACGGCGTACCGAGTTACTACCTAGACTTTGGGGTGTCTTTTCGGATCGACGGGCGCGTGCTGCGGGAGCGAAGTATTCAGGATGTCAACTAGTCCAAGGTTACCGTAGTACCTGACTGGGCACTGCGCAGGGCTGCATCCAGTATTTCCATCACGGTCAGGTTGTTTTCTAGTGCGGAGAGGTCGGTAGGGGCTACCTCTACGTCGCCCCGTACTACAGCGGCCAGGTAGGCGAAGGCATTATCGTAGGGGGCCGGGCGGTCCTTCAGCTCCAGCACTTCCTCGGTGAAGCCGTCGTACCCCTCCGGCGTGCGTACCCTCAAGTCATGTGCATTATCGGCGTAGATGACACCGTCCAGCCCGTACACCTCCATATCCTTGCGGCCGATGGTCCAGTTCCAGGAGCCTTGAATCAGGGCTACGGTGCCGGGATAGGTGAGAATGATCAGTGCTTCGTCGTCTACATCAGGGTTGTTCTCGGCCTGAAGTTGCCGCGTGACGGCGGTGACCGTTGTTGGCCTCTGCCCGTCCTTCAGCCAGGTCATCAGATTAGCGCCGTAGCAGCCGAAGTCGATCACGGCCCCGCCGCCGTTCAGGGTGGAGTCGGTGAGCCACTCCAGGAATTCAGGTTGGACGCCGATCTTTTTCGGTCCGCGGTGGCCGTCGCGGATCTCCACTTTACGCACGGCTCCGATCGCGCTATCGCGTATCATTTCGTAGGCCCGGTGGTTGCTGGGGTACCAGGTCGTCTCGTAGTTCGTCAGCAGGTGGATACCGTGCTGATTGGCGAGCGTTTCCATGCGCCGGGCGTGCTCGAGACTTACGGCCAGGGGTTTTTCCACCATTACGTGGATGCCGCGGGGGGCGCAGGTTTCGACAATCTTTAGGTGTTCGTAGATGCTGCCGAAGGCCGTCACTGCTTCCGGTTGCTGGGCGGCGAGTAGGTCCGCCAGGGTCGGGTACACGATATCGGTTGAAAAGCCGTACTGCTCGGCGTACCGTTGTACGAGCGTGTCGTTGTCCTCTACGATGCCAACGATGGTGACGTCGCTGCGGTCGAGGTTACTGAAAAGGCCGTGGACGTGGGAGTGGGTTAGGCCTACTACGGCTATGGGGAGGGGATCTTCTTGAGCGGGGAGTGGGGTCATGGCTAGTAAAACGAACCAACAGAGGAGGACGCGGGCCATGGGCGGTAAAGGATTATAGTTCACTAAGATACGCGCCAACCACTTAGTGGGGCGGGGCCGCAGGTGCCGACTAACCGGCCAAACACATACACCCCAAAGTCCGATATATTAATTCATCCAATACCTCCCGAGCCACTTTCCCTTTACCCCATACCCCTAAACCCCGTGCAACAACTCACCAGAACCCTCCACCGCGAATGGGACAACCTCGTCGACCGCCTGCGCTGGGGCCACGACAAGCCCCTGGACGTCGCTAACTACATCGGCTTCGGCCGCGAAGACTACCTCTACCTTACCGGACGCGTCCTGCGCGACCGCGGCATTAGCCGCAATGAGCGCGATCAGCTCTGGCACAACGTGGTCAATAACTTCAAACGCTTCAATAGTCGGGAGGTCACTGATGCGCGGGTCGAGATCACCTGGGGCGAGCACACCCTCGCGCGCACCACCGATAGCGAGGGCTACTTCCACGTGGAGCACTACTGCGCGCCCGAAGACGCCCCGCACTTCGACGATATGCTGTGGCAGGAGGCTACCGTGCGGGTGGTGGAGACACCGCTCGACGGTAAGGTCGACTTCGTGAGCCACTCCGATGTCATCCTCCCCCGCGAGGCGGAGTTCGGCATCATCAGCGACATCGACGATACAATTCTAAAGACGGATGTGACTAGTCGGTTCAAGCTCAAGACAATGATGCACACCCTGCTCAAAAACGCGGGCAACCGCCGGGCCTTCGAGGGGGTCAGCGACTTTTACGAGGCCCTCCAGGGCGGCCCTGACGCCAAGGGATACAACCCCTTCTTCTACGTGTCTAACAGTCCCTGGAACCTTTACGACCTGCTACTCGACTTCCTCCACCTCAATCACCTGCCCCGCGGACCAATCTTGCTACGCGACTTCGGTCTGCCTGCCGAGGATACCGTACAGTCCTTCAAGACACACAAGGCCGATATGGTCGATAAGATCCTATCCACCTATCCCCGCCTCCCCTTTATCCTTCTCGGCGATAGCGGCGAGCACGATACCGACATTTACCTGGAAGCCGCCAAGAACAACCCCAAACGCATTCTTTGCATCTACATCCGTGACGTCCAGCACGAGGCCCGCGCCCAGCGCATTGAGGACCTGATCGAGGATGTGAGTACGATCAACGTGAAGCTAGTGGGGACGTATACGGAGGCTGCTGCGCATGCGCGGGGGATGGGGTGGATTGTGTGAGGGGGTTGTTAGGTTGTTGCGTTGTCGAGTTGTTGCGTTGGAGGCAATGCTCGCTTTGCTCGTCTTGCCGTTTCTGCTTGTATTGCACCTGCGGCCCCGCCCTCCTGTGTCGCTACCTAAAGAGCCGCCCCACTATCACGCCTACGACGCCTCCAACGACCGTAACCCAACAACTCAAAAACCCAACAATTCAACCACCGCCTCCACCACATCCATCACCTGCGGCTTACTCGCGTAGTTGCCATCATCGGCATAGGCCGGGCGGTGCACCGAGGCCGTCAGGGTACGCACCGGCGCATCCAGGTACTGAAAACCTCCCTGCACCTCGATGATCTGCCGCTCGATGTAGGCCGAAGTGCCGCCGGGGGCGTCCTCATCGACGATGAGTAGGCGGTTGGTGTGCTTGAGGTGGTTCACGATGCGGTGCTCGAGGTCGAAAGGCAGCAGGGTTTGCACGTCGATAAGCTCTACGCTGATACCGGACTGGGCGAGCACCTCGGCGGCTTCCTCGCATATCCGCACACAAGCCCCGTAGGTAATAATGGTCAGATCGGTACCGGCGCGTAGCTGCTCGGGCACCCCCAGCGGTACGCGAAATTCCTGTAGGTTTTCCGGCTCGCGCTCACGTATGCGGTAGCCATTCAGGACCTCAATCACCACGGCCGGGTCGTCACCCTCCAGCAGCACGTTGTACATGCCGGCGGCCTGGACCATGTTGCGGGGCACGCATAGGTGCATACCACGTAGGCTACCGATGAGCGGGCTAAGGTAGGAGCCGCTGTGCCAGACGCCCTCGAGCCGGTGGCCGCGGGTGCGGATGATGAGCGGACAGGCCTGCATGCCGTTCGTACGCCAGCGCAGGGTGGCCACGTCGTCGGTCAGCATCGGCAGGGCGTAGAAGATGTAGTCGAGGTACTGGATCTCGGCGATCGGACGCAAGCCCCGCATGGCCATGCCCATAGCCTGGCCTACGATGGTCCACTCCCGGATGCCGGTGTCGAAAATGCGGTGCTTGCCGAAGCGGTCCTGCAGGCCGGCGAAACCCTGGTTGACGTCGCCGATCTCGCCCACGTCCTCCCCGAAGGCGAAGAGCTCGGGACGTTCGGCGAACTTGGCGTCGAAGTAGTGCTGGAGGATCTCATAGCCCGGTATGGTCTTCGTGTCATCACCATACTGCGCTGGTATCCCGCCCAATCGCAGCGGCGAGCGGGGGGTATTGCTGAGCAGGTTGCTGCCTGCCGTAGCCTTGAGCTCCCGGTGGGCATCGCGCAGCCAGTCGCGGAGGGCGGGCGGGAAGCTATCCACCATCCGAAACCGTAACCGGCGCACGGCATCGACCAGTTCGGAGACCGGGGCGTGGTCACCGGCGATGGTGGCGGCAAATTCGGTCAGCTCCGGGGTGCTATGCCCGTTAGTGGGTAGGAGCGCCAGCAGCTCATCGCGGCGGGCGCGGCGGGGGGCATTAAGGTTATCCCAGGCCCGGCGGCGAGCGACAGTGATTTCTTTCTTGGCCCGGCGATCCAGCTCGTCCAGGTCTGCGGCCTCGGCGATGCCGGCTCCAATCAGGTAGTGGCGAAACTGCACCAGGCAGTCCCAGGTCTTCTCCCACTCCAGCCGCTTGGTGGGCTTGTAGCGCTCGTGGCTGCCGCTGGTGCTGTGGCCGTTGGGCTGGGTGAGTTCGCTCACGTGCACCAGGGCCGTGCGGTGCAACTGGCGCACCCGCTTGGCTACCCGGGGGTAGAGCTCCAGGAGGGCCGGATAGTCCCACCCCTTTACGGCGTAGATCTCGATGCCATTCGTTTCTTCCTCGTAGGCTAGTCCCGCCAGTGCCTTACTGATACTTCCCTTAGTCGTCTGGAGCTCCACGGGCACCGAAATACCGTAGCCGTCATCGACCACGGTACAGAGCATCGGCACCCCCGTCACGCCGGCGGCGTTCATCGTTTCCCAGAATACCCCCTCGGAGGTCGAGGCATCTCCGATCTCGGTCCAGGCAATCTCGTTGCCGTTGTTGCTCAATCCCTCAGTGGGTAGGTCCTCCTGCTGACGGAACACCTTGGAGGCGAAGGCCAGTCCCAGTCCGCGGGCCATTTGTCCGGCCGTCGGTGAGGTCGCGCTACTCAGGTTGAAGCGCTCGGTCGTATCGAGCCACTCGCCGCGCTCGTCGATGGTACGACTGGCGTAGTGCCCACCCATCTGCCGGCCGCCGCTGAAGGGATCGTGCGCCGGGTCGGAGTAAAGCTGGGCCAGCAGTTCTTCCGGCGTAGTGAGGTCGAGCGCGAGCAGTAGCGTATGCCCCCGGTAGTAGTCGGCACGCCAGTCGCCGTTTTGGATGGCCCGGGCCATCGCGATCTGGTACAATTCCTTTCCATCGTCACTTACCCCGAACTTCGCGCGCCCGCTCAGTACGTCCTTACGGATGATGTTGCTGAGCTCCCGGCTTACCCTACAGATATAGTAATCGTGCAGGGCACGCTCATAGTCCGCTTCCGGTATCTTCCGAAATTCAGCGGTTCGTAGCTCCGGTTCCTTTAGGGCCAAGATAAGAGGTTTTAAACACGGTGGTCAGCCGCGGGTAAGGGTTGGGAAGGTAACTAATTTTTACGGCCCGGGGTTGAGCGAAGTATGCGGTGCGCCCCGATAGCCCCGATAGCTATCGGGGGGGGCAGGTGCAGCCGGATCGAACGACAGGAGCTCGGCCGAGGCGGGCTCCATCCGCAGGTAGGAGTAGGCCTGCATCCATTCGCCGAGATTGATGTAGCGGGACGTCCCGTTAGACAGCGTGTAATCAATCGGTAGGTGACGGTGGCCGAAAATGCAGTAGGCTAGGCGGGGATTCTCGGCCAGTTTACGCTCGCTGTAGGCGATGAGCCATTCCTGATCCGGGCCCAGAAATTTTTCCTCCGCGGGCTGACTATCCCGGCTCTTGCCGCTAATAAACAGGGCGAGCTGCATCGCTAAATTAGGGTGCAGGCGGGCGTAGAGCCACTTCGCCCAGCCGGCGTTGATGAGCTTCTTCAGGCGCTTATAGCCATGATCGCCCGGTCCCAGCCCGTCGCCGTGCCCGATCAGTACCTTCTTGCCGTAGATGGTGTGCACCACGGGTTCACGGTATAGCACGACCCCCATTTCCCGCTCCAGGTAGTCGCGCATCCACATATCGTGGTTGCCGGTAAAGACGTACACCGGAATACCCCGGTCGGTGAGCTCGGCCAGCTTGCCCAGGAAGCGTACGTGGCCCCGTGGCACCGCCCGCCGCCACTCGAACCAGAACTCAAATAGATCGCCGACCAGGTAGATGGCATCGGCATCCTCCGCGGCGCAGCGATCCAGCCAGGCTACGATACGCCGTTCGCGCTCCGCACTGGTGTGGCGGGCATCGGTACCGAGGTGGAAGTCTGATGCAAAGAAGGTTGGCATGCTGGTGCAAAGAAACGACTTACGCTACACCTCGTCGAGCAGCGGCAAGTAGGTCGGCCGTAGCCCCTCCCCCATCGCCCGACTCATCAGAAAAGCCTTGCCCACCTCGCGGATCGTCTCCTCGATCGGTACGTAGTGCCGGCCGGTCTCCGTCACGTAGTGCGACCCATCGTAGCGAAAGCTGGCCTGTAAACTACGGTGGGTAGCCTGCGTAAGCAGAGGAGTTTCATCCGTCAGTCGGGCACGTAGACTTTCCACCGGCCAGAGCAGAGCGGACTGCCAGCTAGGCATGGCGTAGGTCGGTGGCTTAGCACTGACGCTCTCGGCTACCCGGGTCAGTACCTCCTTCCAATCAAGGTTAGCGGCCGAGAGCAGAAAGCGATCCCGGTCAATACCACGCTGCACCATCACCAGTACGGCCGCAACTACGTCACGCACGTCCACAAAGCCGGCACTACCCCGTGGGTACACCGAGCTGCCCGCCGCCGCCCGCCGCCAGAGGGCCGGTATGTTGGAGCCATTCCAGTTGCCGGCGCCGAGCACCACGGCCGGGTACACCACGCCGACCGATAGTCCCTCGGCCTGCCCCCGCCAAACCTCGCGCTCGGCGGCAAACTTAGAGCGGGCGTAGGGTGTGTTGGGTTCCTCCAACGGCCAGCGGTCTACCAACTCGACTACCCTACCCCCGTCGACCCGGTTGAGGGCGGCCACGGAGCTGAGGTAGACGAGCCGCGGCGTACCGGTTTCCAGCATCATATTGACGAGGTTGGCAGTGCCCCCGGCGTTGACCTTCAACATACGGTCCTCGTCGCCGGACTGGTAGGAAACGCAGGCGGCGGCGTGGATCACGGTATCGATTCCCTCCAGGGCATCCAGGAGGCTTTCGGGATCGGTCACATCGCCTTCGACTAGGGTGCACCATGCGCTGAGCTCACGGAGCACCGTAGTATCCGACCCGGGCCGCACGAGGGCCGTGAAGGGCCGGCCGGCCGCGGCCAGGGCGTGGGATAGGTAGTAGCCAATGAAGCCCGTCGCGCCGGTAAGTAACAGCTTAGGCGGCATGCAGCGCGCCGTTGACGGTATCGTGCCTGGCACCGGTAGCGGAGGCCAGACTGTTGGGTAGTTCCAATTGCCGGAACAGGGCACACAAAGCAATAAGAGCAGCCTCCTTAAAGTCCCCGGTCAGGCCCGTTGCCACCTCCACCCGTAGCGGCGGTAGGACAGCGGAAAGGGAGTCGACAAGGAATGTATTACGGGCACCTCCCCCGGTCACGAGCACTGCACCTGCGGCCCCGCCCAACTGTTTTATGTCCTGCGCAATGGTGTGCGCAAGCCAGCGGGTGAAGGTGTGGAGCCGGTCGGCCACGGCGGCGGGATGATCGCGCAGGAGGGGCCACAGCGTCTGCACCACCCACTGGTTGCTGAGGGATTTGGGGTAGGGCTGCCGGTGGTAGCCTAGCGCGGTAAGGGTAGCGGCCAGCTCGGGTAGATAGGCTCCGCTACGGGCTAGCGTACCCCCGGCGTCGTAGGGCAGGCCCTGAAGGCCAGCCAGCCGGTCCAGAATCTGACAGCAGCCGGAAACGTCGCCGGCGATGAACTGTCCGTCCGCCTGCCGCAGGCTGAAGTTAGCGATGCCCCCGAGGTTGAGAAACGCGTTGTAGCCCGGAAAAAGGTAGCGATCGGCCACGGGAGCGAGTGGGGCCCCCTGCCCACCAGCGGCAATGTCGGCACCGCGCAGTTCCGTAACCACCGGTAGATCGAGCGCGGCGGCAATACGCGCGCCGTCCCCGAGCTGAATGGAATATCCACTACTGGGCTCATGAAACGTGGTGTGGCCGTGGCAACCGACCAGCGTAGGGTGCAGCTCGGGGTGCTGGGCTAAAAACGCCGCGGCCCGCTGCCCAATATACGCGCCAAGGTCAGCGTGCAACTGCCAGGTATCCCGGCTGCTGAGTTGGGTAGCCCGGCGGAGGCGGTCCTTCCACTCGCCGGGGTAGGGTACGGTGGTGGCCGCATCGATGGACCAGTCGGTAATCCGCGGCGGGCCCTGCCGGTCGAGCTGGAAGGTACAACTGGCTAGGTCCAGTCCGTCGAGGGAGCTGCCCGACATGATGCCAAGGACGGTATGCCGGACAGAGGCCCCCACTGCCGGCCTTACTTCAGGTTCTCATTGAACGACATGGTGTACTTTGCCATGGCCTCGATCTCCTCGGGGCTGAGGATTTCTCCGAAGGCGGTCATCACGCCATTCTCACTGCCGTTGGTGATGATATTGACCCGGTAGTCCAGGTCGGAGGTAGCCTCCTGCAGGTTGGCCGCGCCGTTGGTACCCATGTCGCCGTAGAGACCGTGACAGGCAATGCAGCGGATCTTCCAGATCTTCTTGGTGTCGATATCCTGGGCAACGGCCTGGGCGGGTGTTTCGCCGGGAGCTTCGGAGGCCGTAGTTTCCTCGCCGCCACCGCAGGCGAAGATGATGAGGGCAAGCGTGAAGAGCGGAATGAGCCTTTTCATGATCGTTGGTCTTTTGCCGGTTGGAAGCGGCGGACAAGGTAAGTACCGAGGTTGGTATGTAAAAACCGGAAGGGCACGCAATGTTGCAAAATCGCCCCAGCATAAAGTTTTTCGGCCGGCCGTTTCGCTAGCTTAGGGGAGCGATGTATCTTTGCGGGCCGTTAAGCGCCGCTGGCGCCAAAGCTATACCGTATGGAAACCATCAAAGTAAGCGGCGAGATCCGTGAGACCCTAGGCAAGAAATCAAGTAAGGAACTGCGGCGTGAGGGCCTCGTGCCCGCCGTAGTCTACGGTATCGGCGGCCCTAAGCACTTCACGGTGAAGGCGCTCGACCTGCGCGAGCTGATCTACACCCCAAACTTTAAGCTGGCCGAGGTCAGCGTGGGCGGCGATACCTACCGCAGCATCGTCAAGGACTACCAGTTTCACCCCGTCACTGATGAGCTGCGCCACATAGACTTCCTGGCCCTAGAGGACGGTCGCACCATCAAGGTAGAAGTGCCCGTCACCTTCAGTGGCACCAGTCCCGGCGTACGGGGCGGAGGGAAACTGCAGGTCACCGTACGGCGCATCAAGATCAAAACCACCCCCGAGCACCTGGTCGACAACCTTACCCTCGACATCAGTAAACTGGAGCTCGGCCAGAGTATCCGCGTGCGTGACATTGCCCCCATCGAGGGCGTCGAGATCATGAATCCCGGCGGACAGCCCGTAGCCACCGTAGAAGTACCCCGCGCCCTGCGCTCCGCCGCCACAGCTGAGAAGAAGGCCACGGAGAAGGAGGCCAAGAAGGCCGGCAAGGCACCCGCCGCCGGAGCGGCAGCCCCCGCAGACGAAAAGAAATAGTAGGCTAGCGGCGATCCGGTAGGGCAATTACCCGCGCGGTGGTTGCCCTATCTTGCGTATACTAACAATTTGTTTTATTCATCTGCGTACTGTACTTTTGGTGGTACCTACTGCCTACCAGCCGCGATGAAGAAGCAAAAAGTAAACCGGAAGTACAATTTTCCGGACGCCGATCTTTACCAGATGGCCATGGATGCCATCCGGCTCGCCAAGCGTGATCTCGAGCAGTTCAAGGCCGGCTACCAGTATGACTCCCACCGCCTTAAGGGGTTTCACGACCGCTGCCAGCGCTTCGTAGGCATGCCGGACGACAACGAGTTGCTCGGCGATCAGATGATCGTCACCGATAAAAAGTACGAGGCCGCCGAGAAGCTCCGCCACATGATCCGCTCGGTCATGACCCGCGTACGCATGGCCTTCAGCAACCGCACCGGGCGCTACCGCAAATTTGGCACCGCCAAGATGGGCGATATGACCGATGCCCAGCTGCTCTTCTGCGGCCGCCGCGTCATCCGCGTGGCCCGTGCCCAGTGGGACTTCCTAGCCGATACCGGCCTTAACGAAACCCACCTCGAACGCCTCGCCGCCGCCTGCAAAGCCTTTGAGCTGGCCATGAACGTACAGCAGGATAAGGTCGCCGACCGCGACATCAGCGTCGAGTCCCGCATCGACCTCGGCAACCTCATCTACGACGAGCTCATCAAGGTCTGCGACATCGGCAAGGACATCTGGGCCGAGACCGACCGGGCCAAGTACGACGCCTACTGCATCTACGATAGCAATATGGAGCAGAAGCGTATCCGGCAAGAGTCGGCGGGGTGAGCAGTACAATGCAGCCTCAGGCTGCGACGAGCGCAGCGAGCATGATCTACACCGCCTGGTTACTTCTAGCTGTCGCCTTCGTTTACCTAAGCGTCATCCGCAAAAGCCTCACCCCCCCAGCAGCCCTCACGGCAGTAAGCCTAGGAGCCATCGTCATCGCTACCCACGGGACCCCCTGGCTGCTACCCCTCTTCACCTTCTTCGGCAGCAGCACCCTCATCGGCCGCCTCCTTCCGGTCGAAGCGGATGCCGGTGACAGTAAGGACCGCCAGCCCCGTGATGTAGTCCAGGTGCTCTGCAACGGTGGCGTGTACGGGTTCGTCGCACTCCTAGGCCTTCCCCCCATCCTCCTCCTGGTCAGCATGGCCGTAGCCACCTCCGACACCTGGGCCAGCGAGATCGGCAAGTACATTCGGCAACCTACCTATGATATTCTCCGCTGGCGGCGTGTCCCTCCTGGTCTGAGCGGTGGTATCAGTTGGAGCGGCACTGGGGGCGGGGCCGCAGGTGCGGCACTCATTGCAACGCTGGGATTTCTACTCCTTCCTGCGTTTTCAGCTACTGAATACCTTGTCGTCAGCGGCTTCGGATTCCTGGGCATGCTCGTTGACTCCGTGCTCGGCGCGGCATTACAGGCCCGCTACGACAACGGACCGGCGGCGGGCCTGTCCGACACCCCCCTCCCCCACGGCCACCTCGCCCACGGCCTGTCCTGGATGACTAATGATCTGGTTAATTTGCTATCGATCGCATTAGTGACGCTTCTGGCCTACCTCGTACTTCCTTGACGGCATAGGCTCAACGCAGAACTTCCTTACGGAAGTCCTTTACCTTCGCCCCATGCAACCCTCCCGCACCCTCCTAGTCATTCTCGACGGCTGGGGATTAGGCACCCGCCCCGCCGCCGATGCCCTCGCCCAGGCCCGTACCCCTACCTTCGACCGCATCTACCGCGACTGCCCCCACGCCACCTTAGTCACCTATGGCGAACAGGTCGGCCTCCCGGAGGGGCAAATGGGGAACTCCGAGGTAGGTCACCTCAACATCGGGGCCGGGCGGGTAGTGTACCAGAGTTTTGCCCGTATCAATAAGGCCATTCGGGAGGGGGAGTTGGAAGAAATGACGCAGCTACAGGACGCCCTGCGCTACGCACGCCAGAACGATAAGGCCGTGCACCTGATGGGGCTTCTGAGCGACGGGGGCGTCCACAGCCACATCAATCACCTGCTACGACTAACTGACATTGCTACAGAAGCTGGTAATGAGGAAATCTACATCCATGCCTTCACCGACGGTCGGGACGTAGCTCCTGACTCCGGGCTTGGTTTTCTCACCACCCTGCTGGCCCACCTGGAGGAGCAACCCACCCGACTGGCTACCGTCACCGGTCGCTTCTACGCTATGGACCGCGACACCCGCTGGGAACGCATCGCGGAGGCCTACCACGCGATGGTGAACGGGCGCGGGCAACGGACCCAGGATATTCTAGCCGCCGTGCGGGCACACTACGATGCTGGCACAACCGACGAGTTTCTGCACCCCCTGATCCTTACGGATGAGTCGGACGAACCGATAGCCACCATCCAGCCCGGCGACGTGGTGATTTGCTTCAACTTCCGTACCGACCGCCCCCGGCAGATCACGCGCGCCCTCACGCAGGAAAATTTTCCGGAGCAACAGATGCACAAAATCCCTAATTTACACTACATCTGCCTGACGCAGTACGACGATAAATACACCGACGTAGCGGTGCTCTTTACCCCGGAAGACCTGACTAAGACCATGGGCCAGGTAGTCAGCGAGGCGGGCAAGTCCCAGGTGCGCATTGCCGAGACCGAGAAGTACGCCCACGTCACCTTCTTCTTTAGCGGCGGGCAGGAGGATACCTTTCCCGGTGAACGGCGCATTCTCATCGACTCCCCCCGCGACGTCGAGACCTACGACGAAAAACCGGAGATGAGTGTGTACGGGGTCACCGACGCCATTATCCACGACATCGAAACCAACGCGCCGGACTTCGTGTGCCTCAACTACGCTAATACCGATATGGTAGGGCATACGGGTATCATGGCGGCCGCCATCAAGGCTGCCGAGGCCGTGGACGAATGCCTGGGTCGCCTCCTCGCCACGGCGGGTCAGCACGGCTACCACACCCTGGTCATTGCCGACCACGGCAACTCGGATGTGATGATCAACGAGGATGGCAGCCCACACACGGCGCATACGACCAATCCGGTACCGGTGGTGTACGTGGGTCCGGCTGAATCCGAGGTCCAGCTACGCACGGATGGTAAACTCGGGGATGTGGCACCGACGCTACTACACCTTATGGGCATCGCTCAACCACGGGAGATGACGGGTAGTGACCTGATCGTCTGACACCGTCCGACGGGGGTGGGCCGTCCGACGGGGGTGGGCCGTCCGACGGGGGTGGGCCGTCCGACGGGGGTGGGCCGTCCGACGGGGGTGGGCCGTCCGACGGGGGTGGGCCGTCCGACGGGGGTGGGCCGTCCGACGGGGGTGGGCCGTCCGACGGGGGTAGGCCGTCCGACGGCTAGGTGATCAATCCTTAACTAATGCCCCCGTACCGTGTTTCGAGAAGGTATAAACCGAAACGAGACATGAAATCACTCCTTTTCACGCTCCTACTCGCCCTAGGTTTCTTCGCCTGCGATAGCCAGCGCACGACCACTACTTCCGAAACCACCCCCGCCGCCGACACTAGCACCCAGCCCGGCGACGAAGCCCTGGCCGGCGGCATCAGCATCGACGAACTCGACGCCCAGTACCCCGATGCGGAGAAGGCCTACTTCGCCGGCGGCTGCTTTTGGTGCACGGAGGCCTCCTTCACCCGCATCCAGGGCGTAGAGGACGTCTATAGTGGCTACGCCGGCGGCCAGCTTGAAAATCCCACCTACGCCGACAGCAATACCAAGACCAGCGGCCACGCCGAGGCTATCGTTGTCTACTACGATCCCGCGGTGATCACCTACGATAAGCTGCTCGACATTTTCTTCGTCGCCCACGATCCCACCCAGCTCAACCGTCAGGGCCCCGACGTAGGCCCCCAGTACCGCTCGGCCATCTTTCCAATCAACGAGGAGCAGCGCCAGCAGGCTGAGGCCAAGATCGAGGCGCTCAACGCCAGCGGCAAATTCGACAAACCCATCGCCACCACCATCGAAGATCCTATCCGCTTCTGGGTCGCCGAGGAGTACCACCAGAACTACTACGAAAACCCCAACAACCCCAACCAGGGCTACGTGCAGAACGTGAGCCGGCCGAAGGTGGAAAAGGTGATGAAGGAGTTTTCGGACATCCTGAAACAGGAATATCAATAGACCGGCTTTGCCGGTTAGAGGGCTCGCTTACGCGTTCGCCCGTAGACCGCTGCGCGGGTAGAGCTACCGCACGTCTCTGCCCGCCATGCCAGCAGTCTACGCGCTTTAGCGCTCTACGGGCGAACGCGCCAGCGAGCCCTCTACCCCCGCAAAGCGGGGTCTAACCCCTCTACCTATGCACGACATAGAACCCCACTTCCAGTGGCGAGACCGCTACCGCGCCGAGGACGATTCCGCCTCCCCCTTCTACGGGCGGAAGTACAGCGAGTTCGACTACTCTAACAAAGTGTACAACTACCTGCTGCACCCGCAGTGGGATGAGTTCGGATCGGAGACGCTATACCTGAAGATCCTCTTCGTCGATTACGATGATCGCTACGCCATCATCGAACTGATCGGGGAGTGGAACGATGCGCTGCACAACGATTCTATGCATTTGAAGCGGGAGGTGATCGACTACCTGGTCGCGGAAGGCATCAAAGACTACATCCTCATCATGGAGGGCGTGCTTAATTTTCACTCCGATGCCGATGACTACTACGAAGAGTGGTACCAGGAGGTGACCGACGCCGGAGGCTGGATCGCCATGATCAACGTGCTCGACCACGTCGCCGATGAGCTATCCGGCGCTGGGCTGGATAAATACGTGCACTACGGCCAGGTCCTCGACGGGCTCACCTGGCGACCCCAAAAGGCGCGACGGGTACACGAGGCCATCGAGGGACTGCTACAAACGGAGCGGCGGCGGGTCTACTAAAGATGGTGATCTAAGCCCCGTCCCGCTTCTGTTTTGATAGCGTCATACGACCCATACGGCGTCCGTCACTGAAGGTCAGGTCGGTTACTTCCTGCCAGTAACCTCTTAGCTCGCTATTCCAGATATCGGGGCGGTACACAATTTGGTACTGGCGGTTAAACTCGGGCATGATGTCGTTGGCGGGGTCACCCGCGAAGGATACCTCGACTAACTGTATCGACCGGTCACCATAGAGGTAACCACTCAGATCCATACGTAAGATCTCACCGTCCGGCAGGGTAACGTAGCTGCGTCCCGTTACCTCGCCGCCCTCCGTGGTGATGTAGAGCTGCATGGGCAGTGCCTCGTTGGAGTAGATGCCGCCGACGGTCATGGTGCCCTCCCAGAGACCGTCGAGGGAGGTTTGGCAGAACAGGACAGTGGGCAGCGACAGCAGGAGCAGGAGGAAAGCCTTCATAGTCCAAATTAACCCACGCGACGGACTATTCGTTGAGTGGGGGCGGTGCCCGTACCTTGCTTCCCCGTGATTCCGGCCCCCACCTATACCGATCTGCTCCGCGCACTTACCCTCGGCACGGCCCGCCGGGAGCTCGCCCCCGAGATTGGCCAGTGGCTCGATAGCCTGGATGCGATCGACCCCACGGCCGACGATGCCGAGCGCCTGCTGGCTGCCCTGGGAATCACTGAACGACTGCACCGGCTGAGAGAACGACCTAGCGGCGAGCGAGATGACGCTACCCGGCAGTCGCCTCCGGAACACCGGCCCGCCCCCAGCCCCCGCCTGGCCCGGGGATTACAACTCATCCTCGAGGGCACCTACCCCGACCTGCTCGCGGAAGGTATCGCACTCGTCCTTGCCCGCGGCACCTACGTCCCCCCCGCCCTGCTACCCGCCCTGCACCCGCGCGCCGCCGCCCTCCTGGATGACGAGCCGGAGCTTGCGCTTGCGTGTTTAGCGGCCAGTGGCGAACGGGGTAAATGGCTGGCCCGGCAACACCCCGACTGGTCCGCCCTGCTGCCCGACCACGACTACGCCGCCGCCTACCGCCGCGAGGAACAGCCCACCGGGAGGGCTAGTCTACTTGCCCGCTGGCGCCGCACCGACCCCACTGCCGCCCGGGAAGCGCTGGCTAGTGAATGGCCGCAGCAGAGCCCCCGCAACCAGGAAGTGCTAGTACAGGGGCTGCGTGTCGGCCTCACCCCCGCCGACTGGCCCTGGTTACGCGAAGCACTACTGCCAAAACGCAAGGGGGTGCGCCGCGCCGTCACCGAGCTACTCCTGCTGGCCCGCGAGCCGACCACGCTTGCGGACTTTCGTCGGATCGCCCGGGCGGTGGTGTCTGAGCGGGGTGACTTCAACCGGGTACTGCCGAAGGGGGAGCTGAAGGAGCTTTTGGCTAGTTATGGCACGACCAAAGCGCCAGATACCCTACCGCAGCGGCTTCTGCGTACCCTACCTCCGGAGAGTTGGGCGGAGCTCACTACCCCGCCCTTGCCTGCCTTCTGGCTTATCCTCAAGCCACTGGAACTACGGGATGCGGCGCGTGCCGTTATCTCCTATCAAGAGGCCCGGACGGTGCTGGAATTTGCCAGATTCCTAATTCTGGAACAGCCCGCCGGCTTTCCCGGCGATACCGGCACGGAGGTCATGCGACTACTGCCTGCCGCTGAGTTCGACACGCTGTACGACGAGCTGCTAACCAAAACTCCGAACGCGCTCCAACTACGGAGCCTCCCCCGTCTCTTGTCGCTGAGTCGTACCACCCCCTGGTCAGAGCGGCTAAGCCGTGCTATCGTATCGCAGCTGATCGACGGGCTTCGTGCCCAGCAGCTCGACTACGACTTGCAACGCGAGCTGGCCCGGCAGTGGAAACAGGCTATCCCCCTAGTGCACGTCGACATTTTTCCTTGGCTACGGCAGCAGCTGCACGCTACTACGGAGCGGTACGATGCCTTCGGGAGGCTGGCTACGGAGTTACTACAGACTACGGCCTTTCGGCGGGAGCTACACCGGGCGTAGTATCTTTGCCCCCGCTTATGGACCGCAGCCACGAACTCCGCAACCTCCTCTCCCGCGAGGACCTCCAGGCCCGGCTGGACGCCGAGACCGAGCCCCGCACCACGCTCTCCTTCTACCGCTACGCCCACATCGCCGATCCGCAGGCCTTTCGAGACGACTGCTACGCCCGCTGGTCGGAGCTCGGGGTACTGGGGCGCATTTACGTGGCCACCGAAGGCATCAACGGGCAGCTCAGCGTCCCCGCCTCCCGGCTAGCAGCCTTTCGGGAAGCGCTATATAGCGTACCCTTCCTCAAGAATACCCGCCTCAACATCGCCATTGAAGCCCGGGCTAAATCCTTCCTTAAGCTCGTCGTCCGGGTGCGCCCAAAGATCGTAGCCGACGGGCTTGACGATGCCACCTTCGACGTCACCAAGCGGGGTCGCCACCTCAATGCCCGGGAGGTCAATGAGCTACTGGACCGGGACGATACCATCGTCGTCGACATGCGCAACCACTACGAGAGCGCGGTAGGCTATTTCGAGGGGGCCATCCGGCCGGCGGTGACCAACTTCCGTGACATCCTACCCGTGGTGGAGGAGCTCCTGGAGGACAAAAAAGACCGCGAGATCGTCATGTACTGCACCGGCGGCATCCGCTGCGAGAAGGCTAGCGCCTACTACCTTCACCGGGGTTTCGAGCGGGTGAGCATGGTCGACGGCGGCATCATCGAGTACGCCCGGCAGTGCGAGCGGGAGGGACTGGAGAAGAAGTACGTGGGCAAGAACTTTGTCTTCGACGAGCGGCTCGGCGAGCGCATCACCGAGGATGTCGTGAGCCACTGCCAGCAGTGCGGCCGGCCCAGTGACCGCCAGCTCGACTGCGCGAATAAGGCCTGCCATATCCTGTTCATCGAGTGCGATAGCTGCGCGGCGGAGTACCACGATTGTTGCTCGGCGGAGTGCCGCAGCTTTACCGAGCTACCGGTGGAGGAGCAGGCCCGGCTGGCCCCCACGAAGATTTTTAATGGGCAACGTTACGGGAAGGCTATGCCGTCCGACAAAGCAGTCGAGGCTAGTCCACTCGCCTAGCTTCCTCCACGAGATTACCATTCTCCCGTACCCGGAGGGCAGTCGCTCGCCCACCCGCCGGGGCCACAAATTCGAAAGTCAGGGGCCGGCCGGCCACCGCGAAGGTGGTCTCGTTCAGGGGAGCCAGCACGAGTTTCATCTCTCCGGACTGTAGCTGCAACCGACCCTCCACCAGCGTTACACTCACCGTACCGGTTTGTGGTGCTTCGTACTCACCCACGTAACTGTGCAATATGGCTTCCGACACCGCAACTTCGGCTACGGCCGTTTCCTGCGGATGGTGATCGTAGCTGACCACGCGCGACATCACCCAGCGGTCCCCCTGCCGCGTCCACAGGTGGGCGAACTGCGCTTCTTCTACTCCCCCCGTTTCACGCTCGTCCACCATCGTGTGAAAGGTATGGGTGCCCCGCAGATACGCCCCGTAGTTGTTGATTGGATACAAGCGTAAACTACCAGCCACCAGCCTGCGCTCTACCTGATTGGTACCCGCTGCGCAGAGGCCATGCGTGAAACTCGCTACGAGGCTATCCCGGGTGCGCGTCAGTCCGCCCTTGTCGTGGTAAAACTCCAGGTCTTCGGCAAAAAATCCGCCAAACGCCTCCAGGTCACAGCGATTGTAGGCGAGCCAAAACAGACTGTCCTGCTCCAAGATGTCGTGCTCCAGGGTAGACTGCCCGTCTACATCAGGTAACCAACAAGTAAGACAGGTAAATAGGTAGATCAGGCGCATAGCGTAGGGGGTGAGGTTTGTGTAATGACGACGCCCCGCGGGCAGGGTTGCACTACCTTAGCAGACCAACACCGCTATCAGCTATGGGCAAGCCGCACTATCTCTTACCCTTTCTCCTCTGCACCTGGCTTTGGGCGGGCGCGCAGGTGCCAGGTGGATCGAAGAAGGCGACGGACGACGCGCTGACCGTCATGTCCTACAACATCCGCCTCGACGTGGCCAGCGATAGCGCCAATGCCTGGCCCTACCGGCGGGAGTTCTTAGTCAATCAGGTACTGTTTCATGCCCCTGACATTCTAGGGACCCAGGAGGTACTCCCGAGCCAACTGGAATACCTCGACCGCCACCTTACTCCTTATGCCTACCTGGGCGAGGGACGGAAGGGAGACGGCCAGGGAGAGTACTCCGCCCTGTTCTACAACCGTCACAAGTACGCCGTAGCGCGGAGCGGCACCTTCTGGCTCTCCCCTACTCCCAATGCCGTAGCCTCCGTGGGCTGGGATGCCGCCCTGCCCCGGGTGTGTACCTACGGTCAGTTTCGGGACCGGGCTACGGACCGGATGTTCTGGGTCTTCAACACCCACTTCGATCACCGCGGCGAGCGGGCCCGGGTGGAAAGCGCCCGTCTGATCACCCAGATGATTAACTCGCTCAACCGGGGCGGACTACCGGTAGTATTGCTCGGTGACCTGAACCTGACGCCGGAGTCGGACCCCATTGCCATACTCACCGACTCTTTACAGGATGCCTATACGGTAGCCAACACTCGGCTGGGGCCGGCGGGTACCTTTACCGGCTTCGATTACAGTACGCCGGCGGAGCGGCGGATCGACTATATCATGGTTTCGCCGGGTGTAGAAGTCAGTCGATTCGCGACGCTGACCGATGCGGTGGACGGGCGCTATCCGAGTGATCATTTTCCGGTGCTAGCAACTCTGCACCTGCGGCCCCGCCCCCTGATCATTGCCCACCGGGGGGCCAGCGGACATGCCGTAGAAAACAGCCTGCCGGCCTTCCAAAGAGCCATCGACCTGGGCGCGGATATGATGGAACTGGATGTGTGGCGGTTGCGGGACGGGACCATCGCCGTGTTCCACGATGCGGAACTGCGGCGACTCACCGACACGACGGGTAGGATCGAAGACTTCAGTCTGGCGGAGCTCAATCAGGTGATGCTAGCCGGTGCCTACAAGATTCCCCGACTGCGCGACGTACTTACGCTAGCCGATAAGCAGATCCGCATCAACGTAGAACTGAAGGGCCCGAATACGGCTGAGGGGACGTACATCTTATTACGGGAATTCATCGACCAGCACGGCTGGAAACTCGAGGACTTTCAGATCTCAAGTTTCCGGCACGATGAGCTGCGGCGGATGCGCGAGCTAGATTCGGAGATTGAGATCGCTATACTGCCTACCGGGCACCCGCTAGAGGCGCTGGAGGTCGCCCGGGAAGTCGGTGCCGCCGCGATCAATGCCAACTACAGCGGACTCACCCCGGAGTCAGTAAACGCCCTTCACGCCGCAGGCCTTAAGGTAAATGCCTGGACGGTCAATGAGAAAGAAGACATGCGCCGCCTCCGCGCGCTGGGCGTAGATGGCTTCATCACCAACTTCCCGGACCGGGCAATGACGCTAGACTAGCTATCGCCGAATACACTACGCAGCAGCCAGTCGTGCACCGCGGGAGCCTCCAGTCGCTCCGCAGTATCTAGGGCGCTTATAAATACCGGCTTGTCCGCATCCGCCCCCGTAAGGTTGCCGTGGGAGCCCTTAACCAGTTCGGCCTGGAGTGGCACTACGTCCATCAGCGTACGCAGGCCGAGTTTCTTGCCGGCCACCTTGAGGGCGATGCGGGGGATAAGTAGCTTCTTGTCCGGGTCCAGGAACATCTCCACCGGATCGTAACCCGGCTTCTTGTGAATGTCGACCGTGCGGGCATAGTCGGGGGCACGGGCATCGTCGAGCCAGTAGTAGTAGGTAAACCAGCTCCGGTCGTCGGCCACGGCCACCAGCTCGCCGGCGCGGGGGTGGTCGATGTTATAGAACTTCTTCCCCTCTTCGTCCAGTAGCAGTCCGATGCCGGGGACTCGTTGCAGGAGTTCACGTACCGCGGGTACATCCGCCGGGTCTTTGATATACACGTGCGCGATCTGGTGATCGGCCATGGCTACGGCGCGGCAGGTGCCTACGTCCAGTAGTTCGGTGCCCCGCTCCACGCGTACGCTGATCAGGCCCGCCTCGCGTAGGATGCGGTTGATGTGTACCGGCCGATCAACGTTCGTGATGCCGTACTCAGAGACGATCATCACTTCGACCCCGTTGCGCTCGTAGAACTCGATCAGGTCCTGCACCACAGCATCGATCTCGCGCAGGTCCTGCCGCACGCTGGGGTGGTCGGGTCCGTGGCGCTGTAGATTATAGTCGAGGTGGGGCAGGTAGACCAGGTTCATCGTCGGCCGGTGCCAGTCGTACACCCGCATGGCGGCATCGGCGATCCAGCGGCTACTTATGATACTGGTGCGCGGTCCCCAAAAGGAAAACAGCGGGAAGGTGCCCAACTCCGCCTGCAACCGGTGGCGCAGCTCCATGGGGTAGCTGTAGCAGTCGGGCATTTTGCGGCCGTCGGCCAGGTACTGCGGCCGGGGGGTCACGCAGTAGTCGACCGAGGAGTACATATTGTACCACCAGAACATATTGGCCACGGTGAACTCGGGGTTGCGCTCGCGGGCCGTCTCCCAAATCTTTTTTGACTCCACCAGGTGGTTCGACTGCCGCCACAGCTTGATCTCCTGCTCGTCGCGAAACAACCAGCCATTAGCAACGATGCCATGGTTGCGGGGGTACTTTCCGGTCAGGTAGCTGGTCTGGGCGGTGGTGGTTACGGCGGGCAGCACGGGGTCCACGGTAGTCACCCGGCGGCTGGCGGACCACTGGCGCAGGAAGGGGGTATCGGGGCCGATGAGTCCGGCGCTGAGGCCTACGACATCTAGGAGGGCTACGGGGTTCAAGGGGTTAGGGGGTTTAAGGAGTTAAGGGGTCAGGGGGTTAAGGAGTTAGGGCGGGCGTTGGAGGCGTGGTAGGCGTTGTAAGGGGGCGGGGCCGCAGGTGCAACGCAGGTAAAATTCAACCGCGCAAAAGGACCCCGAAGCGTTCCTTGGGCGTCAGCCCTTGGAACCTTTACGCAAAGCGTGATCGCTTTGCTCAGAGTTGAGCGTCCGGTTGGTAGCGTGGTGACCGCTAACTGCTAACTGCGGCAGCACCCATTCCAGCTCCCGCGCGATCGAGTCCGTCAGTCCCAGGCGCTGGTGGTCGGGCAGTACGTCCCAGGTGTAGGTCTCGACCTCGAGGTGGTGGGTGAAGGGATCAGCCTGCCAGAGGCGGAGGGTTTCGGTGATAGCGTCGTTGGTGGATTGAAGAATGCCGTAGTTATCGGTGTAGATCGGTACGTGGAAGTGGGTGCGTAATTCGGTATAGTGAGGATTACCCATAGCATCAAGGGCTGGGGCCAGGTCGGAATACTGGCTGATCGTGCCGTCGCGGTCACGTAGGGCAGTCTGGTGGAGGTAGATAGGCTCGGCGTAGGGCAGTAGGCTATGGCGGGTGAGGGCGATGTCGGCCTCGTCTTCCCTGAGCGAGGTTTTGAGTGCCGCACTGATTTGCAGCTTACCTACGTGGATTCCATGCGCTTCGAGCGCCATCAGCACCGCCGCCGGCTCCTCGTACGCCACCGCAAAGTGACAGACATCGTAGCAAAGACAGAGGTGTTCATGGATGGCAGCCTCGGCGGCCTCCCGGGTGGTGCCAAGGTGATCGTGCAGCCAGTCGAGGCCAGTAGTGAGCACCTTATCGTTGTAAAAATCAATGAAATCCCTACTATTTTCCAGCATTCCGTCCGGCTCCGGCTCAATGTCAAGGTGTAAAGATTTCCCGGTTATTTCCTTGATGCGCACCAGGTGCAGGATGACCTTCATGAGCTGAAGCACACTCTTTTCCGTAACCTCCCTAACCGCTTCCGGACTACGGTGCCATGGCCGGTATGATAGCGGCGAAGTAGAGATACCTCCCTCGACCCCCTCCGGCAGCAACTCCGCTAAGATATTGAAGAGCCGAATGGTATACTCTACCCGCTCCCGCGTCGTCCAGTCCGGAGCGTGTACCTGATCCTTTACGACTTCGCCGTGAAAGTCGCCGTAGGGAAAGCCGTTCATGGTGAAGACGTAGCAGTCGTGCCGGGCCAGCCAGTCCTTCAATTCGCGTAGCACCTGCGGCCGCGCTAACTCCTCTGCCGCCCGTGCCGAAAGCCGCAGTCCGATGCCGAAGGCCCCCTCCACACCGAGCTTATCGCGCACCTCCAGGACGTACTTCAGGCTATCGCGTACCTCGGTCCATGTTTCCCCGGGGTGGATGTTGGTGCAGTAGGTGAGGTGGTGGTGGGGGGGGATGTGCATGGGGGGTTGATGCGTTGTTGGGTTATGGAGTTGTTGGATTACTTTGGATGCTCGCTTCGCTCGTCTCAGTGTTGTCTGCACCTGGCTTACATCTAGGGCCCCTACCCCAGATGACGCAGCCCGTCAGTCGTACCTGTAACACTTATAACGCGGGCCACGCAACAAACTATCAACGCATTAACTCAACACCTAAGTGACCGCAAAGAAACGTGCTAAAAACAAAGAAGCTGGCAGCAACAGCAGCACTTGCACCCCCGTGCCCAACCCCATGAAGCCGGCGGCCAGGCAGGCGTTGAGGGGGATGAGGGATAAGACTCCCGTCTTTACGGCCGTGCGGATCAGCTCAGGACGGTTGTCGGCAATGGCGGCGAGCTTGGCGCGGACGTTCATGCCGAACCAGAGAAGGAAAAAGGGCAGGAGGTGGAGGAAGGAAGCGCGGGTGAACTGGGTGATGACCACGAGTGTGGTGGCTACGAGCATGTCAAGGCCGAGGGCCAGTCGGATGGAACCGCGGTTCTGCCCGCCTACCTCGCCACGGCTAGTGAGTGTGATGGCGGCGATGAAGACGACCGGCAAAAATCCGAGCCACCAGTAGCTGGCGAGCGCTGCGGTGCTCAGGCTGATGCCCAGGAGAAGATTGCCGCCACGGCACATCCCCATAACGAGCGGACCGAGGAGCGGATGGTGCTTAGCCCGGGCGTCGTAGACCAGCGCGAGGACGGCTATAGCCAGGGCAATCGCACCGCTGCTTTGCGATACGACCAATGAAAAGGCGATGCCCCCCAGCAGGAGGAGCCCCCCCAGAAGTACGGCCTCGGATAGGGTGACCTCCCCGCTCGGCAGCGCACGCTCCGGCCGTTCGATGCGGTCGAGATCCACGTCGAAGACGTCGTTGAACACTACCCCACCGCCGTAAAGGCCGATGGTGGCCAGGGCCAGGTAGCTGACGTTGTCGTCCCAACCCCCGGTAACGGCCGCGGCTACACTGGCTCCGGCCAGGATGTCAGCGACGGCCGTGACCAGATTAGCCGGCCGCATGAGGGTGAGCAGCGTAGGTAGGCGGGCCATCAGTAGACGATGTTGTCGGCATCCTCGGCTTGCTCGGCGGTGCGCCGGCCGGCCCGCAGCACGCTGTTGCCGCTGAAGAGCTGGTTCTGATCGATCTCGGGGGCGTCCTGCCAGTGGGACTCGTCCATCTGCCCGCTCTGGGAGTAGGCGTCGTAGGCGTTTTGGTAGGTGACCTTGCGCACGTCTTCCTCGGGGATGCCGCGCTGGAGCATTAGGGCGGCGGTTTTCGGTACAGAGAGCGGGTCAGAAATGCCCCAGTCGGCCGAACTGTCGACGATGATGCGCTCCGACCCGTACTGCTTCATGAGGTCGACCATGCGCGCATTGCCCATCTTGGTGCCGGGGTAGATGGTGAAGGCCGTCCAGTAGCCACGGTCGAGCACCTCGCGGGCGGTCTCCTCGTTGCAGTGGTCGATGATGACCATGGTGGGATCGCAGCCGTGCTCCTCCAGCACGTCCATGCTGCGGTAGGTGCCGTTTTTCTTGTCACGGTGGGGGGTGTGGATGAGGATGGGCAGGTCCAGCTCCAGGGCCAGTTCGATCTGCTGGCGGAAGTACTTGTCCTCGGCCGCCGACTGGTCGTCGTAGCCGATCTCGCCGATGGCCACCACGCCCTCTTTCGTTGCGTAGAACGGCAGCAGTTCCATGACGGCCTCGGCCAGGGGCTCGTTGTTGGCCTCCTTCGAGTTCAGTCCCATGGTACAGTAGTGCCGGATGCCGAACTGGGAGGAGCGGAAGCGTTCCCAGCCCACCAGGGTGCTGAAGTAGTCCTTGAAGCTACCGACCTCCGTGCGGGGCTGTCCGAGCCAGAAGGCGGGTTCGATCAGGGCTACCACGCCGGCCGCGGCCATGGCCTCGTAGTCGTCGGTGGTGCGGGAGACCATGTGTACGTGGGGGTCGATGAATTGCAAGGGGGGGGGGGAGTTGTTGGGTTGTTGAGTTGTTGCGGGGCGGTCGTTGGAGGTGTGGTAGGCGTTGGTGGGGGGGGCGGGGCCGCAGGTGCAGGGGATAGTAAAATGCTGCCTCCGGCAGCGGCAGCAAAATGCAGCCTCTGGCTGCGCTACTGGGTGTTCGCCGTCTCCGTCTCCCTACCGATCGCATTCCAGCTCACCGCCTCCGCATCCGGAGCCAGTATCTTCTCAACGGCCCGACGCTCCAGAGGTGTACCCGTGTCCCTAGTTTTCTCTAAAGCAATCCGGGCCCGGTCGGTCACGAAGCCATCAACGAAGCGCCACAGCTCCGGGCTCACTGGCCGGTGGGCACTACGGCGCTCCTCGGCGTAGTCGAGAAAGATATTGGCCAGTTTAGCATTCTTGCGGTCCTCGATGCGGTAGATGCGGTACATGGGGCGCTGCATGAACATGGCCTTGAGCACCATGTGGTTCCAGGCGTCCTCGTCGAGGTAGCGGGCGGGGTAGGGATTTTCGAGGGCGATGGCGTCGAATACGCCGGTCATATTGGTGCGTAGTCCCTCGCGGGTGCGGGGCACAAAGTCGGGGGCGTTGTGGAGGAAATAGAGTCCCTTGTAGAGGGCAATAAGCTCGCGGTAGTCGGCGGTGCCGAAGAGGGTGTCGAGCACCTCCACATTTGTCTCTGTAGGCAGGGCCGTAGCGAGTAGAATGCGGGCGAGCTGGTCGGTGGTCCACTCGGTAGCACTAAAATTGGGGTAGGCAACGGTAAGGCTGCTGAGTTCGGCCTCGGTGAAGGTGAGGGTGTCCTTGCCGAGGAAGCGGGGGCAGGCTCCGAAGGCGAGGTAGAAGGAGCGGGGCTGGAAGTCGGCCTGTAGCACGGTGAGCTTGCTCTCCATCCACTGGTTGGTTTCGGGGGGGAGATGCTTTTGGAGGAGGTGGTGGAGGGTGGGATTCATCAACAAAGAATTAGCTATATAACAGTTACGTCAAGTCCATCAACTCGCAGAAAGTGTTTGTCCCGAGTAAGTAGTTCAACCCCATAGGCAGTGGCGGTGGCGGCTATCCAAAGATCCTTCTCGGGGATCAATTGACCCTTTACCTTCAGCACGCTCTTAATTTTTCCGTATGCTTCAGCTGTATCGACGTCAACTGGTACGATTGCAGCTAGCCGTTGTACTTCGATACACTCTTCTAGGTGCTTTTCTAGCTTGCTACTATTGTAAGCACCGAAATATAGCTCGCCAAGCGCTACTGCCGGAAAGAGCAACCGATCGTATTCTGAATAAATTTCTAATACAGCAGCTTCACCCTGGATTAGGTCAATCATTATACTAGTATCTAGCAATACTACCCTCACCCCTGATCCTCGTCAATCCAATCCCCTTCTTTGATGATGCGTTTCATCTCGTCCGCCTCCTCATCCGTCCACCGACCGGCAAGTTGAAAAATAGGATGTTTTTTTACCATGTCAGGGGTGAGTCCCAAAGCTATTTGTTTTGGTGTCAGAACAATGGCATCAACTGACTTAGGCTTCTCATGAATACTATCGAGTAACTCATGTAGCAACTGCATCCGGTCCGGTGCAGATAGCTCGAGAAAGCTCCGTTTGATGTCATTTATGGATCCCATGCCTCTATAGATTGAAGTGAAATATACGCTAGTTCTCCTTCAACACCATCCCGCCCAGCTTAAGTTTCGCCTTCAGGGCGAAGACCTCGTCGCGGTACTGGGCCGCACTCATGAAGTCGAGCTCCTTGGCCGCGGTTTTCATCTTGCGCTCGGCCTCCTGGATGGCCGCTTCGAGCTGGTCCTTGGTCATGGCGTTGAGCACAGGGTCGGCCGCCACGCTGGGCTGGGTCTGCTCTACGTAGGCCCTGCGGGCGTTCTTGCCGCGGATGTCGAGGATGGTGCTGCGATTGATGATCTCGTCGCGGGTCTTGGCCATGGTCAGCGGCGTGATATCGTTCTCCTGGTTGTACTGCATCTGGATGGCGCGGCGGCGGTTGGTCTCGTCGATGGTGCGGCGCATGGAGTCGGTGACGACGTCGGCGTACATGATTACTAGTCCGTTGCTGTTGCGGGCGGCGCGGCCGGCGGTCTGGGTGAGGCTTCGCTCGTTGCGCAGGAAACCCTCCTTATCGGCATCGAGGATGGCAACTAGCGATACTTCCGGCAGGTCGAGCCCTTCCCGCAGTAGGTTTACACCCACCAGCACGTCGAACTCGCCCAGGCGCAGGTCGCGTAGGATCTCCACCCGCTCCATCGTATCCACTTCGGAGTGGATGTAGCGGACCTTGATGTTGAGGTTGGCGAAGTAGTTGGTCAGTTCCTCGCTCATCCGCTTGGTGAGGGTAGTGACCAGTACGCGTTCGTTGACCTTGCGGCGCTCGTCGATCTCCTCGATGAGGTCGTCAATCTGGTTGAGACTGGGGCGTACCTCGATGGGGGGGTCGAGCAGGCCAGTGGGGCGGATAAGCTGCTCCACGATCTCCCCGCCCGTCTGCTCCAGCTCGTAGTCTCCGGGGGTAGCCGAGACGTACATCACCTGGTTGATCAGGGACTCGAACTCGGTGAAGTTGAGCGGCCGGTTGTCCATGGCCGAGGGCAGGCGGAAGCCGAAGTTGACCAGGGAGAGCTTGCGCGCCCGGTCGCCGCCGAACATGCCGCGGACCTGAGGTATGGTGACATGGCTTTCGTCGATGATCATGAGGTAATCGTCCGGAAAGTAGTCGAGCAGGCAGAAGGGGCGGGTACCGGGGCGGCGGCCGTCGAAGAAGCGGCTGTAGTTCTCTACGCCGTTGCAGTAGCCCAGTTCGCGCATCATCTCCAGGTCGAAGCTCGTACGCTCGTGGATGCGCTTAGCCTCCAGCAGCCGGCCTTCCCGCTCGAAATAGCGCTCCTGCTCGTAGAGCTCGTCCTCGATGTTGCGAATGATGCCATTGAGTCGCTCCTTGGGGGCTACGTAGAGGTTGGCCGGGAAGATCGCCGCGTTGCGCATGGACTCGATCCGCTTACCCGTGTCGATTTCAATCTTCTCGATGGCCTCGATCTCGTCGCCGAAGAAGACCACGCGGTAGCCGAACTCGACGTAGGGCAGGTTGATGTCTACCGTATCGCCCCGCACGCGGAAGGTGGCCCGGCGGAAGTCGGTCTCGGTACGGCTGTACAGGCTATCGACCAGGTCGTAGAGAAAACCGTTGCGGCTCTTGGTCTGCCCAACTTCCAGGCGGATGATGCCCGATTTATAGTCCTCCGGGTTCCCCATACCGTAGATCACCGAGACGGAGGCTACGATGATGATATCGCGGCGGCCGCTCAGTAGGTTAGAAGTAGCCCGTAGGCGTAGTTTATCGACCTCCTCGTTGATCGCCAGGTCTTTTTCAATGTAGGTATCGGAGGTGTGCAGGTAGGCCTCCGGCTGGTAGTAGTCGTAGTAGCTCACGAAGTACTCTACGGCGTTATCCGGAAAGAACTCCTTGAACTCTCCGTAGAGCTGGGCGGTCAGCGTCTTGTTGTGGGTCAGCACTAGCGTGGGCCGGTTCAGTTGGGCAATGGCGTTGGCCATCGTGAAGGTCTTCCCCGAGCCGGTTACGCCGAGCAGTACCTGTCCGCGCTCGCCCTGCTGTACGCCCGCTACGAGCTTTTCGATGGCCTGCGGCTGGTCACCGGTGGGGGAGAATTTGGACTGGAGGTTGAAGGCCATGGGAGGGTCGTGATTACCCTGAAAGCAACGGCAGGCGACCACGATTGTTGGTCACCAGGTAACCGTTGGACGCTTTAAAGCGTCCAACGGTTTAGCTAAGATCAGGCCGCCGCGCCGCCGTGCGCGCCTCGGCCTGCTCCTCCCGCCAGCGTTCTATCGCAGCTGCGTCCCCGCCCCTGAGCACCTCCGGCACCGCCCTACCCCGCCACTCCGCCGGCCTGGTATACACCGGCGGGGCCAGCAGATCGTCCTGAAAGGTATCGGTCAGCGCGCTGGTCTCATCCCCAATCACGCCGGGGAGTAGACGGCCGATGCTATCGACTACTACCGCCGCCGCCAGTTCGCCGCCGGAGAGTACGTAGTCGCCGATACTTAGTTCCAGGGTCACGTACTCCTCCCGGATGCGCTCATCAATGCCCTTGTAGTGGCCGCAGATGAGCAAGAGGTTGTCGAGCAAAGAAAGCCGGTTAGCCCGCCGCTGGGCGTAGCGCTCGCCGTCGGGGGTGAGGTAGACAATCTCGTCGTAGCTGCGCTCGGCGCGGAGCTCATCGATCAGCGCGGCCAGGGGCTCGCAGCGCATGACCATGCCCGCCCCGCCGCCGAATTGGTAATCGTCGACACTGTTGTGCTTGCCGAGGCCGTAGGGGCGTAGGTCGTGTACCTCGACCGTCAGTAGTCCCTTGTCCTGCGCCCGCTGCATGATGGAGTGGGAAAGTGGACTGGTGAGGAGCTCGGGGACGGTGGAGATGATGTCGACGCGCATGGGGTTTATTTAAACCACCAGGGTTCGTTGATGGGGGGCTGCACGAGGCACTCCCCGAAGCCGTGCTTGTCCATCAGCTTGCTGGCCCAGCTGATGGGCTCCGAGGCCGGCTCGTTGCTCAGGTCGTAGGTGCCGTGGTGCATGGGCCACCAGAGCTCGGCGTGCAGGTCGCGGTAACCGGTGAAGGCCTCGGCGGGGTTGGCGTGATTCTCGCGCATCATGTACTCGGGTTTATAGGCACCGATGCCGAGCATGGCCAGGTCGATGTCGGGGAAAAGCTCGCCGATCTCGGCCCAGTACGCGGTGCGGGCACTGTCGCCACCGAAGTAGATGGTATGCTCCCCGACTTCTAGCATGAAGCTACCCCAGAGTACGCGGTTGAAGTCGGTGAGGCCCCGGCGGCACCAGTGGCGGGTGGGTAGGAAGTGGATAGTCACCCCCGTACCCTCCGTAGCGTAGCGCTGGTACCAGGCAGCCTCCTCGATGGGGGTAGTGCCCACCCATTCGCTGATGACGTTGGAAAGGCGCAGCGGACAGAGGATCTTGTGCATGTCGTTGTTGGCCGTGATGGCGCGGATGCACTTCTCGTCGACGTGGTCGCGGTGGTCGTGGCTGAGCAGGAGGTAGTCGATCCCGCGCAGTTCCTCATAGCCAAAGGGCGGATGCACGCGGCGGGGCACGAAGGGCATATCGGTCAGCTGCGGATCGGTCAGGAAGCGCAGGCCGTTGAGCTGAAAGAGGAAGCAGGCGTGGCCAAGCCAGACAATCCAGTTTTCGCTGCGATCCTCCAGGTAGCCCACGTCGGGGTTCACCCGCGGCACCCACTTATCGGCTTTCTTAACCGCCCGTTGCGGATTGGGTAGCAGCATCATGCGCATGACCTGGCTCCACTGGGGGCGGAAGGGGTCGCGCAGGTACTGAAACTCCTCCCCCACGATGGGGTTACCGCGCCACCGATCGGCCAGGGCGGGGTGGATCGGCAGGTCGGGGTTGAGGAGATATTCCATCTAAATTAATCCGTGGTGAGGGGCTCGGCCAGCACGCCGTAGAGACTTTCTGCCCCACGAAAATAGTTCCTGAGTAAGATGTTCTCGTTGGGACTGTGCTGATTATTGTCTGGATTAACGAGTGGTAACACAATCGCGGGCACGTCCAGGGTGTTGACGAAGGGGGCAATGGGTACCGACCCGCCCATAGTACGTACCAGTACCGGGGCGGTGCCGAACGTATGGGTGAGGGCACGCTGCAGCCAGCTTCCGGTCGGTCCGTTCAGATCAGTACGAAAGGCGCCGTAGCTGGTACTCCCGCTGAAGCTCGCCAACCTCGGATAACTCGCCCGCTCCTCGTCGGTAGGCTCCCGGCCGTCCGGGATGAGGTGGAAGCCCTGGTTTTCGATGTGTTGCTCCACCAGGGTCAGCAGCCGGTCGCCGTTGCTTTCCTTTACTAGCCGTAGGTCCAGGTTAGCTACCGCCGTATTAGGAATGATGGTCCGGGCCGCACTGCCCACCCAGCCGCTCGACAGCCCGCGGATATTGAGGCTCGGGTACTGCAGCGCTTCCTGTAAGTTGCTTCCTACCCCGTCCGCTTCGCTAAACCCAATTTTCTGGCGGATGTCATTCACATCGTCCGGCACCCCCGCCAGCATCTCGCGGGTAGCGGCGTCCAACTCGATGCCGTCGTAGTAGCCCGGGATGGTCACCCTACCCTGCTGGTCCTTCATCGAGCCCAACAGTTGGGCCAGCCGCAGGGCAGGATTGGGCGCGTAGTTGCCGTAGTGGCCACTGTGCTGAGGTAGCCGGGGACCGTACACCGTCAGGCGAGCAGTGGCGATACCGCGGGCACCGCCCATGAGCGTGGGCCGGTTAGTGGCGTGTACCGGTCCGTCGAGGATCACGAGGTGATCGGCAGCCAGGGCCTCGCGGTGGGTTTCCACGGCACCGGGCAGGTCTGGGCTACTGGCCTCCTCCATCGGGTCGATCACGAATTTTACGTGGTAGTCCGGCCGCTTACCGTCGGCCAGGAGCTGGTCCCAGGCCACCAGGAAGAGCATGATTGGAGCCTTGGCGTCGCTACTGGCGCGGCCAAACAGGCGTACCTCGCTTTCCTCCGGCGCGGCGGGGAGTTCGGCGGCGGTATACACGACCTCACCGCTGCTATCCACGTCCATCATTCCGTACACTGGCTCAAACGGCGGGGCCAGCACCCACTTACTGGGATCTACGGGCTGTCCATCGACGTGGCCGTAAAACAGCACCGTTTCTGCACCTGCGTCCTCCGCCGGATAGCTCAGCAGTAGCAGGTCGATACCGGCGTTGGGTAGCCGTTGGGTTTCAAAGCCGCGCCGACTGAACTCCCGTTCCAGCCATTGAAGATTAGGTTCCAGCTGTCCGTCAATGCGCGCGTCGTTGGGTAAGGAGAGGAACTCGGTGTAGGCAGGTAGGCTGGCTAGGGTGCGAGTGTAGAGGGTGGTGTCCTGGGCGCGTATACTGTTGTGGGGCAGGGGCCCTACAATCAGTATGGTGCAAACAAGCGTGGTAAGGAGCAGAAGGATGGAGCGCATGCCGCAAAAATAGCGCTTCGCCTACCGACTCATCCGGTGTAACACTGCCTGTTGTTTCTGCCGGGGACGCAGGTGCGGAGTATCCAGAAGGACGGAATGTCGTGCAGGTGGCTGCCTATTTCGCAGTCGGTGATGATTTGCGTAGCTACACGGCGGCCACGGCCGCGTTCATGCCGTTTGCCCCTATTTCCCGCAGCTGGGCGGCGAGCAGTTGGTGAAGGTCCGGGTGAACCGACAAGTCCCGGCCCCAGGCACGTTCCCAACCTAGCACCTTTCCGGCGAGCTGGTGCAGACTGGCGGGGGAGCCATCCGTCGCGGCCCAGGCCGACCGGAAGAACTCGATGGCCCAGGGGTCATCCCTGAGGGGGATTTCGGCACCGTCCCGCTCACCGAGGTAAAAGCGTACGAGGGCCGCCAGCGACAGGATCAGCCGGTGGGGCCACTCCCCCCGCTGCTCGTGGTAGGCGATCACGCTCGGCAGGACGCGCTCGCGGTACTTCGAAACGGAGTTTAGGGAGATGCTCAGCAGGCGGTGGTGAATGAAGGGGTTACGAAAGCGGTCAAGCACGTCGCGGGCGAATTGCTGGAGATCCACGCCCGGCAGATCGAGGGTGGGAATGATCTCCTCGTACAGCGCGTCGCGCACGTAGCTGCCCGTCAGGTTGTCCTCCAGAGTTTCGCGCACCGTCTCCCGGCCACAGAGGTAGGCTACCGGGACCATGGTGGTGTGGGCACCATTCAGAATGGCCACCTTGCTGCGCCGGTAGGGCGTTAGGTCGTCGGTATAAATGATGTTTAGGCCAATGTCGTCCAGCGGAAGCTCATCGCGGACGGCAGCTGGGGCCTCAATGGCTAGGAGGTGGTAAGGTTCGCCCTGGGTAATGGCGGCATCTTCGTACCCTACAAGTTTGTGGGCGGCGGGCAGCTCCTCCTTCCCCACCCCGGGCACGATACGGTCGACCAGGGTGTTACAGAAGATGCAGGACTGCTCGATCCAGCGGATGAGGTCTTCCGACAGCTTCCAGTGCCGCGCATATTGCAGTACATTCTCACGTAGCACGGTACCATTCTCCACAATGAGTTCCATCGGAATGACCACGCACCCGCGCTCGCCGTCCCCCCCGAAGCGGTCGAAGCGACGGTGCAACCAGGCCGTGAGCTTGGCGGGAAACTCAGCGGGCGGCGCGTCCGTGGCCGCGTCCGACTCCGAAAATTGGATGCCCGCCTCCGTGGTATTGGAGAAGATGTACCGCATCTCCGGCTGCTCGGCGGTCTGCAGAAAAGCCTCCCAGTCCTTATCAAGGCTTAATACCCGGCTGACGCAGGTGACTAGCTCGTGGCGGTCGACCAAGTTCCCATCACTGATCCCCTTGGTAAGCACATGATAGAGACCGTCCTGGGCGGACCAGTCGCGGTAGATCTGCCGGTCGGAGTTGTTGGCGACCACAACGCCCAGCGGCACGGATTGCTCCCGGTTATACACCTCCACGATCCAGTCGGCGAACCCCCGCACGAAATTTCCGCCCCCGAACTGCAGGATGCGTTCGATGGGGGCGGGAGAAACGGAAGCACATTGTCGGTTGAGTGGCCGCATAGCACGGGGGGGTGTCGGTTTTTGGGATATATGGTCAGAGGGAGACGCCGCGCTTCCAGGGGATGAAATCATCCTGTCCGAGTCGCTCGGCCTGGGTTAGTTGTTCGCCGTTGGCTACGCGGATCAAGAGCTCTAGTAGTTCCTCACCCTTGGTACGCAGGCTATCCTCACCGCTGATGATGGTGCCGGCGTTGATGTCGATCAGGTCGTCCATCTTGGTGGCCAGCGCCGTATTGCTGGCCATCTTGACGGTAGGCGCGATGGGGTTGCCGGTGGGGGTACCCAATCCGGTGGTGAAGACAATCAGGTTGGCGCCGGAGCCCGCGAGGCCCGTAGTGCTCTCTACGTCATTGCCTGGCGTACAGAGCAAGTTCAGCCCGGGGCGTGTGGCCGGCTCGGTGTAGTCGAGCACATCCACGACCGGCGAAGTGCCGCCCTTTTTTGCCGCACCGGCCGACTTCATGGCGTCGGTGATAAGGCCGTCGCGGATGTTACCGGGCGAGGGGTTCATGGAAAATGCGGAGCCCACCTCCTCAGCACGCTGGGAGTAGCTACGCATCAGGCCGGCAAATTTGTTGGCGCCCTCGTCGGTCAGGCAGCGGTTCACCAGTTCCTGTTCCACCCCGTTTAGTTCGGGGAATTCGGAGAGGAGTGTCTTGGCACCCAGGGCCACCAGCAGGTCGGAGGTGTAGCCCAGGGCGGGGTTGGCCGAAATACCGGAAAATCCGTCAGAACCGCCGCACTCCAGACCGAGGGTTAGGTGCTCCAGGCCGGCGGGCTGCCGCTCGCAGCGGTTGGCCTCCATCAGTCCGGTGAAAGTGGCCTTTATCGCCTCGGCAATGAAGGCACGCTCCGAAGTGCTGCGCTGCTGCTCCAGGATGTAAAGCGGCTTACTAAACCCAGCGGGAGACTGCCGCTCCAGCGCCTCCTGCAGCAAGCTCACCTGCGCGTTCTGGCAGCCGAGACTGAGGACGGTCCCGCCGGCGACGTTGGAATTGTTGAGGTAGCCGGCCAGCAGCCGGCAGAGGGTTTCGGAGTCCTGCCGGATGCCCCCGCAACCGCCCTGGTGGGTCAGGAACTTGATGCCATCGACGTTCGGAAATACACGGTTCTGCCGCAGGTCGGTACCCAAACGCAGCACGGAGGTTTCCATGATTTCCTCGGGGGTGGAGCCGCTGCGGTACTTCGCGATCAGGGCGTCCACGTCGACGCTGAAGGCGCGCTCGGTTACATAGCCCAGCTTTTCGAGCATGGCCGATTGGATCACGTCGATGTTGCGGTTCTCGCAGAACACTAGCGGAATGACCAGCCAGTAATTGCGGGTACCCACCTTCCCGTCGCCGCGGTGGTAGCCGTTAAAGGTGCGACCGGTGAAGGCAGCGGTGTCCGGCGCGTCCCAGGCGGCACTGCGTTCGCCGACGCTGTATTCGCTGGAGGCGTGCACGGTATTTTCGGTGCTGATGCGGGTGCCACGGGGTACGGGACGGAGGGTCTTACCTACCGTAACACCGTACATCACGATCGTTTCGCCCGCGTGGAAGTCGCGTTCGGCCAGTTTGTGCTTCGTAGGTATATCCTCCAGCAAGGGAATGGCACCTTCGCCGTCGGCGACGGTTTCGCCGGCGCGGAAGTCGCGCAGGGCCACCAGGACGTTATCGGCAGGGTGAATTTTCAGTACTTCGGCCATCGGTGCGTTATCATTTTATGGGTAGTGGTAGCCCGTAGGCGCAAAGTGACCGATCGTCACACCAAAACGTCTTAGTCATTTTCGGCTCATCCGATACCCCTGGGTCGTAACAAAGTACTTCGTCAGCATATTCACCCGCTCCCACTCCGGCATGCCGCCCTGCCGTAGGTAGCGCAGGTACTGCTCGGTCACCTGCCCGAAGTGATCCTCGTGGCCGGTGCGTAGCTCGGGGGGTACCAGGATCTCGTACCCTTCTCCTACCGGCGTGAAGTACAGTCCGGGGAAGCGGTCGTGCAGGCTCACCACGATCTCCGTTATGGCCTCCTCGGTAAGTTCCTCCTTAGGCTCCACGTAGAGCGTCGGCCGGTAGTCCTGCGCCGCATCCTGGCGGATGACCAGGTCCGCCCGGCTGCCCCGCATAATTGAGTAATGAGTATCGGCAGCCCCCGGCGGGGCCTCGTAGTTCCATACTACGGAGACCTTACCGTGTACCCCTCGCACCGTGAAATTGATCTCACCGTTAGCGTATACCTCTAACTTATCATCCCGTACCGCCGGAAGCAGGTACTCCGGAAACTCGTCGCCCCCCGTAACGTGGGCAAATTGCTGCCGACTCAGCTCCGTAGCCCACCGCCGGGCATTCACTACCTCCACCTCCGCCGTGTCGATGGGCTGATCGGGAAAGGTCTCCCACAGCACCAGGTCTACCAGGTGGGTGGCTACGTCCACGATTCCCTCGCCCTGCTGCTGCACATCGAAGAACCAGGCCGGCCGCACCAGGGGTTGTCCCGACACGAGCTTACTGAAATGATGCACGCTCTCCTTCGAGATCGCCGGCTCGGCCACCGTCCCCTCGAGCAATTTTCCGAACACCTCTGGTCGCTGGGAAAATGCTCGCTGTAGCATGGTGGTGATCTCGAAGCGCTCGGTCATGATGTCGTACACCAGCAGGTCCTTCGCTTCCGCCTCGCCTAGGGTCTGCTCCAGCAATTCGTATTTCGCCGGGTCGATCACCATCGGTTTATCAGCCAGTACGTGGTAGCCGTTGTCGACCGCGACCTTGATGTACTCCGTCTTTCGCCCGTTGTTGCCACTGAGCACGACGACGTTGCCGGCCCCCTCGGCCAGCATACGCTCCAGGTAATCAGTGCCGGTGTAAACCTCCTCGCGCCACGCGGTGGGTTCTTCCCCACTATTATAGCGCTCGATGCGCTGTAGGTGCTGCTGAACGTCGTCGCCGGCGGGGGCGTAGACGTGTACGGTGGAATCTACGCCGGGGTACATCCTTTTTTGCACCAGGGCGGCGTGGAAGTGGCCTGGGTCTAAGGTGACTAGTTTGACCGGGGGTGCTTGGGTGGTTACTACCACGGACTCTTGGGTGGGGGTGGTGCAGGCGGTGAGCAGGAGGAGTAGACTGGCAGGTAGTTTCATCACGAAGGTTTTTGCTGAGCGTGGTAAGCACCTACCCCATACCAGCCAGCGCAGGCACATTCTCGTACCCATAAGGAAAGCGCTGCGACCGCGCCAGCATCCGATTCGCCACATCATTATCCCGGAAGCGCTCCGTAACCGGGTCCCACCGCAGCTTACCCGGCACCTTCATGGCGATGTGGGCAATGAGACAGGCCGTGCAGGAGCGGTGGGCTACCTCGACCGGGGAGATGGTTAATTGGCGCGACTTCATGCAGTTGAGCCAATTGCGGTGCTGCTCGGGGCTGGCGTAAAGGCGTAAATCCTGGTCGGTAAGCGTGAGCCGGTCCTTGTCCGTGATGGAGGTTTTGAAGGCGTCGGAGTTGCCGAAGTTGGGATCGCTGGCCGTCACCCCCTGGCTGCCGCGGGAAACAAAGATATCGCCCTCGCTGCCGTAAAACCGGACCCCGTTCGGGAAGTCGCCGTCGACGATCATCTCCACCCCGTTGGCGTAGTTGGCCACGACGTGGTAGGGGCCGTGCACGTTCCAGAGCCCTTCTTCGGGAAATTTGGCCGTGGCCTCAATTTCCACCGGACCGGTAAACTCCGTTCCCATGCCCCAGTGCGCAATGTCGATGTGGTGCACGCCCCAGCCAGTAATCATACCGGCACCGAACTGCTCGCAGCGCAGCCAGCCCGGCCGGGAAAAATCCTCCTGCGGGTGCACCCGGTCCTCGGTGTAGGGTACGTAGGGCGTAGAGCCGAGCCACATCTCGTAGTTGAGATTGGAGGGCACTTCCATCGGCGTCTTGTCGCCGCCGGCGGGGTCACTTGGTAGGCCGATTTCGATCTTGGTAAGCGTACCGATGCGTCCGTTTCGGACCAGCTCGCAGGCGCGGCGAAATTGCGGCCAGGGCTCCTCGCTCCGCTGCTGGCTACCCAGTTGAAAAACAATGCCCGAGCGGTGTACGATATCGCTCATCATACGGCCCTCCTCGACGGTCAGGGAAGTGGGTTTTTGCAGGTACACATCCTTGCCCGCCAGAGCCGCCTCGATGGCCGGCTGGGCGTGCCAGTGATCGGGGGTGGAGATGATGACCCCGTCGATCTCCGGACTGGCCAGCAGCTCGCGGTAGTCGTCATACATCTTTACGTCCACTAGCCGGTCGCTACCGGAGTTCGTGCGGTAGTAATCTTCGATAAAGGCCTTACCCTTTTCCTTACGTTTACTGTCTACGTCGCAGACGGCCACTACGCGGGCGATATCGTTTTTCAGCGTCTCCGGCAGGTCGTGTCCCGCAGCGATGCGGCCGAAGCCGATCTGGCCGATGTTGAGCTTGTTGCTCGGGGCCGTTTCGCTGCGGAGTACGTGGGCGGGCACGATGCTGGGAAAGAGCGTTGCACCTGCGGCCGCGGCGACTGATTTTTTAAGTAGGCTTCTACGGTTCATGGTAGGGGGATTAGGGACGGGGGATTGAGGGATGGGGGACGGGTGTTACTTTGACGAAGCCCACCGGATGCCGCCGAGGATGTGCTGGAGGAATGCGGGATCGCTGTACTGCTCGCTGCGGTGGCCCAGGGAGGTGTACCACTGCCGGCCGCCATCGGTGGTGTGGTACCAGCTGGTGGGAAAGTAGTCGCCGAAGGTATCGGCGGGGTAGTCGGTCTTTCCCTCCTCGTCTTCGACCGTGGTCAGGTCGGCGGCCAGGAGGACGTGGATATTGGGGTTGAGCTGCTTGAGGTAGTAGCACTCGTCGTCGCGGATATGCCAGGTGGGCGGCAGGTGGCTCGTGGAAGGATGATCGGCGTCGAGCACGGCCACGTCGAAGTCCTGCTGCCGGGCGTGCCGGTGAAATTTTCCCCCGAGCATCCGGGCAAACCAGGGCCAGTCGCGCTCCGTACCGCAGGCCGAGTGGATGCCTACGAAACCACCCCCGCCGGCAATGTAGTCCTTCAGTGCCTGCTCCTGCTGCGGGGTATCGAATACCTCGTTATTGGTATTAGAAAACACCAGTACGTCGAAGTCCGCCAGTCGCGCCTGGGTGAATACCGTTGGATCTTCCGTCGTGGTCACCGTAAAACCGTACCGCTCCCCCAGCCCCTCGATGGCCGCAACGCTAGCCGCAATATTTTCGTGCACGTAGCCCTCGCCATTCCTCGTATATACCAGCACCTGCGCCCCCGCCAGCTTGTCCGCCTGTTGCCGCACTACTACCGCGGGCGGATAGGCAAAGTCCTGCCAGTAACGCTCGGCCTCCGTGGAGTCAATCGTGCCGTCGTACACCAGCATGCCGTACCGTAGCCGGTAGGCCCCACCGGGCCGCAGCACGTAGTCCTGTTCCTGCGCCGGGTTGAAATTGACGAAGACGTTTTCCCTACCCTCGTTCATGCCCGTCGGCCAGATGCGGATCTGCTCAGGGAAGTTGTAGTTTTCCGGGTGGGTCAGGAAGAGAATACCCGCCTGGCCATGTTCCACGGGACCGCTCACGTTCATCCAGCGGGCGCGGGTGCCGTTGCCGTCGTCTTTACCGTAGCCCTCCGAGGTCAGCAGCGTCACGTTGTTATCGTCCCAGCTGGCCCGGGCTCGGTAGCCGAACCCCTGGTAGCGGTAGGCGCGCACGGTGAAGGGTAGCTCGGTAGGATTCGTTTGAGTAGTCTGATAATCAATCAAGTAGCGGTCTTTGTCCAGGGGATGTACCCGCAGTTGCAGCGTCTCGTCGAGCAGTTTTTGCGGGTCGTCCGTCACGGCACTATCGCGGAATGCTAGGTAGCTTTGCTGAACGGTCACGCCACTGTGTAGCGGTCCTTCGACCAGCTCCCCCACCCCGTCTACGGCCACCGTGCCCTGTCCCTTCACGAGGTTCCAAAAGTCAAGCTCCCGGCCGTCATACTCGGCGTGCACCCAGGGGTTCCACACCCCGTAGTGGTGGTAGTGGTCATCGGGCTGGATGCGCGTGAGGGTATCGCCGGCGGGGCTCAGCAGGGGGTGAAGAAAGCCGCCGCGGGAGTAGATGGAGTCTACGCCGGGGGGCACGGGGACCTTGTCGATCTGGTAGCTAAGCAGGGTTTTTTCCCCGTGGGAAAAGGTGACTTTCCCTTCTGACAGTTGGGCCGCGGCCGCAGGTGCAACGGAGGTGGCGGAGGGGCCTACACTCAGCTCGTACTCCCGGCTGGTGCCGGCGGGGGTGGTACCCTCTAGCGTCCAGCACAGGGAGCACCCCGCCGACTGGCTCATGACTCTGCGTCGCTGCCCATCGGCTAATTCGTGCAGCTGAACGGAGCCGTCACTAGGCAGACTATCGGCAAGTTGCGCACACACCGGGGTGTTTTGCCGTGCGTAGTCCCCCGCGTGTACGGTAAGGGTGGTGGCAGCGATCTGGGCAGCCGCACCCAGGGACGCGAGTACAAGAACGCCGATGTACACAAACCGCTGCATGAAATGACTTTTCGTACTATTAAGCATAAATCACACCCATAATACTACTCTTTATGCAATCGCGGTACTCCCTGCTTATTCTATTGGCGGTTTGTACGCTGCGGACGAGCCTGATTGCCCAGGACCTGGAACGGGTACGCGACCGGGTCGTGATCGAACTACTCCGCGATACCGTGCTAGAAGATCAGGTAGCGGAGTTGCTGTCAGAGCTATCGCCCGTCGGGCGGTGGCCGGATATTGATTACCGGGATACCTCACGCACCGGATTCGATCACTCCCGCCACCTGGGCCGGCTGATAGACCTGGCCCGTGCCTACCGCAAGCCCGGTACGCCGTACACCGCAGATAGCGAGCTGGGTGCTGCCATCGCTCGCGGCCTCGACGACTGGCTGGCGAACGATTGGATCGGGGAAAATTGGTGGGACAACCAGATCGGTACGCCACGCCAACTCGTGCACGTTCTGCTACTCTACGACGACGCCCTGACCGAGCGGCAGCGGGAGTTGGCAGCCCCCATCATGGGTAGGGCCACCCTGGAGGCCTGGGGAGCCCGGCCGGGTGGTGACCTGATCAAGATCGCGGGTATTCTGGGCGAGTATGCCCTATTTACCCGCGATACGGCTACCCTACGTACGGTGATCGCCGCGCTGGCCGGCGAGATCCAGTTTGCCGAAGCCCGGGGCACTCCTGAGGACCTTCGGGGGATGCAGGTAGACTATAGCTTCCAGCACCGCGACGACCGGGTCACCTCCATTTTGTCCTACGGCCTGGGCTACGCGGAGGCCTTTGCGACCTGGGCCGAGCGGCTCGCGGGTACCTCCTACGCCCTGCCACAGCAGGCTACCCGTAGGCTCGTCGACTACTACCTCGATGGCATCTCGAAGTCCGCCGCCTTCGGTACCTATCCCGACCCCGGGGCCATGAACCGGGGGCTGAGCCGACCCGGGGCACTTACCCCCTACGGTCCGGAGCTTCCCCTCCGGCTTTTACAGGCTACGGACTACCACGGGGAGGAACTACGCACCCTCGTGGACCGGCGGCGGGGCACGGCCTCAGCGCCACCGCAACCCGCCGACCGCGCCTTCTGGACCAGCAGCTACCACAGCCACCAGCAGCCCGACTACTTCAGCTCGGTACGGATGTATTCCCGCCGCAACCACTCCACCGAACAGCCCTACAACAGCGAGGGGCTGCTGATGCACCGCCTGGCTGACGGCAGCAATTTCCTGATCCGGGACGGGCGGGAATATGTAGACATCTTTCCCCTCTGGGACTGGCAGAAGATCCCGGGCACCACCGCAGTGCAGCACGATCGCCTGCCGCCACCCGAGGAGGTACAACAACGGGGGCTCACGGACTTCGTGGGGGGAGCATCCGACGGACGGTACGGAGTGGTGGGGTTCGATTTTATCAGCCCGCTTGATTCGCTTGCAGCCCGTAAGGCCTGGTTCTTTTTCGCCGATGAGTACGTATGCTTGGGTACGGGTATCCGGTCCGATCACCCGGAGCCGGTCTTCACCACCCTCGACCAACGGCACCTGGAAGGAGAAGTGATCGTGAACGGCGCAGGCGGCGCGGAGGTACTCCCCGCGGGTACCCACACCTACCTGGCCGCCACCTCGCTATGGCACGATAGCGTGGGCTACCTCTTCCCCACTCCCCTGCCCCTGACCGTGATGAATGACCGGGTCGGCGGCACCTGGACAGAGATCAATCAGCAGTCACGCATGCCGAAAGGCATCGTGATGGGCGATCTGCTCCGCGCCTGGATCGACCACGGCAGCCGACCGCAGTCGGCCTCCTATGCCTATGTAGTGATGCCGAATATCGACGCTTCCGCGTTTAGTCGCTACGCGAGCCCAGACAGCCCAACCATTCTAGTGAACCGCCCCGAGATGCAGGCCGTACACCATGCCGAACTAGCCATTACGGCCTGCGTCTTCTACGCGCCGGGTACTTTACAGCTTACCGATGCCAGTACACTACGGGCGCAGCAGCCGGCGGTGGTACTGATCGATCATGGGCGCAAGACACTCACGGTGGCCGATCCCACACAACAGTTGGAGGTACTGGAGTTCGCCCTTTCCGGCTCGGCGGTCGACCAGGTACTGCGCGTAGACCTACCCGAAGGGGAATATGCCGGCCAGTCCGTCATTATAGCCTATGAGTAGGTTGCCGTCTACCGCAAAGCCTCCATACTATCCTGCCGCACCTGGATCACCCCCCGCCGTGGCCGGTCCAGGTCGATGATGATGAACACCAGTAGGCAGATCAGTAGGTTCAGGACTAGGGCGGGGACGCGGGAGCGACGGTGCCCGAGGCCGCTGGAGTAGCCGATGAGGGCGCCGGTGGCGATGAAGAACACGAACAGCAGGTAGAAGATGGCCGGCGGCACGTGCCGTTGCAGCGCATCGAGCCGGCTACCATAGGCATCGAGCATCTCATTGACGGACTGTAGGAAGTAGCCGGTTTTGACCGGGTTGGGATTAGCATCGGCGGCGGCTACGCCGATGTCCCAGATGCGCTGCTGCAGCGCACTGGTTTCTACGTTGAGGGCGCGGCGCTCCTCGCGGTGGGTGAGGTCGACCTCCGTGCTGCGTAGCCGAAGTGCAATATAGTCATTGATGGCCGCCTGGGCCTGCGCGTCGTAGGGGGGCGGCAGCAGGGCGGTGCGTAGCTCGGCCGTTCCGATAGCATTAGCCTCACTAACCTCCGCTCCGGACCGCTCATCGTAGCGTTGGATCGACATACTGAAGGTAAAGCCCAGGATCAGGGCCAGCAGGCCGAGTACCCCACCCTGGATGGCGGAGGTCTGTGACTTGACGTCGCTATCGGAGTGCGCCAGGCGGAAGTTACCGAGGCGGATGCCGATCTCGTGGGCCAGCACGATGAGGCCGAAGAGTAGTACGGCAATTACAACGCTATTGAGGGTATACATCGAAAGGGGTAGGTGAGTGTTAACGAAGAGCCTCCATGCTATCCTGCCGCACCTCGATCACACCCCGTCGCGGTCGGTCCAGGTCGATGATGATGAACACCATCAGGCAGATCAGCAGGTTCAGCACCAGGGCGGGGACGCGGGAGCGGCGCTCGCCGAGCCCGGTAGAGTACCCGATCAGCCCCCCGGTCGCTACGAAGAAGATGAACAGCAGGTAGAAGATGGCGGGCGGCACGTGCCGGTTAAGCACGTCGAGCCGGCTACCCTGGGCGTCGATCATGTCATTGACGGCGGTGAGGAAGTAGCCGGTGCGGACGGGATTGGGGGTAGCGTCGGCGGCGGCCACGCCGATATCCCAGATGCGCTGCTGTAGGGCGTTGGTCGTCTGGTTAAGCGCCCGGCGCTGGTCGACGTGCGTCAGGTCGACGTGACTACTCTCCAGGCGCAGGTCGATGTATTCGTCGATCGCTGCGTGGGCCTGGCCGGCGTAGGGAGCGGGTAGCAGCGAGGCGCGCAGCTCGGCCGTACCGATGGCGTTAGCTTCCTCAACTTCCGCCCCGGCGCGGCTGTCGTAGCGCTGGATCGACATATTGAAGGTGAAGCCTAGGATCAGGGCCAGCATACCGATGATGCCGCCCTGAATGGCGGAGGTCTGAGACTTGACGTCGCTATCGGACTTGTCCTTTACCCGGTGGCCCATCCGCAGCCCCAGGGCATCCGCCGCCAGGATGAGGACGAACAGAATGGTGACGATGAGGATGCTGTTGAGGTTGTACATTCATGAGGACTTGGGGCGGGCTAAGGTAGCTTACCCAGTGGTCTTACAACAGCGTGTTTGCGGGGCAAGAGATTGTGCATCTATAATGTAATCACATCAATTGGTATGCCGATCAGCACAAGCGGGCAAGGATTACCAACCCCCCGTTCTACCCGATCGATGAGTTTATTCCAGTGGGTGGTAGACTATCCAAATTTTGAAGCCACGAAGTTGCCGGCCCAGGCTTCGGCAAAGGACAGACCCCCTTGCTGCGACTTAAGAATTGCCCTCCGCTGTGGCCGTATGGGAGAATAATACTGAGCTAGATGCTCCATAGAAGTAATACCATTAGCCACCGCAAACTCCACGATCCTTTCCCGGATGCCATCCTATAAGCTCGCTCCCCGTGTGATGACCAAGCCCATCGAGATAGCTCCATCGGCGTGCAGTTGCCGGAAGCTTCGGAGGTCCCTGTCAAAGAACGGGTCTTTGTTATTCCATTCGATCTCCAGGGCCAGGACCCCGTTACCATACCGCTTGACGTGATCGATCTCGTGGGATATAGCCTGAGTAGCTATCCCGTCTACTAACTTAGTCAATTGGAAGTTATGCTTTGTCCAGGCTAATTCATTAAACCGCGCTTCGATCCGCTGGACCACCTTGGTCTTACCCCCTCCACCAAAGACTAATTCTTCGATAGGTATAGTGATCGGTAGTAACACGGACTGTAACTCTGCAATAGCTTCGGCAAATTCCGTCTCGAGGATGGTGCGAGCATGCTGTAGTGTCTTGACATCATAGCCTCGCTTGAGGAGTTCATCAAACATAGTACGCAAAGATCACAGCGTAAGTCGTATTTGCCTACTCGCAGTCTCCGTTTGGGAATGGTTGGAGTAAGTTTCCCAGTCCGGCGTATATTCCTCATCGGCTTGGTTGCCCCAGCAATCCCAGCCCTCCATCGTGCCCCGGGAAAACAGTTCCAGGCGGGGTCCCCAACTACAGGCTTCAATGATTTTGTACTGCTCGTCCGGCTTGCGGCTGTGTTCCCGTTTTCGGGAGGAGATGGTGTTTTCCTGCGACCTCCCGGGGGCTAGGGTACGGATATTTTTACCCCGTACGCCGAAGAGCAGGACCTCGGTTACGTTGCGAAAGTAAAAGCCTACGCCCCGCCGATCCGGGCCACCATCTTTACGGATCTTGTACCAGATAATATTACTCTTGTACTTGAATCCCCAGGCTTCCATTACTGCCAACCCATCGGGAAGGAGGGCGTTCGGGACCCACATGTAGAGGTGCGCGCGCTCATCGGCCACTTCGTCTACCGGCATGGCCTTGATGTCCTCCAGGTTCATGGTGGGATACCGATTCAGGCGTTTGTGCTCGGGAGCTACCTTGCCCGTTCGATTCTGGAACTGCCAGGGGGGATCGGCCAGAATGGTGCCATACCGCGTCTGACCGGCAAAGTCTAGTAAATTTTGGTTCGCTTGCTCATCCGCCATAGTCGACCGCTCTTACATTTGAAGCTAGCGACAAAGTACAAAATGTTCCCCGCCACCCAAGTTTTTCAACACATTTTGTTGAATTTTTGCTGGAGATCGCTTTGCCAGTTCCGCTCACCCGGTGTAGGCAACCAACTCAACCCCGCCGCCGCGTAAGCCGCCGCCGCTCCATCTTATTGACGTAGAAAAAGGTGGCCAGCGCGTAGGCGACCATGAGCCCGGCGTAGACCAGCAGAACGGGCGCCATCTCTGACCCGCTAAAGCGAGCGAAATTGGTGAAGATCAGTACACTCCAGAATAAAACAAGTATGGACACGATGAGGGCAATGGTAGCGTAAGCTTTCATACGTAACGGGCAAGGGAGAATTTGGGTAGTAGGTGATCGCACATAGTACTAAAATAGCGGCATATGGGGCACGTCCTACATATTAATCGCTCCAAAACCGGGCTTAGTATAGTAGATGCGTGATTTCGTACCCGGCCCTGCAACTTGGGTACCAACAGCTCGTCCTTCCCCCCGAAACTCAACCGGACCGAGTCCCACACCACTAGCCATGCACCCACGACGTATCCTCCACCTGGTCTACCTACTTTGCACCTGCGGCCCCGCCCTACTGATCGCCCAGGACGGGGTGGTGAACGGACGGATACGCACCGCCGACGGCCCGGCCGAGTTTGCCAACGTATTGCTCCTAGCGGCCCGGGACTCCGGGGTGGTCAAACTGGAACTGGCCGACGCACAGGGGCGCTTCACCTTTACGGGGCTCGACTCGGCTAGCTATTTCGTGCGCACTACGGGCATCGGTATACCGCAGCGGGACCACCCGGTATTCACCCTGGCAGCGGGGGAACAGCTAACCCTGCCCGACTACCTCCTGGAAAGCGCCGCCACCGACCTGGAAACCATCGAGGTGACGGCCACCAAGCCCTTCCTGGAACAGAAAGCCGGTCGCCTGGTGGTGAACGTGGACCAGGCCATCACCGGGCAGGGCGGTAGTGTGATCGACCTGCTTAAGAAGGTGCCGGGCGTGGTGGTAACCGGTAACCGCATCAGTATGGCGGGCAAAACGGGGCTGACGATCCTAATCGACGGAAGGCCCACCCGGTACCTCGACGTCAATAGCCTGCTGCGGGATATGCCGGCCGACAACATCAAGTCGATCGAGGTGATCAGCCAGCCCGGGGCGGCCTACGACGCAGAGGGCGGCGGCGGGGTGATCAACATCGTGCTGAAGAAAAATAGCCTGCTGGGCACCAACGGGCAGGTGTACGTCGGCGGTGGCTACGGGCAGCGCCCCAAGTACCGCTCCGGACTGGAACTGAGTCACCAGGCCGGCGGGCTCAACCTCACCGGTGGACTCAGCTACAACCGCCGCGAGTGGGTCGAAGGCTTAGAATTGGTGCGTCGCTTTGACGACCGCACCTTCGTGCAGCGCAACAAGGAGTACGGTACGCCGAACAGTTACCAGCTCCGCCTGGGTGCCGATTACGACCTCAGTGAGCGGCACCGGGTGGGCATCAATGGCCGCTATAGCTTCGGTGACAGTCCGAACTCGGGCACGAACCGCACCGACGTACTCAATCCCGGCACCGGGGAAATACGGCAAAGCTTCACTACCCTGCGCAACCGCAGCCGCGACTTCGATAACCTCAATTTGGACGCCTACTACCGCATCCAGCTCGATACCAGCGGACAGGAATTGACCTTCGACGGCAGCCTTAACACCTTTACGCGGGATACCCGTACCACCCTAGTGACCCAGGGGGCGGAGTTCAACGACCGGCTGAATGTGGAACCTTCCGAGGCAAAGATCTACAGCGCAAAGGTCGACTACCGCCGGCCCCTGGGCGATGCCTACGTGTTCACCGCCGGGGCTAAAGTGAGTCGCGCCGCGCTGGACAATGAGCTACTGGCCCGCGAGCAGATCAATGGAGTAATGGAGATCGACCGCAACCTCAGCAACCGCTTTCAATACGACGAAGACATCGAGGCGGCCTACGCGGCCCTGGCCTGGGAGCAGGACGACTGGAGTGCTAATGTGGGCCTACGCTACGAGGCCACCCGCATGGAGGGCTACAACGTCACCATCGACAGCACGAACGTACGCGACTTCGCCCAGCTCTTTCCGAGCCTGAGCGTGAATGCGCCCCTGGCGGGCAGCTTCGGGGTCAGTCTGGCCTACAGTTACCGCATCGAGCGGCCAAGCTACTACGACCTCAATCCGTTCATCACCTACATCGACCCCATCACCTTTACGAAGGGCAATCCGTTTTTGCAGCCGGAGCTGATCCACAGCGGGCAGCTCTCCGTGACCTACGATAAGCAGCCCTTCCTGAACCTGGGCTACGATTTCACGACAGATATCATCAGCGACGTCACGGAGCAGGACCCGGTGACCGGAGTGGCCTTCCAGACCACGGTGAATCTGGACCGCTACGTCCGTTACGGCGGCAGCCTCTTTTTTCCCCTCGACTGGGTGGCTAAGCCCGTGAGCGGCTACGGCGGCTTCATGCTGTACTACAACGATTACACCAGCGACTACCTGGGTGGCAACTTCGCACAGGATCAGCTGAGTCTGACGGCCTTCGCGCAGGTCGACGTGAGACTACCCTACGAGTGGAAGCTACAGGTCTCCGGTTTCTACCAGGGGCGGGGACTGGACGGTATCATCCGCTACGACCCCCTTTACGGTGTCGATGCGGGATTAGAAAAAGATCTTCTGGACGACCGCCTTAACCTGGTGTTGTCGGCCGAGGGGATCGTCCAGAAGTTCTTTACGGGCACCATCAACTACCAGGAGCAAGATTTGGACGTCCGCTCCACCTGGGAGGCACCCATCTTCACAGCGAAGCTTACCTATAATTTCGGCAACCGCTTTTTAAAGGGGCGGGAACGCAGGGGCAGCGCTAGTGAGGAGGAGAAAGGTCGGCTGGGTGATTGATTAGGACAAAATGGTGTCCTTGATCTTATCGATCGTACCCTCCTGGCCCTTCTGTACGGCGGCATCCGGGCTAGCGTACCCAAGATTTGGCTTACCACCTACGGGTTGCATCCGCTTCTTGTTGTACTGCGCGCGGCCGTCGAAGCTCTCGCCCTCGGTAAACATGCCACTCGGGGTGGGTACGGAGTCGTCTTTGCCGGTGGTGTAGAATGTGTAGTTATAGTCGGATGGCTCGATGCTCTGGTCGAAGTTGTTGGGGATGGGGTGGTTTTTACGTCCGCCGAGCTCTTCCCAGGCGGAGAAGAACTGCTCCTGGTGCATGGTGTCGCGGGCGATGAGGAAGCTGAGCATGTCCTTCATGCCGCGGTCGTTGGTCATCTTGTACAGCTGTACGGCGAGCATGCGTCCGGTGCTTTCGGCAGTGACGTTAGCGAGCATATCGGCCGCGGCGTTTCCGCTGGCGTACACGTGGCTGCAGTTGAACGGCACGCCGCTAGCATCAACGGGCATGGCGGCCATACAGGTGCTGATGACGTGCTGGATGTTCATGCCGCCCATGGCTGCGAGCACGACCGGGTCGCCGGCGGCCTTGTCCTGCTCCAGGGGGGCACCCTCCAGATTCATGGCTACGGCCGTGGCGAGCATTTCAATGTGGCCCATTTCCTCGGTGCCGGTTTCGAGCAGCATGTCGCGGTACTTCGAGGGCCCGCGCGAGCCCCAGGCCTGGAACATATACTGTAGGCAGACGCGAATCTCTCCCTGAATGCCCCCAATGGCCTGCTGTAGGGCCTTGGCGAATACGGGATCGGGCTTATCGACCTTGACGTGATATTGGAGTTTACCTCCGTCGTGATAAAACATAGTAAGCGGTTTTGTGTGGTTGCAATTGCTTACACAAGCCAAACCGTGTAAGGGGTGTTCTGGGCTACATATTGTTATTTAAACTAACAAGTTATGCACGCAGATATGCATTGCAACGCATTGACTTTCGCGAGCTTCTTTGGAGCTATTTGTCGCGGATGACGATGTATATAACTCTGTAGGCACCTAGCTACTACTCCCGCCGCGCCCAATAATCTACCACGAATACATCTTCTAGGTGCGGCTGAAGCACCTTCACGAAGGCCTGATGGGCGGGGTGCGGCAGGTACGTTTCGCGGTCGGCCTCGCTGGCGAAGGTGACGAAGAAGGCGTGGGTGAAGCCCTTATTCAGGTTTTCGGGGCTGTTGTTGGTCCCCCATTCGTAGTCCCGAATCTCCTCAATCTGGTCCGGCAGGGCACTAAAGGCCTGCTGTACGCGGTCGATATCGGCCTGGGTGGCCTCCTCCTTAAAGGAGAAGAACACGGCGTGGCGTAGGAGGCTATCGGGGGCAGCCTCAGCGGGTTCATCTTCCATAACGGCGGGGGTTTCTACGGTGGGGGGTGGCAGCTCTTCCTGGCAAGCGAAGGTGGCTAAGCTGAGCAGGAAGAGTAATAGGAGACTGAACGGGCGCATCCGCCAAATATAGGGAATGGGTGGTCGATCAGGGGGCGTGAAAGCGTATCGGTACCGTGGTGGTGTACATCTACCACAACCGGCCCGCACCAACTCGAAAACCCAACAACTAATCCCCCCATACCTTACCTTCCGCCCCATGTCCACCATTCTGCCCGCCCCCCTTACGGTGACCGCCGAGTCCAGCATCCAACGCTTGACCGTCGACGGGCCCGTGGAGGAAATGGCCCAGCACATCCGCGAGCTGGCCGATACGATGATCGCCCGCGGAGATACCTGTCCAACTGGCGAAGATGAAGACCCCCTGAATCTGGACTGCCGCCTGCTGCATTTCGTGTGGGCCGAGCGTGCCAAGCACTTCCTGATGCTGTACCGCGACGTGCAGTTGCAGTTACAGGTCGCTACCTTACTCATCCACGAGGGGGCCTCGGATCGCGATCAAGTAGCTGACCTCTACGCCCGGTCACGTCACGCGCTGAAGGAGGCTCTACAGGAATGGGAAGGCGACTACCGCGGACAGCACGATGCCCTGGAACGCAATGAAAAGCAGCGCCGTAAGCAGCTCAACGCCTGGAAGTTACAGCACAATCCCTGGCCCGTGTACCGCCATCAGTTGGGGGAGCTGGCCAGACAGTCGGAGGGGCTAGCCAAGGAATTCACGAAGCTGCAGCGAGAACAAGAGCGCTTTGCTGCCCTGCGCGAGCTACTCGACGAGGCCATCACGGCCAGCCGGCAGGTGATGGACCGGGCCGAACAACGTGCTCGCGAGCTGACCGACTTCATCAGTACCGGTGACCATGAACTGGAACGCCCTGGCCTGATCGCTAGCAAACTCGAAGACTACATCACCGAGGAAGCTACCCTACCGCGGCTCGACCGCTTCACCAACACCATCACGGCAAAGACCGTCCGACTGATGGAGTCGATGCGGGTCACGGTGGCCTCCGACGAGGGCCTGCTGCGGTACAAGGAGGTGAACTTTCGCCGCGCCACCGACCAGTGGGTCTCAGCCCAGGTGATGCCCCTGCTGTACGAGCTCTGGGAGGTAGCCCAGCAGGTCGGCAATGGCCTCAACGTAGCCATGGTCAACGTGCGCAACCGCGCCCTCCTACTGAGCAATGAGGTCAAGGCAGGGCACGACGTGACCTTTACTAACAGCTCGCTGGCCCAGCCCTTCGTGGACTTCACGGAGCGCAGCCAGCAGCGTCACCGCGACTACGATATCCTGCGCCAGCGCCTCGAACAACGCATCGCACGCGACCTGCGGCTGACCTCAGTGTACCGGGCCGAGCCGGGTTTCTTGCCGCTGCCGCTCCAGTCGGGTATCAACGCCTTCACCCACCGCCAGAGCCGCTGGGTGACTGACCTGCAGAACTGGCTGGGCGAGCACGTCACCGGACTCAATAAACTCCTCGGCGACGCCGCCCGCGAGGACCGACTGAGCATCAGCGAACGTACCGTGCGGGTCATCCGGCAGCGCAGCATCTCGCCCGACAATGCGGCTTACACCAATATCCTGATGACCAGGGGCTACATCGGCGAGTCCTTTTTGGTTGGGCGCGAGCGGGAGACGAACCACCTGGCCCAACTCATCGACAGTTGGCGCCTAGGCTACCGCGGCTCGGTGGTGCTGACCGGCAACCGGCTGGCGGGTAAGACCCTCTTCGGAGAGATGATCACCAACCGCTTCTTTGCCGGAAAGACGATCCGCCTGAAGCCCAACGCTCAGCTCACCGTGCAGGGCCGCCGCACCAAGACCACCGGTGACCTGGCCGAGGCCCTGGCTTTTGTACAGAAGTACACGCTGCAGTCGCGGCCGTTGGTGTGGATCGATGACCTGGAGCTCTGGTGGGATAACGACCACAGCCTGGCCCAAAACGTGCGGGCGCTGGGCGAGCACATCGACGACTACTCCGGTCGCATCTTTTACCTCGTAGCCACCACCAACGCGGTATACCGCCATCTAGATCGCTTCCTGGACCTCGACCCAGTGTTCCAGACCGAAATCAACCTGGATGCGTTCTCACTCGCTGACATGCAGCGGGCTGTCTTAATCCGCCACGGCGCCACCCAGAAGCAGATGGTTGATGCCGAGGGGGAGCCCATCGGCGAGACGGCCTTCGGGCAGCTCATACGGCGCATCTACCGGGCTACGCAGGGCAACGTGGGCGACACCATCAATCGTTGGGCCTATTATACCGAGCGGGTCGACGACGAGCGGGTGCGCCAGCCGCGGGGGCGGCGCTATAACCTGCCCAATTTTCTCTCACCCGATACTGCCACCCTGCTCAGCACCCTACTGCTCGAAAAGCGTAGCCGCGACTACCGCCTACGCAAACTCTTCGGCCCCGCCTACACCGAGCGGTACGGCAGCATCCTGCAGCGCCTGATTCGCATCGGCATCGTGACGCGCAACAATGACGGAAGTTTGGAGGTAGCCGAAAGCGTGGCCAACGACGTGGGTCGCATGCTCGATGCCGAGACGTACCTTAGCTACCCCAACTAGCCCCCTTCAGGCCGTGAACGACCTCTTTCGTGCTTACTATTCCTGGACCGACCTGCTGCTAGCCGCCGTGCTGCTCTACGGTATCTACGCCGTACTGGTGCTGGTGCGCGAGCGCCTACAGCGGACCAAACGGGTAGAGGGCTTCCGGGCCGGGGCATACAACGTAGTAGCCCCCTTCCTACTCCTCTACCAGCCGCTCACCGTACTGGTACTGGCGCTGTTCTTCGTATTCATCAATCCGGTGCTCCACGGTACGGTGCTCTTGCTGCTGATTGCCGCTGGCTTTTCGCGCATCCGTGACTACCTGAGCGGACGCATCATCCTGTTCAACCCCCTCATCACGGTGGGCAAGCGCATGCGTACCGAGAAACACAAGGGGGTCATCAGCCGCATCAGCCGCATCGGGCTCTACCTACAGACCGGCGAGGGGCTACACTTCGTCAACTACACCACCCTGCTCACCCGGGGCTACAGCCTCATCACCGGCAAGGACATCGGCGGCTACTATCAGCTGCACCTCACCGCGCCGGCCGAAGTCGAGCACCCGCTACAGGACCTCGCCGACCGCCTGACCACCACGCCCTACCTCGACCGCAGTTTCAAACCCGAGCTGGCCTACGGCGGTCGCGAGCAGCAGCGTATCGACGCGCGGCTCTCGGTGCGCGAAGAAAAACACCTGACCGAGCTACTCGCCCTCCTTAACGAATGGGGCTACCCCGCCACCATCGCCAAACGCTAACCCATGGACCTGACCAACCCCTACTATATTATCATCGAGGCCTCGGTGATCATCATCCTCTCGTTCTTCTTCGGCGAGATCAGCAAACGCACTAACGTACCCTCGGTGCTGATGCTCATCATTTTGGGCATCCTGTTACAGCAGGGGCTGCAGTACTTCGGCTTCGGTAATCTGGACTTTTTCCCCATCCTCCAGATACTGGGCATCATAGGTCTGATCATGATCGTGCTGGAGGCCGCTCTAGAGCTCAAGCTAGAGCAGGATAAATTCCTCTCCATCGGCAAGGCCCTGGCCGTGGCCTTCATCGGACTAATCGCCTCCACCTGGGCGGCGGCCGAGATCCTCAAGTACTTCATCGACGGCATGACCGACCAGCTCGCCTGGCTGTACGCCACCCCGCTGTCGATCCTGTCGAGCGCCATCATCATTCCCAGCGTCACGGGGCTCAAGGGGCACAAGAAGGAGTTTCACATTTACGAGAGCACCTTTTCGGACATCATGGGCATCATGCTCTTTTACTTCATCAGCAGCCAACTGCCCCTGCTGCCGGACCCTACGGGAGAGGAGGGCCTGGAGGTGATCGAGCACCACGCTAGTGGACTGGCCTACCTGGGCAATATCCTTATCACCATCGTCGCTTCGCTGGTGGCCAGTTACGCCATCATCCTTGTCTTCCAGAACATTAAGAGCCACGTCAAACTCTTCCTGCTCATCGCCGTACTCCTCCTGCTCTACGCCATCGGCAAGACGGCCCACCTATCGTCACTCATTATCATCCTCACCTTCGGTCTCATCATTGCCAACATGCGGCTCTTTTTCCGGGGCCCCCTGCGCAAACTACTCAACTACAAGCAGGCGCTACACATCTACGAGGGCCTGCACGTAGTCACGGTGGAGACGGCCTTCGTGGTGCGTACCTTCTTCTTCGTGATCTTCGGTATCACCATCGTGCTGTCCTCCCTACTGAGCCTACAGGTGGCTATGGTGAGCGGGCTGATCATCCTGAGCATCTACCTGATCCGCTTCGTGATCCTGCGCATCTTTATTGGCAGCGACATCCTGCCGCAGCTATTCGTGGCTCCCCGGGGCCTGATCACGGTACTGCTCTTCAATGCCATTCCGCAGGAGGTCCAGATCCAGGGCTTCGAGCCGGGCATCCTACTCTACATCATCATCGGCACCAGTCTTATTATGACCTTTGCCATGATCGTGGACAAGAAGCGCACTACCTCAGCCATCCGCCGCGTCGCCTCAGCCCCCATCGGTTACGAACGCTGGAAGGCCCCTACCCTGGCTGACGTTCCCGTCGAAAAGGAAGTCGAGCAGCACTAAACAGCACAGGCGGGCGGGGTCGCGGGTGCAAGCTAAGTCGAACCTCTACCCACGCAGTTGCCTTTCACCGGGTACACCAGTACTCACCATTATGATCATTGCCCTATTCGGTGGCTCCGGCCGCACCGGCGTCGAGTTCATCCCCCGCGCCCTGGAGGCCGGCCACCAGCTGCACGTCCTGGCGCGCAGCCCGGAGAAGCTCCCCTACGCCGACCCCGCCCTGACCATCACCGGCGGCGATGTTCTCAACCGCGACGACGTGGCTAAGGTCATCCAGGGTAGTGAGGTAGTCGTCTCCCTGCTAGGCCAGACCAGCGGCGGCCGCAAAGACGTGCAGACGGTAGGCACCGGACACATGGTCAGCGCCATGAAGACCGCTGGCGTAGGGCGTATCATCAGCATGAGCGGCGGTGGACTACCCTACGAAAAGGACGAGCCTAAGGTGATCGATAAGGTATTTCGCGGCGTGATGGGTGTATTTTTCCGCGGCGTGATCAAGGATGCTAAGGACCACGCCGCCGTACTGCGCGGTAGCGATCTCGACTGGACCATCGTGCGGGCACCCCGCCTGGTCGATGAGCCGGACCAGGGAAACTATAAAGTAGGCTACGTCGGCACCACCGGTGGTAACAAGATCAGCCGCGGTGACGTGGCTGACTTCATTTTGAAGGTCACGGACGAGGGAAGCTATAAACAGGATATGCCGTTTGTATCCTGGTAACTCTGTCGGCGGCCAAGCCTTCAACTTCATCCGGTCGTCCGACGAGCGAAGCTGCGCAACGCTCGGCGGACGACCTATCCCTTCGTATGAAAGTGATCTACCTTGCCGCCATTCTCCTAGTTATCATCATTGCGGCCTATTTTCTGGGGCCCCGCATCGACGTACCCACCTACGCCGAAACCCTTCCCGCCGTGCCCCGTGATCTTAGTGCGCTGCAGCGCTACGTGGAAGACAAGGAAGCCAAGCACCCCACCCGCCCCGGTAACCGCGCCCGCATCGTCTGGTATGGCAACACGCCTACCGTTACCGATTATGCCTTCGTGTACCTCCACGGCTTCGCGGGTAGCTACCGCGATGGGTACCCCGTCAACGTGAACGTGCCGGAGGTATTCGGCAGCAACGTCTACCTGAGCCGCTGGGCGGGCCACGGACTCCAGGCCGCGGCTGCCCTTCAGGACTTTAGCCCCGAGGCTGCCTGGGACGATGCGCGCGAAGCGCTAGCCATCGGCAAGCGGATTGGTCGCCGCGTGGTTATCCTGTCCACTTCCACGGGTGGCACCCTGGCCTTTAAACTGGCTGCCGATTTTCCCGATGATGTACACGCCCTCATCAATATGGGCCCTAATGTAGAAGACGATCAGCCCGGTGCCTCACTGCTTATGTCGCCCTGGGGCCACGAGCTAGCTATGCTGGCCAGCTTCGGTAGTAACAAAACCATCAAGCACGAGGAGCCGACTGCCGCCCGGTATTTCGACACTATTTACCCCTCCCGTGCGCTGGTCGATCTGGAGATCCTAGTGCAGACTACCATGGCCGATGCCACCTTCCGTAAAGTGCAGTGCCCGGTACTTACCTTATTTTATTACCGGGATGCATTCGATCAGGACGAGCACGTCGAAATCGACCGTTATCCCGAAATTCACCGCCTCCTCGCCACCCCGCAGGACCAAGTGCGCCTCGACAGCCTCCCTACTCCCGGCACCCACTTCGTCGGTAGCGACATCAAATCCAAGGACTGGATGGCCGCCCAGCGCTCCATCATCGCCTTCTGCACCGAGGTGTTGGGTATGGTCCCCCTACTGCCCGTCGATCACCTGACGGACGCTACCGGCCTCTAGCAACCGCCGCCGCGCCTCCTCGTACGGCAGTCCCGTAGCCTCCACGATCATCTTCGTGCCCCGGTCCACGAGCTTGGCGTTGCTCAGCTTCATATCCACCATCCGATTATCGCGCACTCGGCCCAGGCGGATCATTACCGTGGTGGTGATCATATTCAGGACCAATTTCTGCGCAGTGCCCGATTTCATCCGCGTGCTGCCGGTCACCACCTCGGGGCCCACCACCGCCACGATGGGGTGATCGCACGCCTCGGTCACCGGTGCCCCGGGGTTACAGGTTATGCAGCCTGTGAGCAGTCCCGCAGCCCGGGCTTCTTTCAGTCCCCCGATCACGTAGGGCGTAGTCCCCGAGGCGGCAATACCGATCAGTGTATCATCCGCATTCGGGGTATGCTCGGCCAAGTCGCGCCACGCCTGTCCGGCGCTATCCTCAGCGGCCTCCACGGCCTCGCGTAGGGCCCGGTCCCCCCCGGCAATGAGACCGATTACCCATCCTGGCGGTACCCCGTAGGTGGGTGGGCACTCGCTGGCGTCCAGGACTCCGAGTCGTCCGCTGGTACCCGCTCCGATGTAAAATAGCCGGCCGCCGCGCTCCATCCGCTCCACGATCCCCTCTACTAGCAGGGTCAGGGCGGGGATGCAGTCGGCTACGGCTGGGGCTACTAACTGGTCCTGTCTATTGATCAGCGTGAGCAGCTCGTCTGCGGAGCGAGAATCGAGGTGGCGGTAAGGACCGGGTTGTTCAGTTATTCTCAAAGGGGGTGGGTTGTGGTCGTTGGAGGTCTAACATGGAGGCGGGGCCGCAGGTGCAGTGCCAAACGAGCGAAGCGAGCATCCCCACAACGCAACCACCCAATAACGCAACAACTCAATAACTAACCACCACCCGCCGCACACCCACCCCATCCCCCGCCTCCACCCGTACCACATATACACCCGCCACCAGTGTTCCTAAATCCAGGTCCAGACTACTCCGGCTACCGGCATCCTCCTGGAGCACGAGCTGGCCCACTGAGCTATACACCTTGACCGTCTGCACCCGCGACCCCGGCAGATTACGCAGCCGTACCTGTCCCGTCGTAGGATTAGGCGCGAGGGTAAACTCAACAGCAGGAAGCGAGGGACTAAACAGGCCCGTAGATAGCTCGGCCCCAAGCTCCGTAGTGTAGTAGCTCAGCCCCCCGCGCTGATTGCCGAGCACGAGATCGAGCAGCCCGTCGCCGTCAAAATCTGCCGTGGCAGGAGTAGAGAAGCCCCCGAGATCGAGACTATCAACGCTGCGGCTAAGGGGCGTGAACGCCTGGGTGTAATCCGTAAATGAATAAGCCTCCAGGATGCCGGAGCGGTTGCCGGTGAGCAGGACGAAGCGGTCGGCGTAGGTGACCACGGCCGGGGCGGGATGACCGCTACTACCGCCCGGCGTATTGGTGTTGATGCCGCCGAGTTGCTCTACGTTGCCGGGGGTGGTGAAGGAGGGGTCGAAGCGGGGGGCCCCGGTGGTGCCGAGGTTGCGGTAAAAGCGAATACGGCCGTCGAAGCCGCCTACTAGGAGATCGGTCAGTCCATCGCGATCCAGATCGGCCAGGGCGGGCTTACTAAGCTGACCGGCATCGAGGTCCATGTAACCGAACACGGGGGTGGCAAAGGCGGCCGGGCGGCCCGGGCCGGCGGTGTTTTCTAGGTAGATGAGCTGACCGCCGCGCTCGCCGATCACGGCATCGGTGTCGCCATCGCCGTCCAGGTCCCCAAAGGCCGGGGCGAAGGCGGAAGTCGAGTTGATGAACTGGCGCAGCCCCAGGTAATCATTGTCGACGACAGCGAAACTAGGGGGGCCGCCGGGGGCAGTCGTGTTACGAAGGAGGCGAAGCTGGCTGCCGAGGGTAAGGCCGTCGATGTATTCCTCGTTGTTGCCGACCACCAGATCGGGCCGTCCGTCGGCATCGTAGTCGAAGGCCGCCGGGGCCGTACCGCTGCCGTAGTCGATGCTCTGACGCACGAACTGCTGACTGTCCTGAAACACGAAATCGGGGCGGGCCTCGGTACCCACGTTGCGGTAGTACCAACCCACGTCGACGTTCTCGGCGTTGACGGTCTGGGTGGGGGCGGCAAGGAGGTCGCGCACCCCATCCTGATCGATATCGAGGTGAAAGATGGCCGGGAAGTAATCGACCTCGACGGGTACGCCGCCGCTCGGCCAGGTGGGGTCCTGGGAGGTAAAGTGGGCCTGGGTGCGGCTACCCCCATTGCGCGCCAGTACGATGTGTGCGGAGGAGATATCGCCGAGCATGATGTCCTGAAGCCCATCGCCGTCGATGTCGATGCTTAGTGTTGTGGAGCCGGCATGACGGCGCTCGATGGGATCGCTACCGCGTACGTTGCGGGCACACTCTCCGGGGGTAGCCGAAAGGGTGAGCTCGGGACTCTGCCCGGACTCGAAGAACCCCCCGTAGCAGTCGCTGGCCAGCATATAGATGAGCGTATCGGTACCGAATCCCCGCTCCACGCTCTGGTTCTGGTAGTACTCCAGGTAACCGCCGCCGACGCTGAAGGTAAGGATGTCCAGGTCGCCGTCGCCGTCCACGTCATCCACGGCCGGGTAGTCTACATCGGTCACGAAGATGGGGGTAGAGCCCCCCCCCAGGGGATACCGAAGGCCCCGGTAGGTAGGAGTCGCGGGATAGGTGAGTAGCCCATCCGCCGCCCGCTGCCCCCGGTACGCCCGAAAACCGTCGTACTCGGCCGAGTAGGCGAAGAGGTCCTGCACTCCATCCGCATCATAATCGCGCAGCAGGATCCAATGGGTGAGGTCGTTCGGAAAGCCCGTGAGGAGCTCGGGGGCCGGCAGGTAGTTGCCGCTGCCATCCCCCCGCAGGGCGAGCAGCGCATCGCCGGCCCGGTCGAAGATGACTAGGTCGCCCAGGCCATCGCCGTCGAGGTCGGCGGCATTGTACTGCGGGGCATTGAGGCCGCCGAGCCAGGCCAGGGGGAGGAGCTGATCGTCGGCACCGACTACGTTGGGGAGGGCCGGGGTGAGTCCAAGCTGGGCCGGTAGGCAATAGGTAAATACGAGGGCGAGGGCGCTGAGGGCTAGTCGGAGCATGGACGGAAGTGAGGATAGTATAAGGTACGCTGGCGGGGGGCTTAAGTTTGGGGGCGATGTGTCGGGGGGTTGCGATTTTGCGTTGTTGCGTTGTTGGGGATGCTCGCTTCGCTCGTCGGGTAGTGTCACTGCCGTGGAAGTTGCTATATTGGAAGAAATGCCTTACCCACAGTAGTCTTCTACCGTAGCAAACTTCCGCACCCGCGGCCCCGACGCCTATCACGCCTATCACGCCTCCAACAACCGCACCGCAACAACCCAACAACCCACCAACGCAACACCAAAATCATGCAACAACTCTACCCGCTCTTCTTACTTCTCCTCTCCGCATCCCTATCCGCCCAGTGCCCCGAGCTGGTGTGGTCCGACGAGTTCGACGGCAAAACCCTGAACCTCGACAACTGGAGATACGAGCTCGGCGACGGCTGCGACCGCGGCCTCTGCGGTTGGGGCAATAATGAGCTACAGACCTACCGGGAGGAAAACACCACCGTAAGCGACGGTACCCTTAAGATCACCGCCCGGCGCGAGGAGGTGGACGGCCGCTCCTACACCTCCAGTCGCCTAATCAGCCGCGGGAAGCAGGACTTTACCTACGGCCGTATGGAGGCCCGCATCAAGGTACCCGGCGGGCAGGGGACCTGGCCGGCCTTCTGGATGCTCTCGACCGACGAGGTATACGGCAGCTGGCCACAGAGTGGCGAGATCGACATCATGGAGTACGTAGGCCGCGCGCCCAACGAGGTACTGGGTACCATCCACTACGGACAGCCCTGGCCCAATAACTCCTACAACTCCAACCGCATCGAGACGGAGGAGCCGGTCGCCGATGACTTTCACGAATTTGCCGTAGAGTGGGAAGAGGACGAGATCCGCTGGTTCTTCGACGGCATCCTTTACGCTACCGAGACGCCGGCCGATCTGAACGGGCAGCGCTGGCCCTTCGATCAGGACTTCTTCTTTATTCTCAACGTAGCCATCGGGGGCAACCTCGGCGGTGCGGTCGACGATAGCATCTTTCCGGCCACCATGGAGGTGGACTACGTGCGGGTGTACGGTGGTAACCGGCCCTACATCAGCGGGGAGCGTAGCGTAGAAAATGCGGCCAACGGCGTGGAATACACCGTAGGCAATTTGGCGGAAGACACCCCCATCACCTGGACGGTACCCACGGGTGCCGCTATCGTGTCCGGACAGGGTACCCCCACCCTCACCGTCGACTGGGCCGGTAGTACCGGCGGAGCGATCAGCGCGGTGACGACCCTGGACTGCGGCACCGACACCCTGTCCCTCGACGTGAGCGTTGCAGCCCCCTACACCTTCCAGCGCAGCCTGGAGAACTTCGACGACGCGGCCGAGCTCACCTTCAACTTCGCCACCGGCATCCTCACCGAGCAGGCCAATCCGGCTCCGGACAGCCTGGTGGGTGCCACCCAGGTGGGCGAATACGTGCGTGCGGCCGGCTCCCAGTACGACGTGCTGATCTACGACGTCAGCTCCATCACCGATGCCGGTCTATTTGTCACCGGCGAGCAGCGCTTCTACATCGACCTGTACACTACCGCGCCCGTTGGCACCGAAATTCTCCTACAGCTGGAAACCGGCAGTGCCTCCGGCGAAAACTACCCCACCGGCCGCCACAGCCGCTACCAGGCTACGACCGCCGTACAGAACGGCTGGCAGCGGCTCTACCTGCCCCTGCTGGACCGGCCCGATCCCAACGCCAACGACGCGGGCGTCACCCGTCTGATCCTGCTCTTCGCCCCCAACAGCAACACCGGCGATACCTACCGCTTCGACAACCTGGACGTCTACGCAGAGGGTAGCACCGGCATTTTCACGCCGCGTACCGCCGACTTCGGGCTCACCGCCTCTCCCAATCCCGCCACCGACCAGCTACAGCTTCGTGCCGCCCTGGATTATACCGGTCCGCTGTCGATTTCACTCTTCACGGCGGAGGGACGGCTGCTGCGCACGGCTAGCTTTACGGGGCGGTCGGGCAGTACGCAAACCCTCCGGCTACCGGTGGCCGACCTAGCGCCGGGTGTTTACCTAGCCCGGGTGCAGGCCGGTAGTAAGTCGGCCACGGTGCGGTTCCTGCGGTAGCGTATCTTGGCCGGCCAAGCTCGCCGTATGCCTCCCCTTACCCACCTGACTGCTCTGCTCGTTTTTTTGCTCTTTTCTGGTCTGTCCCACGCGCAGTACAGTGGTGTCCGGGCAGCAGATGAAGGGGGCCTAATCGTAGAGGGCGCGCGCGCCGGTGCAGGGTTTAGGGTGAATGGCGATACCGTGCTCGCCAGCCCCATCGCCGGTGGCCTCCTCCTGCCCGTCGAGCCCGGTATTCAACTCATCAAGTCCGGCAAACAAACGGAGCTTTACCACCTGAGCAAGGACCCGGGGCCGGGCCGGTTGCGGCGCGTACCCCTGTGGCTGTCGATTTTACCTCCCCTGATCGCGATCGGACTGGCGCTGATATTCAAGGAGGTGATCATCTCCCTCTTTGCCGGTATCTGGGTGGGGGCCTTCATTGCCGGCGGTTTCCGCTTTGAGTTCTTTCTGGGTCTGATCAAGGCACTGCTGACGACGATCGATACCTACATCATCGACTCCCTCAACGACAGCGGCCACCTAAGCGTGCTGGTGTTCAGCCTGATGATCGGGGGCATGGTGGCCATCATTAGCCGCAACGGTGGCATGGCGGGCGTGGTGCAGCGGATGACCAAGTACGCCACGAACCCACGCCGTGGACAGTTCGTGACCTGGCTACTAGGCGTAGCGATCTTCTTCGACGACTACGCCAACACCCTAATTGTAGGTAACACCATGCGCTCGGTCACCGATCGCTTTCGCATCAGCCGGGAGAAGCTGGCCTACATTGTGGATTCTACGGCTGCCCCCGTGGCTTCGGTAGCCTTCATCACCACCTGGATCGGAGCCGAGCTCGGCTACATCGGCGATGGCATCGACCAGGTCGAGCACTTTGCCGGCACTACGCCCTACGCCGTGTTCATCGAGTCACTGAAGTACAGCTACTACCCGGTCCTCACGCTGGCCTTTATCCTCTTTCTGATCTACCAGCGGCGCGACTTCGGGGCCATGTGGGATGCCGAGGCCCGCGCCCGGAGCACCGGCATGGTCAAGCGCGTCAATGAGGAGGCCGCCGGGGGTAGCGAGCAGGAAGACCTCGACCCCATCCCCGGTGCCCCGCTTCGCGCCCGTAATGCGGCTATCCCGGTAGCCGTCGTGGTGGTTATGACCATCGTGGGCCTCATCGATACGGGTCTTGAAAACCTATCCGACGCCATGGCCGTGCCCATGACCACCAACGACTGGAGCGCCGTCTGGGGCGCCCTCGAGGGCGGCTTCTTCGGCAAACTGGGCCTGACCATCGGGGCGGCCGATAGCTACGTCGCCCTGCTCTGGGCCAGCATGAGTGGGGTGTTGGTGGCCATGGCCATGACCGTCGGCCAGCGCATCATGAATATCGAGCAGACCATCGGCTCACTCACCGCCGGCTTCAAGGCCATGTTTTCAGCGGTGATGATTCTCACCCTGGCCTGGGCCTTAGCCCTGACCACCGAAGAGCTGCACACGGCCACCTTCCTGGTAGAATTGCTGGGCGAGGCGCTTAATCCCTACTTCCTGCAACCGGTCATCTTCGTGCTGGCGGCCGTCGTAAGCTTTTCCACCGGTAGTAGCTGGAGCACGATGGCAATCCTCTACCCCATCGCCATCCCGCTGACCTGGTCGGTGGCGATGTTCTCCGGCTGGGACGAGCCGGATGCGGCCGGCCTGCTCTACAACGTGATCAGTACGGTACTGGCCGCCAGTGTGCTGGGGGATCACTGTTCGCCGATCTCCGACACGACCATCCTGAGCAGCCTGGCCTCCGACTGCAACCACATCGACCACGTGCGCACCCAGCTGCCGTATGCGCTGACGGTGGGCTCGGTGGCCATGGCCTGCGGCTTTCTCTCCACCGTGCTTGGTGGCGGCTGGACGGTGTGTCTTTCCCTTATGGCCGGCGGGCTTATATTACTATACTTTGTCGTGAAGCTGGTGGGGCGCACGATGGCCATGGATGATTGACTCGTACCCAATAACTACCGTATGCGACACCTGCTCTTCCTGCTTTGCCTTTCCACGTTGCTGTGCACCTGCGGCCCCGCCCCGGATGCCGAACAGCAGACCAGTACCGCAGCTCGGCCCCCGAATATCATCTACATCCTGGCGGACGATCTGGGCTACGGAGACCTAAGTTGTTACGGGCAGCAGCACTTCGCCACGCCTAATATCGACCGACTGGCGGCAAGCGGACTACGCTTCACTCAGCACTATAGCGGCAGTACGGTGTGCGCACCCAGTCGCTCGGCCCTGCTGACCGGCCTCCATACCGGCCATACCTACGTGCGCGGCAACCAGGAGGTGCAGCCCGAGGGACAGGTGCCCCTACCCGACAGTATTTATACCCTGGCCGAATTGCTGCACGACCGCGGCTACCGCACCGGCGCCTTCGGCAAGTGGGGACTGGGTTATCCGGGCTCGGAGGGCACCCCGCTACGGCAGGGCTTCGACCGCTTCTACGGCTACAACTGCCAGCGGCTGGCCCACCACTACTACCCCTATTTCCTGTGGGACGACGACCGGCGGGATACCCTGGGCGGGAACGCAGGTGCAAAGAAAGGACAGTATGCCCCCACCCTGATACAGAAGGAGGTACTGAACTTCGTGGAGGCTAACCGCGACGCCCCCTTCTTCCTCTACTACGCACACGTCATCCCCCACGCCGAACTGGCCGCGCCCGACAGCATAGTGGACCGCTTTGCGGGGCAGTTCGACCCCGAGACGCCCTACGCAGGTTACGACGAGGGTCCCGGGTACCGCCGGGGGGCCTATGAATCCGCCGCCCAACCGCACGCGACCTTCGCGGCTATGGTCACCGTGCTGGACCGCCACGTCGGCGAGCTCATGGACCGGCTGGATGCGCTGGGGCTGACCGAGAACACCCTCGTCATCTTTACCAGCGATAACGGTCCGCACCTGGAGGGGGGTGCCGATCCGGACTACTTCGACAGCAATGGGCCGCTGCGAGGGTACAAGCGCGATCTGTACGAGGGGGGCATCCGCGTGCCCATGATCGCCAGTATGCCGGGCACGGTGCCGGTGGGTACGAGTGATCACATGTCGGCCTTCTGGGACGTGTACCCTACCCTGGCTGAACTTACGGGAGCACCCAGCGAGCAACGCGTCGATGGCATCTCGATGCTTCCTACGCTGCGGGGGCAGGAAGAGCAGACGGAGCACGACTACCTGTACTGGGAGTTTCACGAGCAGGGCGGTCGGCAGGCCGTGCGGATGGGCCCGTGGAAGGGGGTGCGGTACGATGTGTTTGCCGATGCCGACAGCCCGCTCGAGCTTTATGACCTGCGCACGGATGTGGGGGAGACGACCGACGTGGCGGGTGAGCACCCCGAGATCGTGGCTCGGCTGGATTCGCTGATTCAGAACAGCCGGGTAGATTCGGAGCTGTTTCCCTTTGCGGCGCGGTAGCCGGGCTCACTTTAGGCGGTAGACGCGGATGTTGCCGGCTTCTAACAGTAGGCTGTCGACCCGCTCTTGCACCCCCGGCTGTTCGTCGAAGTACCGGGAGCTGGAGTAGAGGTAGGTAGCGCCGCGCTTGCGCATATCGTCGAGCCAGGCCGGCTTGAGGTTATTATTGCCGAACACGTACCCCCGCTTACGGATAAGCCAGGTGAAGATCTGCATCGAGGGATCGTTGAGCACGATCACCATGGCGTCGTCGTCGACTGCTGCCTGTAGGGCGGCCTGGTGGGTAAAGACGTCGCGGAGCTCCTCGTACCCGTAGCTAAACTTGACTTCCCAGTAGCGTTTGCGGAGCTGGTAGGCATCGAGGGGGGCACCGATGAGTATTGCCGCAACCACCGCCAGGGGAAGCCAGCGCCATAGGGTGGGAGTCCACGCTTTACTCCACTGCCAGAGCCGCTGTACCCCGGCGGTGACAGTGATGTACATCCAGGGGAGGAAGGGCAGTAGATAGTAATCGTGGACCGTACCGATGGTGTTCCACTGCAGGGCTAAAAAGAGAAAAGTGATGAACACCAGCGCCCAGATATAGGGGCGGGCAGAAAATGGTGCCGCGGTACGTCGCCCCGTATAAAAGACGCCCAGGGCGAAGGGTAGCCAGACGGCCGGCGAGAGCAGACTGTAGGGAAAGATGTCCGTAGCCTGGACGTTGAAAATACGCCAGTTGGTGGCGGTGTCCGCGGCGTTGGCGAAGATGCCGTACACCACCGGATTATTCTTCCAGCCGGGCATGACCATGGCGTACCAGCGGTAGGCGGGGTAGAGAAAGGCGAGGTGCGCCAGACCGACGCCCACCACCTGCCACCGCACCCGTCCTGACTTACTTGAAACCCAGATGTAGCGTAGGCAGAATACCAGTCCGACGATACCGAACATGGCAAAGGGAAGCTTGGCCAACGCAGCGAGTAGAAGAAAGCTACCCAGTCCGAGGAGCTGCCACGTCCTCCGATCACGAAGGTAGGCGAAGCAAAAGTAGAGGTACCAAATGCCGGCGGCCAGGGCGAGGTTATCCGGCAGGATATTGATGGTGTAGAAGTAAAAAAGGGGGGAAAACTGGAGTAAAAATGTGCCAACCAGGGCGATCGCTGCCGGAAAAGCTAGAATGCGAAGCAGCAAATAGAAGCCCAGTAGACCAAAAGCCCCAATGAGCCAAACCATGGTACGGGCGATCCAAATGTCCTCCCCCAGCGCACGTTGCACCTGTGCGATACTCCACTGCATGATGGGAAATTCATAGCGGAGTAAGTTGTTATTCGAGCCGTTGAAGTGACTGACGCGGGGGTGGGTGATGTCGTTGTCGTAGCGCACGAAGTTGCGCACGTTCCACATAGTCTGGGCCTGCCGCCAGTTGTGCCGTCCCTGCATATCGAGGGTAAACACCGAGCGGTGCAGCAGAGCACTTAGCGCCAGACTGACCAGAAAACCGAGGGCGATGAGGGAGGGGCGGCGGGGCACGGGGGTAAAGGTAATTCGTAGGCTGCGCTACCTTCCCCACTCAATTGTCTGAGTATATAGATGTCCAGGAGCTCAGTGCCAGACTTGCAGTAGCAGCGCTGCCGGGCTTGGTCAGCGTCTACCTCTTCTTCGCCCGCAGCTGTACTACCCCGGCCCTCACCCTACTGATTGTCTCCAGCTTCCTACTCCACCTGACCATGGCCGCTGCCGATCCCTTCCTGCACCCCTGGGACGAGCGCTTCCACGCCCTGGTCGCCAAGCACATGATGGCGGAGCCCTTCCGGCCGATGCTGCGGCTCGACCCCATTCTACCCTACGACCTAGAGGCCTGGTGCTGCAACCACATCTGGGTGCACAAGCAGCCGCTGTTCCTGTGGCAGATGGTGCTGTCGATGAAGGTATTCGGGGTCAGTGAGGTGGCGGTGCGGCTGCCCTCGGCGGTGATGGGGGCATTGGGTACGCTGCTGGTGTACGGGATTGGGCGGTACTGGAGCAAGAGTCGGGAGGTAGGCTTTACCGCAGCGCTCTTATTCGGCTTCTCGCGCTATCATTTGGAGCTAACTGCGGGCCGCTACAACCTGGACCATAACGATGTAGCCTTTGCGTTCTACGTCACGGCCGGTATTTAGGCGTTATCGCGCTACCTCGGTAGCGGTAGGACCTGGCGGTGGGCGCTCGGCGTCGGACTCTGCGTAGGAGCGGCGGTGCTCATCAAGTGGCTCACCGCACTGGTGGTCTTCGGAGGTTGGGGACTCCACCTGTTGCTAAGCCCAGCACGCAGCAGTTCACGTGCTTGGCTACAACTAGGCGCCGCAGGGCTAGTCACGCTGGCAGTCTTCCTCCCCTGGCAACTCTACATCATGCACACTTTTCCGGCGGAGAGCGCTGCGATGTACGCCCACAACCGCCGGCACATCTTCGAAGCGCTAGACGGCCACTTCGGGGGTGGCTGGTACCACCTGTTACAGCTGCCCCTACTTTACGAACGCCTTCTGATCGCCTTTGCCCTACCCGGCGCGGTGCTGCTCTGGCGGGACCGGAGGAGCGTTCGGCCACTTACCATTGCGTACTTCGCCATGATCCTGGTTATCTATGGTTTTTTCACCGCCGTAGCCACCATGATGCCTGCCTTCACCTACCCGGTGCACGCCCTAGTGTGGACGCTGATCGGCTATGGGCTTTACCGCTGCGCCAGCTGGCTGAGCGGCCAATTCTCAGTAAGGCCAACCACTATGCTCACCGGTCTGCTGATCGCCAGCGGACTGTACAGCCTGGGCATGCCCTACCTGCTCGCCTACCGTTCCGCCGACAATGCTGAGCGTAACGATAGAATCCACAACGCTACCGTGCTGCGTGACTTAGATACTGCGCGCTACGGCAAGCGAATCATCATCAACCTACCCCCGTACGAGGACGTAGCGCTCATGTTCTACCACGACATGAACGCCTACTCGGGAGTGCCCGAGCGCGCCCGGTTCGATAGCTTAGTCCGGGCAGGTCATACGTTTGCGGCCTATACTGGTCACGATGCCGCTCCGCTACCTGACTACGTCAGTCAAAACAATACGGTCGTACTAATCGACCAGCACCTCCGCTAGCTGATGATGGAGCCGTGGCTGATCGCCAGCTCCGCCGTGGTATAGCCACGATACTGCTCCGCTACCGGCACCGTGGCCAGTGCACCTGCGTCCCCGCCCACTACCTCTTCCTCCCGAATCGGAATGCCCAGTTCCTGGTACATAGCTACGTAATCGCGCCAGCGCAGGCGGTTCTGGGGTTGGATGCTATTGTCGATGGCCGCCCACTGCCGCTCGGTGAAGCGTAGGAAGTTATAAATGGTGATGCCGGGGTCCAGATGGGCAAAGTGGTCGCTCAGGTCGATGAAGTGACTCATCACCCCGCCGGGCTTCAGTACCCGCTTGAACTCGCGCAGGATATCGCGCAAGGTCGGGGCGTAGATGTGCTCGAAGGTGTTGTTGGAGCAGATGAAGTCGAAGGTCCGGTCGGCGGCGTCGAGCCGGGTGGCGTCCATGATGCGGGCCTCGGTGCGGATGGCAGCGTGGAGGGTGGCTACGGTGTGGTTTTCTGGTTGCTCCGCGACGGCGCGTAGGTCGGCCAGACGCTGCGAATCGACTTTCTCCAGGTACTCCTTGAGCTGCCCCTTATCGTGGTAATCGAGTATGCGGCGGATGGCCGTGAGCTGCCGCTCCTTACTGGTCCAGTCGCGGATGTCGATGGTCACGATGCGGTCGAAGCCAGCCAGGTGCAGCAGGGTGGGCACGATGGGGTACCAGCCGGTGCCTAGCTCCAGGACGGTGGCCGCGGCCGGGGGAACGGTACAGTACTTTTGGTAGTAACGGATGTGATCGCGTGCCGCGGCCAGTTTGTAGCCGAAATGGGTATCGTCGAGGTCCACGCCGCGGGTGACGTGCTTCTGGAAAAAGAAATTGATGTCCTCCTTGTAGGGTAGGAAGGAGATTGCTTTTTGGACGGCGGCCTTTAGGATCCAGTTGGGCACGGGGTTAAGGGTTAAGGAGTTAAGGGGTAAGGGGGTTAAGGAGTTAAGGGGAGCGAGGCAGGCGCGACTGATCAGGCAAACCTGTACGTTGCATCGGCCTGATCACCGGACTTAATCAATCGGTCTTGGTCGACCCCCTTACGTAAGTCACGGGTGGCGGTAGCCGGAGAGATGGCTTTGTGAAACTGCTGGTATTGTTTACGGGTGAAGGTAGCGGTACCTATGATTTCTCGGTAAGCCACTAGGCGATCGCTGGGTGTAAGCTGTATGTTGTCGGTCTGCAGTTGTTGGGTGAGGGCTTCCTGCATGGCGGCCAGCATATACACGATAAAGGGATTGGAATTACCTACAGACTGGCTATGGCTCAGCGCACCGTAGTATCCCTGTTGCCGGCTATGCACGATGGTCTCCAGGGGTACATACTGTAGCGTGGGGTACTTCTCCTTTAGCAGGACGGTCTGCCATAAGCGCCCCATCCGGCCATTGCCATCCGAGAAGGGGTGGATGAACTCGAACTCGTAGTGGAACACGCAGCTTTTTAGTACCGTATCTTCCGGGTAGTTTACTACGTAATCGAACAGCTCGCCCATCAGCCGGGGCACCTGCCGGGCCGGGGGGGCAATGTGGATTACCCGGTCGCCGTCTACTACGCCGACTCCGCTATTGCGGTACCGTCCCGCATCGTCGATTAGTGCTTGCATCAGCATGCCGTGTGCGCCCAGGAGATCGTCCTCGTCCGTAGATTTTAAGTCCCCTACACTATCGTATACGTCGATGGCATTTTTTACCTCCTGAATATCCCGGGGCGGACCCAGTACCGGCTTGCCCTCCAGGATAGCCGTCACTTGCTGTTGGGTAAGGCGATTGCCTTCAATGGCTAAACTGGAGTGTAGTGATTTGATCTTATTCTCTCTCCGCAGACGCAAGTTGCCGGCCAGCAACTGGTATCCCTCTAGCTGGCCGATGAGGCGAATCACCTCTCCAAGCGCTAGCTGGATTTCTGACGTGAGGGAGTAGGGTGGCTTATATGGCATGATCTAATCGTATGATTAGATCACAAGGTAGCTATTTGGGTGTAGCGGCAGCTCTACCCACCGCGCAGCGATGGTCTACCCCCCCTACACCTTCCTCCGCTCCCAGTAATTCTGCGCCTCCACCTCCTCCAAAATCTGCAAATACGAGTAATAGCGCAGGTCCGTAACCCGGTCATCCCCCTCCTCGACAGATTCCTTGACCGCGCAGCCCGGTTCATCCTTATGCAGGCAGGAGCCACCGAAACGACACTCCTCGCTCAGTGCAAAAATCTCGCGAAAATTGTGGGCCACGTCCTGCGGCTTCAGGTAGTTGAAGCCCAGGGTCTTGATGCCGGGGGTGTCGATGAGCTCGCCGCCGAAGCTAAGCTGGAACAACTCGGCAAAGGTGGTGGTATGCTGCCCCTTTCCCGTATAGCCGCTGAGCTCGCCGGTGCGCAGATCAAGACCGGGCTCTACGGCGTTGACGAGGGTGCTCTTGCCGACGCCGCTCTGCCCGCTTAGCAGGTTGCGTTTATTTTTCAAGAGGTCGCGCAACTCCTCAATACCCTGTCCGGTGGTGGCGCTGACGAGGAGCACGGTGTAGCCGATGTCGGTGTACAGGTCGTGGATGACCTGGTAGGTCTCCAGCTCGTCTTCCTCGTACAAGTCGGCCTTGTTGACCACGATCACGGTGGGGATGCCGAAGGGCTCGGTCATCAACAGGAAGCGGTCGATGAAGCCCAGCTTCACCCCCGGGTCGATGATGGTGGTGATGCACACGGCCTGGTCGACGTTGCTGGCGATGAGGTGGAGGTCGTGCTTGCGGCGCGGACTCTGACGTACGACGTAGTTCGTCCGGTCGGCAATGCCGCGGATGGCCCCGGTTTCGGCGTCGTTGTTGGTCTCCACCTCCACGGTCACGCGGTCGCCGACGGCGATGGGGTTGGTGAGGTTCAGCTCGTCGAGGCGGAACTTACCGGCCACGCGGCAGCGCAGTTCGTGGGCCCCCTCGGGCGTTTCCTCGTCGAGCAGCACGTTGTACCAGCTGCCGGTAGATTTGATGACGGTTCCTTCGATCATAGACGTACCATAGTACAGCCCTAATGCACCGATGTGCTATTTTGGTTGCATGAACCGCCAACACCACTACGCTACCCTCACCCGGTGGACCGGCAACCACGGCTCCGGCACCCTCGACTACCGGGCCTACTCCCGCAATCACGTGATATCCAGTAATGGGAAAGAGGCAGAGATTCCCGGCTCCAGCGATCCGGCCTTCCGTGGCGACCGGTCTCGCTATAATCCAGAGGAGCTCTTCCTCTCTAGCATATCGGCCTGCCACATGCTCTGGTACCTGCACCTAGCCGCCGTCAACGACATCGTGGTGCTAGAATACGAGGACCACGCCGAAGGCACCATGGAAGAAGACGCTAGCGGGGCGGGGTCCTTTTCTTCCGTCACGCTCAATCCAAACGTAGTCATTGCGGGGACGCAGGTGCAACGCGCGCGGGATCTGCACAACGAGGCGGGCAAAAAATGCTTTATCGCCAATTCCGTAAAGGTGCCCATCACCTACGCCGGCTCAGTTAGCACCTTAGCATCAAGCCTACCGCCGATATAAGTAGCAACCCCTTAATCGATTATAAACGTATAAATTCGCAAGTATTCGTTTACATGACCACTAGCCGCTCCCCACCGCCCTTACTTGCCGCCAACTAAACCATATCTAGCGATGGAACGCAACGAACAGCTGGAGCTCGCCCACCAGTATGTGAGCCAGACCGACCGTCACGTCTTTCTCACGGGAAAGGCGGGAACCGGTAAGACGACCTTTTTATACCGAGTGCGCCGCGAGGTGAGCAAACGGACGATCGTCGTAGCCCCCACCGGTGTGGCGGCCATCAATGCGAAGGGGGTGACGATACACAGCCAGTTTCAGTTGCCCTTCGGTGTGCTGACGCCCGACCGCATCGAGGCCGAACTGCGTACCCACCGGCTGAGTCGCCAGAAGGCCGACGTGTTGCGGAGTCTCGACCTGCTCATCATCGACGAGATCAGCATGGTGCGCGCCGACGTGCTCGATGCCATCGGGGCCGTACTGCGCAAATACCGCCGTACGGACCAGCCCTTCGGTGGCGTACAACTGCTCATGATCGGCGACCTCCACCAACTCCCACCCGTGGTGCGCGATAACGACTGGAATCAGCTGCGCGAGCACTACCGCACGGCCTACTTCTTCGGGAGCCGGGAACTGGTCGATGCCGGGGTGCGTACCATCCAGCTCACACATATCTACCGGCAGTCGGACGCCGACTTTATCCACCTCCTCAACCAGGTACGCAACAACCGGCTCGACGCCGCCAGTCTCCGCCACCTCAACTCCCGGTACCGCGGCCCCGAGTTCCAGCCACCCGCGGAAGAGGACTACATCACCCTCACCTCCCATAACCGCACGGCCAACCAGATCAACGACCGCCAGCTGGGCACGCTCACCGCCCCACTCCACGCCTTCAAAGCCGTGATATCGGGCACCTTTCCGGAGTCAATGTATCCCAACGACGCCGAGCTAAGCTTCCGGATCGGAGCGCAGGTGATGTTCAACAAGAACGACACGGTCGAGCAGCTTTACTACAACGGGAAGATCGGCCGCATCACCGCCATCGACGGTAAGGAAATTACGGTCCTCTGTCCCGGGGGAGAGCCCATCGTAGTCACCCCAGTAGAATGGGAGAACCGCAAGTACGAGCTCAACAAGACTACTAAGGACGTTACCGACGAGGTCATCGGCACCTATGAGCAGCACCCCCTGCGGCTGGCCTGGGCCATCACGATCCACAAGAGTCAGGGACTGACCTTCGAGCGGGTCATCATCGACGCCGCCGCCGCCTTTGCCCACGGACAGGTATACGTAGCGTTGAGTCGCTGCAAAACCTTTGAGGGCATCGTACTGCGCAGCCGTATCGGCGACGGTAGCGTGAAGACGGATACGGTGGTACGCGACTACTCCACCCGCGCCGAAGCGGAGGCACCCACCGCGACTGACCTACGCCAGGACCAGCGGCAGTTCCAGCTTAACTGCCTACAGGAGCTATTCGACTTCGCGGGTTTCGACCGCCAGCTCGCCTACCTGGAGCGGGTGCTGTTCGAGCACGAAACGGCCATTCAGGGAGAGGCGCTAGGTGAGGTGCGTTCGCTACGCAGTGAATTACAAAAAGGGGTCCTAAAGCCCGCCCGTGGCTTCACCCGCCAGCTACCCACCTATGCCCGGGCCGCCGAACTCCCCGCCGAGAATGCGGACCTCACCGATCGCTTAAAGAAAGCCAGCGCCTACTTCCGCCCCCGTCTCGAAAAAGCCTACGCCCGGTTGGGTGCCCTCCCCTTCATGTCCGACAACCGCAAGGTCTACGATACCGTCACCGACCGCCTTAAAGATGTCGCCCTCACCGGCCTCACCAAGCTCCGTACGCTAGGTAGTCTGGAGCAAGGCTTCACCCCTGACCGCTACCTACGCGCCCGCGCTGACGCCCAGATCGAGTTTGAGCAGAAGGGCAAAGCCACCGCCAAACAGCCGAAACAAGCCCCAGTTACCACCACCAGCCACCCCGTGCTCTACCAGGAGCTACACAAATGGCGACAGCAGGAGGCCGCCGAGCAGGGAATCGCCCCCTACCGCATCCTCCACAACTCCGTCCTGCTCGGACTTGCCGAAGCCCTACCCGGCGATGAAAGGGCGCTACTCACCGTAAGGGGTTTCGGCAAAAAATCTGTCGATTCCTACGGCAATGACCTCCTCGAGCTCATCGAGGACTACTGTAACATCGAGGGCGTGGAGCCAAATCTGGGTCGCAAACAACCCAACCTGCTCCCTACCCCACCACCGCCGCCACCCCCTGCACCGAGTAGCACGAGACAAGTAACCCTAGCTGCCTTCCGCCGCGGACTCACCATTCCCGAAATCGCCAAAGAACGCGGCTTCACCGAGGGCACCATCCATACCCACCTCGCATACTGGGTCGCCCAGGGCAAACTGACCGTAAAGGAGATTGTCAACCCCGCGCGCCTAGAAGCGATCACCGACTACCTAGCTACCCATGAGATCACCGGCTTCAAGCAGGTCTACGACCACTTCGACCAGACCTACACCTACGGAGAAATCCGCCTAGCCGCCACCACCCTCCCCTCCCCCGCCCCACGCCCAACCGCGTAGCGGTTCCCCTGACCTAACCCAGGGCGCTAGCCTTGGGCTAGCAGCGGCGCCCCGCCGCTGCGCGAAAAAAAAAGAGGCAACAAGTTGCCTCCCAATAACCCCAAAAAACCAAATGAAAACTATTTCTTACCGGACCCTGCCGTAATTAATACCGCGATGCCGGGCTCGTAAGATACATTAAATGTAATCTTTAGTACGCAAACGTGCAAATTTATTTTTCAACGGTCGTCGCACCTGCCCCCGATAGCTATCGGGGCGCCCCCCTGAAACTATGGGCCAGCCTGGGTCGTTACCGGCCACGGGCCTTGCAGCTTTCCTATTTTGCGCCCCGCCCGCTCATCCCCCTTCCGCCATGTACCAGGAATACAAGACCCTCGACCTACCCGCTATCGACCGAGACATCCTCGCCTTCTGGGCCGAGCAGGACATCTTCCGGCGTAGCATCGAGGAGCGGCCGGCCGGTAATTCGTTCGTATTCTACGAAGGTCCCCCCAGTGCCAACGGACAGCCAGGCATCCACCACGTGATGGCCCGAACGATCAAGGATATGTTCTGCCGCTTCCAGACCCTGAAGGGCAAGCGCGTGGAGCGCAAGGGCGGCTGGGACACCCACGGCCTACCCATCGAACTCAAGGTGGAGTCCGAACTCGGCATCACCAAGGAGGATATCGGCACCAAGATCAGCGTGGATGATTACAACCGCGCCTGCCGCGAGACCGTCATGCGCTACAAGGACGTCTGGGACGACATCACCCGCAAAATGGGTTACTGGGTCGACCTGGAAAATCCCTACATCACCTACGAGCGGGAGTACATGGAGTCCGTCTGGTGGCTCCTCAAGCAGATCTATGACAAGGGCCTGATCTACAAGGGCTACACCATTCAGCCCTACAGCCCCGCCGCCGGTACCGGACTGAGTAGTCACGAGCTTAATATGCCGGGGGCGTATCAGGACGTGACGGATACTACGGTGGTGGCAATGTTTAAGTTGGAAGGAGTTAAGGAGTTAGGGGGTGAAGGGGTTAAGGAGTCGCTGTTTTTACTTGCTTGGACTACTACTCCCTGGACCTTACCGAGTAACACGGCGCTCACTGTAGGTCCCGCCATCGACTATGTGCGGGTCAAGACCAAGAACCCCTACACCGAGGAGCCCATCGAGGTCGTACTGGCCGAGGCGCTGGTCGATAAATGGTTTGGTGGCAACAATCAGCCGGAGGTAGAGGAGCAGAGTAAGTCCTTTAAGGGGTCGGAATTAGTAGGATTGCGCTACGAGCAACTACTGCCGGGGGCTACGCCTACGGATGGGGATGCCTTTCGGGTCATCCCGGGCGACTTCGTGACCACCGAGGCCGGCACCGGTATCGTGCATACGGCCCCCAGCTTCGGTGCAGACGATATGCTGGTCGGCAAGCTCAACGGCATCGGCTCGCTCACGCTAGTGGATAAGACGGGCAAATTTACTGAGGAAGCCGGCCCCTTCGCCGGGCGCTACGTCAAGGACTACAAGGACGAGGAGGGATACTTCGACGTCAACATCGACATCGCCGTCCACCTGAAGAAAGCCGGTCGGGCCTTCAACGTAGCCAAGTACAGCCACTCCTACCCCCACTGCTGGCGCACCGATAAACCCGTGCTCTACTACCCCCTTGATAGCTGGTTCATCAAGGCCAGCGCGGTGAAGGAGCGGATGCAGGAGCTCAATAAGACCATCAACTGGCAGCCGGCTAGCACCGGGGAGGGCCGCTTCGGCAAGTGGCTGGAGAATCTGCAGGACTGGAACCTCAGCCGCAGCCGCTACTGGGGTATCCCGCTGCCAATCTGGCGTAGTGAGGACGGGGAGGAGGAAGTCTGCATCGGCTCCCTAGCCGAGATGGAGGAGCTCGTACAGGTCGCCAACCGCGAGCTAGGCCTCGACCAGCAGGTACCCCAGGATCTCCACCGCCCCTACATCGACGAGGTGGTGCTGTGGCAGAACGGCAAGGAGCTGCGCCGCGAGCTCGACCTGATCGATGTGTGGTTTGATTCGGGGAGTATGCCCTATGCACAGCTGCACTATCCCTTCGAGAACAGGGAAACCTTCACCCATTCCTTCCCAGCCGACTTCATCGCCGAAGGCGTAGACCAAACGCGGGGCTGGTTCTATACTCTACACGCCATCGCCACCATGGTCTTCGACTCGGTGGCGTACAAAAACGTCGTTTCGAACGGACTGGTCCTGGACAAGGACGGCAAAAAGATGTCCAAACGACTCGGCAACGCCGTCGACCCCTTCACCACCATCGATACCTTCGGCGCCGACGCCACGCGCTGGTACATGATCGGCAACAGCGACCCCTGGGACAACCTCAAGTTCGACCTCGAGGGCATCAAGGAGGTGCAGCGCCGCTTCTTCGGTACCCTCTACAACACCTACGGCTTTTTCGCGCTTTACGCCAATATCGATAATTACACCGTACCCCAGGGGGGCGGGGTCCCGATAGCTATCGGGAGTGCCAGGGAACTCGAGCTAGCCGAGATCGACCGCTGGGTGCTAAGCCGACTCGAGAGCCTCACCCAACAGGTCGACGAGCTGTTCTCCGCCTACGATGCCACCCCGGCCATCCGGGCCATCGACGGCTTCGTCAACGACGAGCTCAGCAACTGGTACGTACGGCAGAGCCGGCGGCGGTTCTGGCGGGGGGAGATGACGGCGGATAAGCGGGCGGCTTACTATACGCTGCATACCTGTCTGCTGCGGGTGAGTCAACTGATGGCTCCAGTGGCACCGTTTTTCGCCGATTGGCTGTACCGTAATCTCTCGCAGTCCCTCGATCCCTCCGTCCCTCAGTCCCTTCCTCCTTCCGTCCACCTCACCCTCCTTGCACCCGCGGACCCCGCCCGCATCGACACCGATCTGGAGCAGCGTATGGCCTACGCCCAGCGTATCTCCTCCCTAGTGCTGAGCTTGCGCAAGCGGGAGAAACTTCGGGTGCGGCAGCCGCTACAGAAGGTGCTGATTCCCGCCCTGAGTGATGAGTTTCGCCGGCAGGTGGCCGAGGTAGCCCACATCATCAAAGCCGAGACTAACATCAAGGAGGTGGAGTTTTTGACCGACGATGACTTTCTGAAGAAGTCCGTAAAGGCTAACTTCAAGGTGCTCGGTAAGCGACTCGGTAAGCAAATGAAGGCGGCAGCTAAGGCGATCTCAGCCATGAGTAGTGAGGCGATCAATGAGCTGGAAGCCACCGGCAGCTATACCTTAGATTTAGAGGGTGAATCAGTCCGTGTCACCACCGACGAGGTAGAGGTCGTCACCGAAGACATTCCCGGCTGGAAGGTGGCTACCGACGGCGAACTGACCGTGGCCCTCGATGTAAACGTCACCCCGGAGCTGGCCCGCGAGGGACTGGCCCGCGAGTTGGTGAGTCGCATTCAGAACTTGCGCAAAGAGCGTGGATTCGGGGTGACCGACCGCATCGGGGTAAGGTACCGCGGTTCCGGGTCAGTGACCGCCGCGGTGGCCGCCCACCACATCTACATCGCCGAAGAAATCCTGGCTGATCAGTTAACCGAATCCGACCGTCCTGACGACGGCACGGAAATAGAATTAGCCGGAGAGACGATGTGGATTAGTGTCTGGGTGCTGGACTAGGGGACAAAAAAAAGCCGGATGATATAGGTATCGTCCGGCTAAGGCAACGTTTTAGAGACTACGTATTGACACAAGATCTTTTAGGGTAAGGCTAGGACCACATCTTATTTATTACCATTCATAAAGGTAGGGAGCGGGGCAGGTAGGGGTATTGCACTATTCTACAAAGCGATTGAAGAATGTTCCAGCTTTGGATAGTTGCGATTAATCCCCTATCTTCTGGTCACTTAGCAGTTGATTTAACCGTCTTTCTACACCTACCCCATGTTAAGAATCGACCACCTGCGGGACCGTCCCCTCTACACGATTGTGGAAAATCGCACCCTCTACGGTTTTCCTTCGATGGAGCTTAATCTATTCGAGACCTATGAGCCATGCCGCGTGCAGGGCATTCGCTTTGAGCACTCCATACTTGCCAGTATGGTCCGGGGTAGAAAGACGGTCGATCTGCGCGACCAACCCAGTTTTGCCTTTCTGCCCGGCGAGTCGATACTTCTGCCCGGCAATGAGGTGATGGATCTAGACCTTCCCGATGCCACCGAGCGCAGCCCCATCAAGTGCCTGGCCCTGGAGATTGATGGCCGAGAATTCCAACTCGCCGCCCAACTGCTTAATGAGACTCGGCGACGCACCGATGGTGAGGAATGGGCGCCCTCCACCGACCCCTTCCACTTCGTGCAGCGGCCGGAGATCAATCATCTGCTCCAGCGCCTCACCTATCTCTGTACGGAAAACCACCCCTCCAAGGAATTATTCGTATCAATGCTGCTCCGGGAGCTTCTCGTTCGGCTACTCGATGCGGAGAGTAAATCCCGCTCACTGCTAGAGGCGGAGCTCAACGCCACGCAATATCCCCTTAGCGCGGTGATTACCTACATACGAAAAAACCTCGACCATAAGCTTTCCGTCAAGCAGCTAAGTAAACTCGCCTATATGAGTGAGTCAGCCTTCTACCAGGCCTTCCGTACCGAACTGGGCCGCACACCGGTGGAATTCATCAACGACGAACGGATGGCCCTGGCCGCTCACCTACTGCTCGATCCCCGCCAGAACATCCGTGAGGTAGCCATGCGCTGCGGCTTCAACAGCGTGAGTTATTTCTGCCGCATCTTCCGCGAGCACCACGGGACCAGCCCCGGAGCCTACCAGCTCGAGCGCGCCTATCCCGCTAATCCCCAGAGTCTTTCCGCCTAGTTCCCCGCGCTAACGGTCGGCCTCCACCAACAACCGCGAGTCAATTACAAACCGCAGCCCCAGGGGCACCTCCGCCGAAAAGCTCGCCCCCCGGCCCTCGGTCACACCAAGCGTCAGGTGCGTATGCTTCCAGTACTCGTACTGAAACTTCGACATGTAAAAGGGGCAACCGTGAATCTCACCCAGTAATACATCATTATCGTCGATGTAAAACTCCCCCTCCGGAAAGCACATCGGCGAGCTCCCGTCGCAGCAGCCCCCACTCTGGTGAAAGATGAGGGGGCCGTGCTGCGCGCGGAGTTTATCGATGATGGCGCGGGCGTCATTCGTAATATCCACCTTTGCCATCCTAGAAGAAGCCTAACTTATCCTTGCTGTAGTTGATGAGCATGTTCTTGGTCTGCCGGTAGTGGTCGAGCATCATCTTGTGGTTCTCGCGGCCGATGCCCGACTTCTTGTACCCGCCGAACGGAGCGTGGGCCGGATAATCGTGGTAGCAGTTCACCCACACCCGACCGGCCTTGATGGCGCGCGGGATGCGGTAGAGCTGGTGAGCATCGCGAGTCCACACGCCAGCACCCAGCCCGTAGAGCGTATCGTTGGCGATCTCGATGGCCTCGGCCTCGTCCTTGAAGGTGGTCACGCAGAGCACCGGACCGAAGATCTCCTCCTGGAACACCCGCATCTTGTTGTTCCCCTCCAGCACGGTGGGCTGAATGTAGAAGCCCTCGCCAAGTCCGTCGACGTAGGCCGGCTCGCCCCCGGTGAGCACTTTACAGCCCTCTTCCTTACCGATCTTGATGTACTTGAGGATCTTCTCGTACTGGTCGTTGCTGGCCTGGGCCCCCATCATGGTCGAGGGGTCCAGCGGATGGCCCATCTTGATCGCCTCCACCCGCTCGATGAAGCGCTCCATGAACTTATCGTAGATCGATTCCTGCACCAGCAGTCTACTCGGACAGGTACACACCTCGCCCTGATTCAGCGCGAACATGGCCGCCCCCTCCAGGCACTTATCGAAGAAGGCATCGTCGGCCTCCATTACCGATTCCATGAACACGTTCGGACTCTTACCGCCTAGCTCCAGGGTTACCGGGATGATGTTCTTACTGGCATACTGCATGATCAACTGCCCGGTCGTTGTCTCGCCGGTGAAGGCGATCTTGTTGATGTCCGGATGACTGGCCAGCGGCTTACCGGCCTCCACGCCAAATCCATTAATGATGTTGAGTACGCCGGCGGGTAGTAGGTCCTCGATCAGCTCCATCAGCAGCAGGATGCCCACGGGCGTCTGCTCGGCGGGCTTGAGTACCACGCAGTTACCGGCGGCCAGCGCGGGAGCTAGTTTCCAGGCGGCCATCAGGATCGGGAAGTTCCAGGGGATGATCTGTCCCACCACGCCCAGCGGCTCCCAGACGTTCATCGACACGGTGTCGCTATTGAGCTCGGCCACTCCACCCTCCTCGGCGCGGATCACTCCGGCAAAGTAGCGGAAGTGATCGACGGCCAGCGGCATGTCGGCGGCACGGGTCTCGCGTAGGGCCTTACCGTTGTCCCAGGTCTCGGAGCGGGCCAGCACCTCGAGGTTATCCTCCATCACCTGGGCGATCTTGAGCAGGATGTTGCTCCGCTCGGTGGCCGAGCTATTATTCCACTGCGGGGCGGCTTTCCAGGCGGCTGCTACGGCCTTGTCCACGTCCTCCTTGGTTGAGCGCGGTATGCGAGTAAAGCTTTTACCATCTACGGGCGAGACGTTATCGAAGTATTCCCCGTTCGTCGGTGGCGTCCATTCTCCTCCAATGTAATTCTCGTACTGGTCTTTGAACTTCGGCTTGGCTAGGGTGTCGGCGCTTCTGGTGGCGGTGGTGCTCATGGGTTGGTTGTTGAGATTGCGTTGTTGGGTTGTTGAGTTGTTGCGGTGCGGGTGGCAATGCGGGGCAGGCGGGGCAGGCGGGGCAGGTGTGGCATGCGCCATGGGGGCGGGGCCGCAGGTGCGATGGACGCCGTGGATGCAAAGCCGATCGCGGCAACCAACTTACACAATCTACACAAGAATTCCAAGCGATGTACCGACTAATTATGTAAATACACCTAATTATTTTGCACTTCGCCATATTCCCTAGCTTATTCTTCGACTTCACTCTCTCCAATAGTTTTGGAAGATGGGCCAAAGGCTGTGTCGTCGATCGCGCCGCTGCCCTTCGAATAGCTCCGCCAGCTGGCGCGCACCACCGGCAAAGTAATCTAGCAGCACCTCCCGTTCGGCCATCTCACAGGCCTGGGCGAAGGTCTTGACGGTGCTGGCGTGGAAGGCCTCGCTATCTACGCGGCGGGCACCGATGTACTCGGTCATCAGTTCGGCGCGGTAGAAGTAGAGCTCGACCAGGTCCTTGGGGTAGATCGAGATGGCAGCAAAGCGCTTGATCAGCTTGCTGGACACCGAGCGGCCGCGCTTACCCCGGCCGCGGGTGGGAAAGAAAGCTTTGCGCATTCCAGCCTTGTACTTGTCGATGACCTTTTTGGGGTCGGTGAGCTCCATCGTATAGTACTCGCGCAGGACGGGGAAGCGGGTATAGAGTTTCTGCAGTTCCGCCCGCAGCTCATCCTCCTCCAGATGATCGAGGTACTTGTTGAAATCGCGTTTCATAACTTGGTGCAAGAACGCCAAAAATCTTCCACCCGTGGCGCAGCTCACCACTACCCTTTCGGACGCCGCCGAAGACTTGAATTACGGAGACGTCTACTACACCGTCTTCCCCATTCCGCACGAGGTCGTAGCGCAACTGCTGGAGCGGGAGGAAAATGCCAGCCGGGTCATCTGCCACATCAACGGGTCCGGTAGTATCCACTCCGGACTCATGCCGGACGGGAAGGGTAACTTCTTCATAACCGTCAGCAAGGCAGTGCGGGAGCGCTTCGGCTTAGTACTGGGAGACCGAGTGGCGCTTGAGTTACTGCCCGACGCAAGTACCTATGGCATCCCCCTTCCGGCCGAGGTCGCCGAGCTCTGGGATATCGACCCCGCGGCATACGCCGTATTTCACCGGCTCACCCCCGGCAAACAGCGCAGCCTGCTCTACCAGATCGATAAGCTCAAAGGATTGGAGGCCCGGGCCAAAAAGGCCGTTCAAATCCACGACTACCTGAAATCCGTCGACGGCAAGCTGGACTACCGCGAGCTCAATGCCTACATCAAGGCGGACAATCGCCGCTAGGTAGCCCCAGCAGCAGGAGCCTCACGGTCTGACAACTGCCGTTTATCTTGGTAGCAAATAACGACGATGAAATTACTCCCCACCCTGCTCCTACTGCTCTGCTTCCCACTACTTGCCCCCGCCCAGGGGGTGGCCGACACCACCCGCAGCGAGCGATTCAAAAGCCTGGAATTTCGCAACATCGGTCCTTTCCGTGGGGGGAGGAGCAACGCGGTCACCGGGGTACCCGGCTACCCGCTGCGCTACTACTTCGGTGGGGTGGGCGGCGGCATTTTCCGGACCGACGACGCCGGCCACCACTGGCGTAATATCTCCGACGGCCAGCTCAATACCGGTTCCATTGGTGCCCTTACCGTAGCCCCCTCCGACCCTAACGTACTCTACGCCGGCACCGGCGAGCACGCCGTACGGGGAGTAATGACCTCGGCCGGCGATGGCGTCTACCGCAGTGGCGATGGAGGCGCTACCTGGCAGCACCTTGGCATGGACAGTAGCCGGCACATTGCAGAAATCGTAGTGCACCCTCAGGATCCCGACCACGTCTACGTAGCCGTGCAGGGAGCCGTATACGGCGAGAGCGAAGAGCGTGGAGTATACCGTAGCACCGATGGCGGACAGCACTGGGAGCGGGTCCTCTACGTCGATGCCACCACGGGTGCCGCCGACTTAAGCATGGACCCCACCAACCCACGTGTGCTCTACGCCGGTATGTGGGATCACCGCCGCTACCCCTGGACCGTCCGCAGCGGCGGTCCCGGCAGCGGACTCTACAAAACCACCGACGGAGGCACCACCTGGAACCAACTTACGGAGGGCCTGCCCGACACCCTGGGCAAGGTAGCCGTATCGGTCAGTCCCGCCCGCCCAAACCGTGTGTTCGCCAACCTCGAAGCAGCGGGGGATAGCGGCGGCGTCTACCGCAGCGATGACGGCGGCAAGAGCTGGCAACAGACCAGTAAGGACCGCATCACCGTTGCCCGGGCCTGGTACTACATCGAGATCTTTGCCGACCCGGTCAATCCGAACCAGGTGTACGTACTGAATGCCCCCGTCCTGAAGTCCATTGACGGCGGGGCCAGCTTCGCCACCATCGAGGTCAACCACGGCGACCAGCACGACCTCTGGATCAACCCCGACAATGCCGATAATATGATCCTGGGCAACGACGGCGGCGCGGCCATCACTTTCGACGGTGGCAGGAGCTGGAGCAGCCAGGACAACCAACCCACCGCCCAGTTCTACCGCGTCATCACCGACCACCAGGTACCCTACCGCATCTACGGCGGCCAGCAGGACAACAGTACCGTCGACATCGTAAGCCGTACCCGCGGCGGCGGCATCGGCACCTCCGACTGGCACCCCACCGCCGGGGGCGAGAGCGCCTTCCTCGCCTTCGACTCCAAAGATCCCCGCTATGTGATGGGCGGCAGTTACCAGGGCAACATCTCGGTGTACGACAACGAAACGGGCACCGAGGTCGACGTCATGGCTACCCCGGTGGCGGGCCTGGCTACCCCACCCTCCGACATGCAGTACCGATTTAACTGGAACGCACCGATCGTTGCCTCCCCCCAGGATCCTAGTGTCTTCTACCACGCGGGCAACAAGGTGCTGCGGTCGCAGGATAGGGGTCGCAGTTGGACCGAGATCAGTCCCGACCTCACCCGCAACGACACCAGCAAACTAGTCGATGGCGGCGGACCCTTCACCAACGAGGGAGCCGGCGGCGAGATCTACGGCACCATCACCTACCTGGTCGCCAGCCCGCACCAGGCGGAGGAGCTCTGGGCCGGCACGGACGACGGCCGCGTGTGGCTGACCCAGAACGAGGGCGGCAACTGGACTGACATCACCCCCGCCGGTATGGGTGAGCACCAGGTGAATGCCATCGAGGTCTCCCCCACCAACCCCGGCACCGCCTACCTGGCCGTGACGAACTACAAGTTCAACGACTTCACCCCCGAAGCCTACCGGACCACCGACCACGGCACTAGCTGGACGCGCATTAGTTCAGATTTCGGTGAAGAGGAGTTTGTGCGCGTCATCCGCGAGGACCCCAAGCGGCCCGAACTGCTCTACGGGGGCAGCGAACGTGGATTGTACCTCTCCTTCGACGCCGGCGCAAGCTGGGAGAAACCGAAGCTGAACCTGCCCGACGTACCCATCCTCGACCTCGTCGTGCACGACAACGACCTGATCGTAGCCACCTCCGGCCGCGCCTTCTGGGTGCTGGACGATCTCGGTGCCCTACAACAAATGGGCCCCGAGCTACCGGAAAGCCCGGCCATCGTAACGCCCAAACCCACCTACCGGTATACACTTAGTTCCGGTGGCGGCCCGGAGGAAGGAGAAGGCGAAAACGCCGCGCCGGGTATCATCATCGACTACTACCTGCCGGAAAAAATGGACAGCAGCGTAGTGACCCTTGAGGTCCTGAATGAAAGCGGCGACGTGATCCGCAGCTACACCAGCCAGCCGGCAAAGACCAAAAGCTGGCCCGGGGGCCCACCCGCCTCCCCGGCCCTACCGGCCGAAACCGGGCTGAATCGCTTCAACTGGGACCTACGCCGCGCTACCCTACCGGCCGTAGAGGGTGTGTTCGTACTGGGTGACTACCGGGGCGGGCTCGTAGCGCCCGGAAGCTATACGTTACGCCTTGCTACCCCGACGGACACCGTCACCACCCAGGCCAAATTACTTGCCGACCCCAGTATCGAGGCTACCCCGGCCGACTATACCGCCCAGGTACGCCTGCTGACGGAGGTAGAGGAAGCGGTACGCGACATCCACCTGTCCGTCAACCGCATGCGCCGCGTGCGCGGGCAGGTCGAAGCGCTGAACACTAACCTACAGGGTATATCCGGCACGGAAGATTTAGTAGCAAAGGGGACAGCCATCCTCGACCGCATCACGGAGTGGGAGAATACCCTCATCCAACCCGAGCAGAAGACCTTCCAGGACGTCATCAACTTCCCCAACCGCCTGAACGCCGAACTGATGAACCTAAAGAGCCGCGTGGACGGCCCCGTACCGGTCGTCACCCAGGGCGCCCAGGCACGGCTGGAGGAGTTGCGGCAAGACTGGCAGACGTACCGCCGCGTACTCGACCGTATCATCGACGAGGATGTAGCCGCCTACAATGCCCTCTACCGCGAGCTTGACCTTCCGGCCCTGCTCGTCCCGCCCGCCGACGAGGCTACCAAGCGGTAGCCTACTTCGCCTCTTCAATCCATGCGTTGACCTTCTGCTCCAGTACCGCCAGCGGTAGACAGCCCCCCTCCAGCACCAGGTCATGGAAGGCCCTAACGTCAAACTCATCCCCCAGCGCCTCCTCTGCCCGGGCCCGTAATTCACGGATTTTTAGCTGACCGACCTTATAGCTCAGCGCCTGCCCGGGGATGGCCATGTACCGCTCGATCTCGGCCACGATGCTCGCCTCGCTCTCGGCCTCGTTGTCGAGGCTGTACTGAATGGCGCGCTCGCGGGTCCAGCCCTTGCTGTGGATACCGGTGTCGACGACCAGGCGGATGGCGCGGTGCATCTCGGCCGAGAGCATACCGAAGTACTGGTAGGGATCTTCGTACAGCCCGAGCTCGCGACCCAGGCTCTCGCTGTACAGGGCCCAGCCCTCGCCGTAGGCCGAATACCAGAGGTTGCGGCGGAAGGCGGGCAGGTCCTCGTTCTCCTGCGTGAGGCTCACCTGGTAATGGTGGCCGGGGATGGCCTCGTGCAGGAAAAGGTCCTCGTCGCTAAAGACGTTGTACGCTTCCACGTCCGGGATGGGGACGTAGAAGATGCCGGGGCGGCTACCGTCCTGACTACCGGGATTGTACTCCGCCGAGGCACTGGCCTCCCGAAAGGCCTCCGTGCGGCGCACCTCGAAGGCGGTCTTGGGTACTTTGTTAAAAAGCACCGCGAGCTGCGGCTTCATGCGTTCGTAGATCGACTCGAAGTTGGCGATCACCTGTTCCGGCTCGGTAAAGGGCATGAGCTCGGGGCGGGTGCGGACGTAGTCGAAAAAGTCCTGTAGCTCGCCGTCGAAGCCCACCTCGGCCTTCACGCTTTCCATCTCGCCGCGCAGGCGGGCCACCTCACTAAGGCCGAGCTCGTGAATCTCATCGGCCCCCATGTCGGTGGTGGTATAGAGCTTGATGAGGTAGTTGTAGTAGGTCTTCCCGTTCGGGATGGCGTCGATACCGCTGCTGCTGCGGGTCTGCGGCAGGTACTCATCGCGCACGTAAGCCGTCAGGTCGGTGAACAGTGGGATGATGCGCTGACCGACCATGCGTTTGTACTCCTCGGTGAGGCGGCTGCGGTCGTCGGTGCTGAGGCTATCCATCATTTTCACCGGACTGTAGAAGAGGTGGTTCTCTAGGGGTTCTTCGGATAGACTTTCGAGCTGCGGTAGCAGTTTTTCGGCCAGGGGGCGGGGCAGTACGTAGCCTTGGGCCAAGCCGCGCTGTAGGTTGACCTTGGCGGTGTCCATCATTACGGCGAAATCTTCCAGGCGCGCCAGCCACTTCTCGTAGTCCTCGGCGGTCCGGAAGGGCTGGGCGCTCTGTCCGCTGGCCAGTTGTCCGATCATCAGGTGGGGGCTATCGAACTGGTCGAGGGGCAGCAGCTCGGTGTGGAAGTCAAAACCCTGGAGGGCAATGTTGAGGTCCCAGTCGAGCACGTCGTAGCTCACCCGGTCGGTGGGCCCGAGGGCATCGCGGTCGATCTGCTGCAGGCGCTGCAGGTGGTCCTGGAAAAAGGCGCGACTTTCTTCCTTATACTCCCGGGCGAGCATATTGGGCAGGCGGTCGTTGTAGCGGTCGTCGCCCAGGAAGGTGGCCTCGAGGGGGTTGAGCTGGAGGCGGCCTTCCTGGTAGTCGGTGAGGAGCTGCTGAAAGGTGGCGGTGGTGGCGGGGTCGCGGGTGCTGGGCTCCTCTACGGGGCTGCAGGCGAGGAGGGTAGAAAGGAGCAACATCAGGAGGTAGCGCATGGGATAAAAGTACAATGCTGCCTCCGGCAGCGGCAGAAAAATGCAGCCTCTGGCTGCGCTAAATGCTGCCAGCTCTTGCTACTCAAGGCGCTCATCAGACCGGATGTTATCTTTCGCGTTGCCTCGGTCGCCGCCAGGGCGGCTCTCGCAGCTGGAGGCTGCTACGTCTACCACGGCCGGAGGCCGCATTGTACTCACTTACCTTACGCCAATGGATTTCGCACTTCACCCCATCGACATCGGGATCATCGTCCTGTACATCCTTTTGACCATCGGTATTGGCTTTTACATCTCCAAAAAGGCCAGTAGCAGTATCGAGAACTACTTCCTCGGGGGCAACGAGATCAAGTGGCAGTTCCTCGGCCTGAGCAACGCCTCGGGCATGTTCGATATATCGGGGACGATGTGGATGGTGACGCTGCTTTTTATCTACGGCCTGAAGTCGGTGTGGATCCCGTGGCTCTGGCCGGTGTTTAACCAGATATTCATGATGGTCTTCTTGTCGATCTGGCTCAGGCGGTCGGGGGTGATGACGGGGGCGGAGTGGATTCGCTTCCGCTTCGGCGACGGGCTGGGTTCGCGGCTATCGCACATCGTGGTGGTGCTTTTTGCCATACTGGTGGTGATCGCTAACGTGGCCTTCGGTTTTCTAGGCATCGGCAAGTTTGCGGCGGCTTTTCTGCCCTTCCAGCTCTCACCCGACGCCTACTGGAACGAAATGTACTGGGCCATCATCTTTACCGTGCTTACCACGGGCTACGTGATCAAGGGGGGCATGTACTCCGTGGTATTTACCGAGGTACTGCAGTACGTGATCATGACCATTGCCAGTATCGCCGTGGGGGTGATCGCGATGCAGCAGATCTCGCCGGAGATGCTGGCCGCCGTGGTACCCGATGGCTGGGGGCAAATCGGCTTTAGCTGGAACCTGGACCTGAACTGGAGCAACCTCATCCCGGAGGTACAGAATAAGATTAGTGAGGACGGCTACGAGATCTTCGGACTTTTCTTCTCGCTAGTGCTCTTCAAGGGAATTTTGCAGTCGATGGCCGGCCCGGCACCGACCTACGATATGCAGCGGGTGCTCTCCACGGCCACGCCCAAGGACGCGGCCAAGATGAGCGGCTTCGTGAACGTGGTACTGCTCTTCCCCCGCTATATGCTTATTGCCGGACTTACGGTTTTGGCCCTGGTCTACTTCAGCGACGATTTGCGCGGCATGGGTCCGGACGTCGACTTCGAGCAGATCCTACCCTTTACCCTGCGCGAATTTATTCCGACCGGACTGCTGGGGCTCCTGATCGCCGGACTGCTAGCGGCCTTTATGTCCACTTTCGCCGCCGCGGTCAATGCCGCGCCTGCTTACCTAGTCAACGACATCTATAAGCGCTACCTCAACCCCAATGCTCCGGAGCGCACCTACGTTAACATGAGTTACCTAGCCAGCGCCGGCGTGGTCGTGGTAGGCTGCGTGTTCGGCTTATTCCTGGATAGCCTAGATAGCATCATCAACTGGCTGGTCAGCGGACTCTACGGCGGCTACACCGCGGCCAACTTGCTAAAGTGGTACTGGTGGCGCTTTAACGCCTACGGCTACTTCTGGGGCATGGTGGCCGGTATCCTGGCGGCGCTCATTCTTCCCACCGCCCTACCCGCGCTGGGGTTAGACCTGGACGCCCTACAGGCCTTTCCCATCAACCTGGCGCTGAGTCTGCTGGGCTGCATCGTGGGAAGTCTGGCTACCCCGCCCGATCCGCTGCCGGTGCTTAAGGGCTTCTACTTCCGCACCCGCCCCTGGGGCTTCTGGGGGCCGGTGGTGGATGCCTGTCGGGCCGAGCGTCCCGAACTGGTGGAAAACCGGGCCGCGGGTCGCGATATGGTCAACGTGGCCGTCGGCATCGTGTGGCAAACTGCCATCACGGCCTCGCCCATCTTCATGGTGGTAAAGAACTGGCCCTGGCTCATCGCCTCGCTGGTGGTGGTGACTATCACTACCCTCATCCTGAAGGTAAACTGGTACGATAAGCTGGAGGACTACCCCGCCGATATCACCGCGGAGGAGTACCGCCCAGCTTACGTCGAAGAGCATCACACCTAGTACCGTATCCCTACCACCTCCAGTTGGCGAAGCTCGCCCCCCAGTCGGAAGTCCGCGATCTCCCCTACCCACAGCCCCGTCACCGCCCGGGCGATCGGTGCCGTAAAACTGATCTTGCGCTCCTTCACATTAGCCTCGTCCACGCCCACTATTTGGAACTCCTGGAGCTTACCGGTGGCGACGTGCTTCAGCGTGACGTGGGCACCGAATCGTACTTCCTTCTGCGGTTGCTCCCGGGGGTCGAGGACGCGGGCGGTCGAGATGCGCCGGTCGAGCAGGGCCAGCTTACCGTCGATGACCGTGGCAGCGCGGCGGCGCTCGTCCTCATTGTCCGTAGGCAGGGCGGCCTTCTCCGTTTCCAGTTGCTCCCGTTCGGTGCGTAGGGCTTGCAATCCGGTGGGCGTCACGTAGTTCGTCTCCCCGGCCGGCAGCGGCGAGCGGGGCGGGATGATAGGAAGTTCCTCCTGATCTGATTCTTTGACGAAGCCGCGGGACATGGGTGTAGGTTTGGGGAATGGAACTATATTTGGCAGACAATTGTTTATTGGCAAAAATCATCCTCATGACCGTTACCATCGATAAGTTTGGCCGAGTGCTTATACCAAAGAAAATCAGGTTACGTATCGGCCTACAGGCTGGTGACCGTCTTGCGCTCGAAGTGTCCGAACCGGAAGGAACCGTGGCGTTACATCCACAGCAGAAATCGCCGAAGGAGAAGGTATGGATCGAAACCACCGAATCCGGGTGGCCGATTATTCATTATCTCGACGGCAAGGTACGGGACTTCGATGTAGTAGATATGATACGTGAAGGTCGCGAAGAGCGTGGGCGAAAGGTGGCTGGCCTGTGATCAGTTACGTTGATACCTCCGTTATTCTACCGGCTTTGAGTGCGAAACACCCCATGCACCGAGTTTGTCGCGCCACTGTAGTGCGCGCTGCCGAGGAGGGTACGGTGTGGACTACTACGTTACATACCTATGCCGAACTCTATCACCACCTGACTAAACCCAGCAAACAAGACATTCACTTTATCCCGGCTAAAGTTGAAGGATTACTTCTCGACACGCTTCCCAAAATCTTACAGTTTGTAGAGTTGTCGCAGCAAGACTATGAAGCGGCTATCCGACGGTGCGCCCGGATTGCCCTAGTAGGCGCGGTTATCTACGATGCACTTCATTTTGAGGCTGCCATTAGATGTGAAGCCGAGGTGCTTTATACCGATAATACTAAAGACTTCACTCGCCTGGTTCTTCCTGACGACACCATCAGGGTTCAGGGTGTCCGCTAAGTTCCACTACTGGCTCTTCCGCCTCACCGCCGCACTACACTGGTACCTGCGCGCCCGCACCCGCTACGATGTCCACTCCCCCTTCCTGAGCCACTTCGTCCGCGAGGTGTACACTGACGACCGGCACTACCACGCCTTCGACCTCGTCCCGCAGCTGCGCCGGTACTGGGAGGGGCGCTCGGAGATGGTCCCTCTACAGTCGCTCGGCGCACCTAGCCAGACGACCAGGCGCACCCAGCGTACCGCCGCCAGCCTGGTACGCTCCAGTGCCATCTCCGACCGCTCGGGTCGCCTGCTCTTCCGCCTGACCCTGTGGCTGCGGCCGGAGCGCATCGTGGAGTTCGGCACCAATGCCGGTATCTCCACCGTGTATCTCCACGCCGCCGATACCCGTACCCCACTGCTTACCGTAGAGGGCAACGCGGCCGTGGCTGCCCTGGCCACCGAGACTCTTCAACAAGCCGGAGTGACACAAGCTGTGCAGCCGCACATCGCTACCTTTCACGATTGGTTAGCCCACCACGCCGATCTCCCCCCCTGCCGCCTACTGGCGTTCCTCGACGGTGACCACCGCTACCGGCCTACGCTCGATTACGTCAATCAGTTACTCCGACAGGCAACCAATGAAAGCGTGATCGTGGTAGCCGACATTCACTGGTCGCGGGGCATGGAACGGGCCTGGAACGAACTGCGACAGCACCCCCGGGTGACCGCATCAATAGATACCTACCACTTCGGTATCCTCTTCTTGCGCCCGCAGCTGAACGGCCCCCACCTGACGCTCATTCCTACCCGGTACAAGCCCTGGCGGGTGGGCTTTTTTTAGGCGTTGGACGCTTTAAAGCGTCCAACGCCGGTCGTCAAAGGTCCTCCACCCTACCCCGCCCCTCGATCCGCTCCACCAGGCGCAGGATGATATCGATGCCCGGTGCATTCACACCCAGGTCGTTGCGCAGCCGTAGCGCCCGCTCGATGCGCGGCACCTGATCCTCGGGGATAAGCAGGATCTCGCTCTGCTGCTGCACCTCGAAGATCCCATGGTCCAGGAACTCTTCGATGACCACGGTCTCGCAGTGGTGGAAGGCGCAAAATTGCTGTACGGTGATGTAGGCTACTCCGGGCTTCATGGGTCTAGCGTTTAGGCGGCTAGCGGCCGGCCAGTTTCGTGAAGGCTTCTCGTTCGGTGGCGGTGAGGGACTCCGGCAATTTGACCGTCAGATCGAGGTAGAGATCGCCGCTACCGCCCTGTTTGTACTTAGGCAGTCCCTTACCCTTTAGCCGTACCCTTTTTCCGTTGGGTGTGTTTTCCGCGACGGGCAGATTTACCGCACCAGTCGGCGTCTGCACGGTGATCTTACCGCCGAGCAGCATGGTATACAGGTCTACCTCCTCCGTTTTGTAGAGGTCGGCGCCCTCGCGGCGGTAGTCCGGCGGCGTAGCGACGCGGAAGGTGATGTAGAGGTCGCCGGCCGGTCCGCCGTTCATGCCGGGACTACCCTGCCCGCGTAGGCGCAGTGTCTGTCCATCCTCCACTCCCGCAGGAATAGTGACGCGGAGTTGCTTGTCGCCGACAGTGAGTACCTGCTTGTTGTCCTCCAGTACGTCCTGCAGACTGACCCGGAGTTCGGCTTCGATATCGCGGCCGCGGTAGGCCCGGGCACCGCCACCGGCGCCACCGAAGCCTCCACCCCCGAAGCCTGCACCTGCGGCCCCGCCGAACATGTCACGGAAGAAGTCGGAAAAATCGGCCCCCTCGGCGCCACCGGAGTAGGTGTACTGTCCGCCGAAGGGATTACCGCCGCCGCCACCAAATCCGCCTCCCTGCTGCCGGGCCTGCTCGAAGGCCTCGGCGTGCTCCCAGTCCTTGCCGTACTTATCGTACTTCTTGCGCTTTTCCGGGTCGGAGAGCACGGCGTAGGCTTCATTGACGGCCTTGAACTTCTGCTCGGCGTCCTTATCGTCGGGGGCTACGTCGGGGTGGTACTTGCGGGCCAGTTTACGGAAGGCCTTTTTGAGCTGCTTGTCGTCGGCCGACTTATCGACGCCGAGCGTTTGGTAGTAGTCGATGAACTGTGCCATGCGGGTGGGGGGTGTGGGTTATTCCGCCCCGGTCTTGTGGAGGCTCGGTACCGTGAGTGCAACGATCGTGCCGATGGCCGTACCGACCAGCACGTCGGTGAAAAAATGGCGGCCTGCCCGCATGCGCCCGTAGCTGACCGCCGTGGGCAACAGGGCCGCGCCCAGCCAGATGTAGGGCCGCGCGTTGCTGTTGGGATATAGGTCGTTGTAGAGCTTGGCGGCGGTGAAGGCAAAGTAGGCCGTAGTGGCGCTGTGCCCGCTAAAGAAGGAGTAGCGGCTCGATTTCCGGAGCTTGGTGTCCAGCGGGGCGTCGACATTGTAGGTGTAGGGGCGGGGTCGGCGTACCAGCACTTTTGTCAGGTTGATGAGGCCGGAGTTGATCATGGCACCCTCGAAGACGATCAGCGCCATGCGGTCGAAATTATCGCGGCCGGGCCGGTCCAGGAGCAGGAAGAAGGGGCTGGCAAAACTGGCTAGCAGCAGCTTGTCCGTACCCTCGTCCGCATTAAGCGACAACTGGCGCAGGCTGAAGCGGTCGATCTTCGGCACCCGGTCGATCTCCAGGATAGCTACGTCGTCCTCGGTCAGCGGACTCACCCGCCGGTCCAGCAGCACGGAGGTCGTGGTCAGGGCCCCACCAAGGCCCAGTAGGACGGCATTGGTGGTGTTACTGGGATTGTAGGGCTGTACCGTGAGCCCCTGGGCGGGCAGCAGGGCCGAAAACAGCAGCGAAAAAACGAGGACTAGAAGGGTAAGTAGACGAGCCATGTAAGCAATACCTTAATGTATGAAGACAACCCCACCCACCGACCTTTGTGCTACCGCAGGCCCAATTCGCTACGCAGCGCAGCGTCCTTAGCGGCGTTCAGCTGCCAGTAGGCCTGCTGGTTCTGCGCCTCCAGGGTGGCCGTGGTGGTGAGTAGCTCACCGCGGTCGGGGTAGGTCTCGGTCCACTCGCGGATCACGTAAGGTGCCGCCCGGTCGAAGGTCACGGTAAAGCGGCGCTCCAGTTCCGGATAGTCGATGACGTAGGTGCGGGTGGTTTCACCAGGGGCTTCTAGCTGGGCCTCGGCGGTGTAGGCGCGGTAGTCCTGGTGGGTCAGCAGGAGGTAGCTCGTCGGCGGTAGCACTTGGAAAGTGCCCTCGGGCAGGGCATCACCGGCGATACGGATACGGTTGAACACCTCGTCCTCTAGGAAGTCGGCTGCTAGGCTAGTAGCTACATCCCCCTCCCGCTCGAAGTAGCTCCGCAGTTGCATATCGTAGCTCGCGCCCCGGTCGTAGTTCAGCTGCGTAAAGCTCTGTCCGCACCAGTCCTGGCTACTCGTGGTCACCTTTAGTGTTTGCGGCTGCTGGGCCGCATTCGTGGGCGTAAACACCGAGCTCATGATCGAGTAGTCGTATAGCCCGGTAGTGAAGCGCTTGATCAGGTTGGTCTTCAGTACCGGCGCGCTATTGGGGTTCTCGTTCGCATCATTCTTCACCTGGCGGTCGGTCAGGAAATCCTCGGTGACCTGGATGAGTACGGCCTGTCCGTCGCGCAGCTCCCCGTAGCGGGCCTGCCGGAGGCGGTAGGTGCTCAGCTCGGCGGTGCCCTGGTACCAGTAGGTGGGCAGCTCTCCTCCAAACAGGGTCTTGGGCGCGTCCGCAGGTGCGACGAACGTGGTGAGGGGGCGGGGGCTACCGCAGGCCATGAGGGTGCAGGTGAGGAGGAGAAGTGCGCTTCGCATCCCGTAAAGGTAGCAACCAAAAAGCCCCGGCCGCGAGGCGGACGGGGCCAGATTGTTGCAAAAGGTTTACCTTCGCGGCGATAGTTTACTAATGCACTCATTGTACTTGCGGCCCCGTCTGAGGACGGGGCCCAAGCTTTTGTAAACGGATCCCCCAGTGTAACACCGGTATGCGGACCCCCTCCTTAATTCTTCTTGCCCTCGCCTTGTTCATTCCCCGTGCGATTTTCGGCCAGGAACGGACGCGAGAAGAACGCGCCATTATTGCCTTTGACGAAGGGGTACAGCACATCCTCGACGGCAACCTCAAACGGGCTACGAAGTCCCTACGGAAATCGGTGGGCCTGGATACCACCTTTCTGCCCGGCCGCCGCATGCTGGGGTTAGCCTATGACCTCCAGGACGACTACCCGGCCGCGCTGACCGAATACCTTGGGGTGCTGCAGCACGACCCCTACTTTTCGCGGCTGCTGTATTTCAACACGGGCGAGACCTATCTGCGCAATGGGCAGCCGCGGGAGGCGCTGACCTACTTTACAAAGTTCAAGACCCTGCAGGCGGATGACCTAGGCAAGTACGGGCTGGTGGGCGAGCAGGAACAGTCCGTCGAAGCTCAGGTCGTACGCCGCGAGCTCGCGCAGCGCATCCTGGCCGCCCAAATCTCGGCCGATAGCAGCAATTACGTCAACGCCACGGGCCTGTATAATCTCGGGGGACCGGTCAATACTATACAGAACGACTACTTCCCCTTTCTGAGCAACGACCAGGACTACCTCCTCTACACCCGGCAGGGGGAGCACGGAGACGAGGACCTGATCGAGGGCTACCGCCGCCGACCGGAGCGGAACTACAGTATTTCTCGCTTCGGTAGCTTCAATACCAGTCAGCCCGAGGGCATGTGTACCCTGGAACGCGACGGCGAAACCATCTTTTTTACCCTGTGCCATGACGACCCCAAAGCCGGGGGCTGCGATATCCACCGGGGGGTACTCATCGATGGGCGGATCGGGGAGGTGAAAAAGCTACCGGACTACGTCAATTCCAGTACCTGGGACTCGCAGGCGGCCATCAGCTGCGACGGGCAGCAGTTGTTCTTTGCTAGCACGCGGCCCGGTGGAATTGGGGGGAGCGACCTGTACTACTGCACGCTACAGCCCGACGGCAGCTGGTCGGAGCCGCGTAACCTGGGGGCAGCCATTAACACGCCGGAGGACGAGGAGGCCCCTTTCCTGAGCAATGATGCCGAGACGCTCTACTTCTCCAGCATGGGCCACGGGGGGCTGGGCGATCAGGACATTTACTTCAGCCGCCTCGACCGCACGACGGGGCGCTGGGCCGAGGCGGTCAATATCGGTCCACCCATCAACAGCCCCGCCCGCGAGCTCGGTTTTCACCTTACGGCGGATGGCCGGCAGGGGTACTTCGCCAGCGACCGGCCCGGCGGCGAGGGCGGACTTGACATCTACGGGTTTACCCTAAGTGAGAAATTGACGGGCAGGGAGGTTACCTACGTCAGTGGGTACCTCACGGATAGCCTGACGGGGGAGCCCATTGTAAACCAGACCGTGCCGGTGACCGGAGGTGGCGTGTACCGCACGAACTACGCCGGTCGCTTCTTTATCTGCGCTCCACCGGATCGCGCCCTGCCCCTGACCGTCGACCACAACCAGTACCTGCCGTACCGCCGCAGCTTCGACATTCCGCGCTGGGATAATCAGTCGCCCTACCGCATCGATCTGCGCCTGCAACGTAGTGTTGCACCCGCGGCCTCGGCTGCAGCTGCCACACCTACTCCGCCGGTGGCTGCCCCGGTAGACCAGAAGATGGGGGTGTTCTTCAGTCTGGAGAGTGCGGAAGTTACCCCCGAGCAGCAGCGCCTACTGGACCTGATGATTGCCCGGGTGGGTGGCGTGGAGCGGATCGGATCGGTGTTGCTCGAGGGATATACGGACGAGACCGGTACGGCCGATTTCAATCTGAGCCTGAGCCGACGGCGTGCCGAGGCGGTTGCCGCCTACCTATTAGCGCGGGGGCTGGCGGCAGACCGTATCACGGTAGAAGCCCGGGGCATTATGAAACGGACCCTGGCCCGTAAGCTCAAACGGCGGGTGGAAGTGGTGATTCGTCCGCGCTAAGTCCGAACCTTTCCGGGGCCGAAATCCTTTGAGTTGCTACACGTTAACCTATCTTCCTATGCGTCTGCTTGCCCTACTGTTTTTTATTTCCTTCACCACCTTTGCTACGGCACAGGATGCCGGCCCCAAACCGAGCTACTGCGAGGAGGCCCCCACAACCTACGGCACGCCCGGTGGGGACAATATGCCAGCCCTACCCAAATTTGCCACCACGCCCACCAAAGAATACAAGGTGCAGGTTGCTATCCTGCGTTATACCGATCCGTCGGAGTACCCCTTCCACCCCAGTCTGGTGGCCCGCTACCGCCCCTGCGAGCAGGTGTGGGTGGTAGAGAGCCGGCAGAGCTTTGCTAACCGGGAGGAGGCCGTGGCCCTACAGGACACCCTTCAGCAAGCCGGATACAGTGGAAGCTACATCACTGATTTGGTCGCTTACCAGTAAACGATTCCTCCCATGCGCCTACTCCTGAGCTTACTGAGCTTTAGTCTCCTACTGGCCTGCGGTAGCCGCCGCGATGCGGTCCCAACCGAAAGCTTCGGGGCAGGCTTCGAGGCCGAAAGGGTGGTACCCGCCGATCGACTACTGGCCACCTACTCACCCGAAGAGCTGACCGATAGCGTGCACACTACCCTAAGGGGCCGCGTAAACGAGGTTTGCCAGGCCAAGGGCTGCTGGATGATAGTAGCAGCCGGTAACGGGGAGGAAATGATGGTTAAGTTTCGGGATTATGGCTTCTTCGTACCCAAAGACATCGCAGAGCGTGAGGTGATCCTGCACGGAGTAGCTTACTACCAGGTGACCTCCGTAGACGAACTGCGCCACTACGCGGAGGACGCCGGCCAGTCGCCCGAGGAGATTGCACGTATCGACACGCCAAAACGAGAGTTACGCTTTTTAGCGGACGGGGTGCAGTTGCTATAGTTGACGAACGATCCCTCTGGAAAAAGCCCAGAACTGCACGTTCCGGGCTTTTTTATTGCCCTTTTCTTAAATAGCGGCAAAAATCGCCGATCATGACTGTATTTAGTCAGAAGGCGGGATTTAGTACACCAAGGTTGTTTGGGCAATTTTATAAATGACTAATAATCAGGTAGTTAAATTTTTGGCACACCCTTTGATAAACGGAGGCCGAGTACAAGTGGCGTTGCCACGACATTATGAGTAACAGTAACTATTGCACGATGACCAACCAAGAATTCACCCAGGAGATCAATAAGCTAGAAAATCTGCTGTTCTCCTTTGCTCTGCGCCTAACCCGCAACCACCAGGATGCCCAGGATCTGATGCAGGAGACTAGCATGCGGGCCTACCGGCACCGCGACAAATTTACCATGGGTACCAACTTTAAAAGTTGGGTATCGACCATAATGCGCAACACCTACATCAACCGCTACCGCAAGGAAAAAAGCCGTAAGCACGTGAACCAACCAATCGAAACCTTCACATTTGCCCTTGAGAACACAAGTGCTATTCCCAACCAGGGCGAACACGACATGCGGTTGAAGGAACTCAATCGTATGATGAGTACCATCGGAGAGATCTACAGCGTTCCGTTTTTGATGTTCTACCGGGGCTACGAGTACAAGGAGATCGCCGCTCACCTCAATATCCCTATCGGTACCGTCAAAAGCCGCATCTTCCTGGCCCGTCAGAAAATGAAGGGCATGATCGGTGCGCGCAACTAATTCCACCCAGCCCTACTAACGACCCACGCCGCCCCCACCAGCGGCACCACTGCCCGCAGTGTTGAAGAATACTTTGTTTAGTTTACTGAGAGACGACGTTTTCTACATCATCTTTTGAGACGGCAAACACAATTATTTTTGAGTTTTGGAGTGTAAGACCTGACTTTATCTTTAACATCTTTCCAAACAAGCCCAGCTTTATTTATCCAGACGTGGGTCTCAACCCCCACACTACATTGACCCTTATCGAGCCGGCCCCGAGTCGGCTCTTTTTTTGCCCCGCCGGGTGGTAGCGTACCTTTAGCTTTATGGACGAAGCCTTTCTCCGCCACCTGTACCGGGAGCACCACCGGGTAAATAAACTGCCCTCCCCCCGGCTCATCGCCGACTGGCTTGACGGTATCCTCCAGTTTCTGTTTCCGGAAATGAGTGAGCTTCGTTTCGAGACGGAGCAGGCCTTCCGACAACACTACCGCACCAACGACTTAAAGCTATTTACCATTCTTGACGCCCTCGCCGAGCACCTCACGGTGCCGGCGGATGAAATACGATCAGGCTTCGAGGAGCAGCTACCCGCCATCCACGCTACGCTCATCGAGGACGCGGAGGCTATCCTGGCGGGTGATCCCGCGGCGGTGAGCCGCGTGGAGGTTATCACGACATATCCCGGCTTCTACACCCTGGCCGTACACCGCATCGCTCACTGTATGCATGGTCTCGGCGTGGTACTGTTGGCCCGCATGCTGTCCGAGATCGCCCACGGCAAGACCGGCATTGAGATTCACCCCGCTGCCCGTATTGGTAGGCGTTTTTGTATCGACCACGGTACTGGGATAGTCATCGGAGAGACCGTCCAAATCGGCAATGGCGTCAAGATGTACCAGGGGGTGACCCTCGGCGCGCTTAGTGTCCAGAAGGAAATGGCCCGTACCAAGCGCCACCCTACCATCGGGGACCGGGTGGTAATTTATGCCGGGGCAACTATCCTGGGGGGTGATACGGTAATTGGGGCCGATAGCATCATCGGGGGCAATACTTGGATCGTGAAAAGCGTAGCGGCGGGTAGTCGGATTTACTACGATTGGCGGGTTCCGGAGCGACCGGTAAAATAAGCTGTACTTTCGCGCATTAGTATAGTGCGTGGGCTGGAAGAACTAGGGCTTGCGCGTAAGACAAGTTCCTAATGGATAATACCCCAGATCAGACCCCCCCCGTAGAGGAAGAGGTGGTCTACTTCGACGAGCTAGACCTCGTGGACGAATTACTCGATGCCCTCGACGATATGGGCTTCGAAGTGTGTACCCCCATCCAGGCCCAGGCCATCCCCCCCTCGCTGGAGGGCCGTGACGTGCTGGCCGTAGCTCAGACCGGCACCGGTAAAACGGCCGCCTTCCTGCTGCCCATTCTCGATAAGCTCACCCGCGAGCCCGTCAAGAAGGTCAATACCATCATCCTGGAGCCCACCCGCGAGCTGGCCATGCAGGTGGACCGGCAGCTGGAAGGGTTCAGCTTCTATACCCCGGCCTCCTCCATCGCCATCTACGGCGGGCGCGACGGTCACAGTATGGAGCGGGAGAAGAACGCCCTCAAGACCGGTGCCCCCCTGGTGGTCGCTACCCCGGGCCGCCTGATCGCCCACCTGGACCTGGGCTACGCTGACCTGAGTGGCGTGCGCCATCTCGTGCTCGATGAGGCCGACCGCATGCTCGATATGGGCTTCGTCAATGATATGATGAAGATCATCAACCTGCTGCCCAAGGACAAGCTACAGATCCTCTTTTACTCGGCCACGATGCCCACCAAGATCCGCAAGTTCAGTCGCGAGATCCTCAAGGACCCCGTCGAGATCAGCATTGCCATCTCCAAGCCCGCCGAGAAGATCGACCAGAAGGCCTTCGACGTGGCCGACTGGGCCAAGATCAGCCTCATCGAGCACATCCTTAAGGATAAGGTCGACCTGGAGCGCATCCTCATCTTCTGCGGCCGCAAGAAGACCGTGCGCGACCTCACCCGTCGCCTCCAGCGCAGGGGCCACAAGGCCGAGAGCGTCTCCAGTGACCTGGAGCAACAGGAACGCGAGGACCGTCTGGCCGACTTCCGCTCCGGCAAGATCCCCATCGTCATCGCTACCGACGTACTCAGCCGAGGCATCGACATCGACGGCATCGACCTAGTCATCAACTTCGACGTGCCGGGTGATGCCGAAGATTACGTGCACCGCATCGGCCGCACGGCCCGGGCCAGCGCCGAGGGCGAGGCTATCACCCTCATCAGCAAGGAGGACCGCCACCGTTTCCGGCGTATTGAGGAGCTGGTGGATATGAAGGTCCGCCGCATCCCCCTACCCGACGAGCTGGGTGACGCCGAGCCCGGTCAGGGCGGCGGCGACCGAGGTGGCAGCCGGGGGCGGGGCGGCAGTAACCGCGGTCGGGGCCGGGGCAAAAAGCGGTCGGGCGGCAGCGGCAAGCGCGGTGGTGGCGGTGGCCGTAGCCAGAGCAACGACGGCACCCAGCGATCGGACGGCCCGCAGGGGGAAGGAAAGCCTAAGAAATTCGGCCGCCGTAAGCCCCGCCAGGACTAGTGGGCTACTATACAAACGTAGGGGAGTACTCGGGAGGCTTATCTTTCCCCCATGCAACGACTTCCCATCGGACAGCAGGACTTTCGGACGATTCGCCGGGAGGGTAAACTGTACATCGACAAGACAGAACTCATTGCTGAGCTGGTCGACGTAGCGAAGTTTATCTTTCTCTCCCGGCCGCGCCGCTTCGGCAAGTCGCTGACGCTGACGACGGTCAAGTACCTGTTTGAGGGGGAGCGGGAGTTGTTCGAGGGGCTCTGGATTGCGGATCGCTGGGATTGGGAGCGGCGGTATCCAGTGCTGCATTTTCAGTTTAACTCGATCAGCTACCAGGTGGAGCAGTTGTCGGAAAGCATCCAGTCGATCCTAAACCGTATGGCCGATAACTTTTCGGTCGACCTATCCGGTCAGACTCTAGCCGAACGGTTCGAGAGTTTGATTCACGGCGTGCACCACCAACATGGCCCGGTGGTGCTTCTAATTGACGAATACGACAAACCCATCATTGACTTCCTCGGCGCGGACAAGCTGGATAAGGCCCGGCAAAATCAGCGCGTGCTAAAGTCTTTCTACAGTGTAGTGAAAAGCAGCGACGCCTACCTCCGCTTCTTCATGATTACGGGGGTAAGTAAGTTCACCAAGGTGGGGGTGTTCTCCGACTTAAATAACCTTTACGATATTAGTCTCAGCCCAAAATTCGCAACCCTAGCGGGTCTTACGGAGGCGGAGGTCGTCCAGCACTTTAGCGACCGTATTAGTAAACTAGCCGGCGACACCTCCAGCGCGGAGGACTTTCTTCAGCGCATCCGTGATCGGTATAACGGCTACGCGTTTGCACCCAATGCCGTACGGGTATACAATCCCTTCGGATTGCTGGCCTTCATGGAAGACGGGCTCTTTAGGAACTTCTGGTTTGCTACCGGTACACCGACCTTTTTGATCAAGCTACTGCGTAACCGCTACGTGTATGACTTAGCACCACAGCAATTGTCGGCCATCGGTTTCGAATCTTACGATCTAGAGCGACTGGAGACCGTCCCCCTACTCTACCAGACCGGCTACCTAACTATCCGCGACTACAGTGACCTGAAGGACGTATTCACCCTGGACTATCCTAACACGGAGGTTAAGGAAAGTATGTTAAGCCACCTCCTGGGTGCCTACGCCCATCAGGACGCTACCCGTAGTACTCCCTACGTCCTGCGTCTGGAACAGGCCCTTCGTCAGGGTGACTTAACGGAGGTACGTTACATTATCGACGAGCTATTCGCCAGCATCCCCTACCAGCTATTCATCGGTGCTAAAGAGAACCTCTACCACGCCATCATCCACGTTGCCTTCACCTACCTGGGGCAGTATGTACAGTCGGAGGTCAGCAGCCTGCGCGGTCGTCTGGATGCCGCCGTGGTGGTGGACCGCACCGGCTACCTCTTCGAGTTTAAGCTGGACGGGGATGCCAAGGCTGCACTTCAGCAAATGCGCGAGCGGGGATACCGTTCGGGCCTGCCGCCGGAGGTGGAGCGGGTGGTGGGAATTGGGGTGAATTTTGGCTCGCAGGAGAAGCGGGTGACAGGCTGGGAAGTGGGTGAGGTGGCATTAGGTGGCTACTGATCGTAGAAACATGTCTGTCAGGGGGCGGGGCCGCGGGTGCAAAGGGGGTTGGCCACCCTCCTTCAGTGGTAAAGGCGCGTGCTGTGGCGTTGCCTGCTTCGACGAAGGTGATCCAGGCCGGGTAGTTTTTACCCACCTCCCCGTGGATCAACTCATGTAGGACGGCTGTGCCGACCCCTTCGCGCCAGTACGCCGGATTGACGGCAAAATTGGTGATAAAGGGGTGGGGATTTTCCGCGTCCGGCAGGACTGTACCAAAAAGGACCGCAGAGACGGCTCTCGGTGCGTTGGCGTTACGGCTAAGTCTTTAGCGTAGAATTCGCCCCTCGTAGTTGCTACCGGTCAGTAGTTGCGCATACGGTACGGCTGACAAATCCTTGATAGTAGTACCCGGATTGGTAGTCAGGTAGCTCTCGACAATTCGAAAGCCCAGCCAGTAATATAGGCTCCGGGGAGCATCGGGGAAGGTGCGGTAGCGTTCGTTGTTCAGGAGGGGGTTATCCCCAGTGGAATCGTCAAAGTACGGCTTCATCCGTTGGTATATTTCTTCTTCGTGGTCCAGGTAGTAGGCCCAGTCTGCGGCACTCATCTCCTCCACGGCCTCGTGCTTAGGCATACTTCCCTGAAAGTAATCCCAGACGAAGTAGCAGGCCAGTCCCTCGTTGATAGCCAGGTCGATAGCCTGGAACTGCTTCGCCTCGCCAATTGCCCCGGCGTTGATTATGTGGAAGAGCTCGTGTGGAATTCCGGCCTTCAGCGTATACGCCACATCGTAGCTGGGATTGTTTAGCTCGTACACGAATTGATCGTTGGAACAGCCACCGAAGCCAATACGGGTGAGGGGCGTAAAGGCCAGGCTGATCCTGGCGGCTGGTATGACGTAGTCTAAGGTCTTGAACCTGGTCACATGGTAATCGAACATGGTGTCAACCTGCTGTGAAAGGATCAGAGTCGTGATAGAATCTAGAATGCTTCGTTGATCGCGGTATAGCCCTTCGTTCCAGTTGACCATGCCGGTGTCGGTGGTGAACATGTATGCATTACCAGGTCCGAAGGCCATGGCATAACACTCTTCCCAAAGTGACTGGTGACGCCGGTATACGTTGTCTACAATCCGCTGTGTATCAAACGGCATTGCCCGGTTAACCAGCATTTGCTCCCGGAAAGAGTTGTATACGGTGATGTTTCCTAGGGTGAAGCTATCGGAAAATTGTTCTAGGGTAGTGCTGCCGCCAGGGGCGGGTTCGGTGGTGGTTTGCCGGTCCACTTTAAAGTCACAGGCTGCTAGCAGTAGCCCTAGTAGGGGAAGCAAGAGGAGCGTAGGCCGTAGAATTGACATAGAGGAACTTAGGGATGAGGTGGTGGCTGAAAAGGAACACACTTTGTTAATGAAGGTAGCTACCGGGCGGGGTTGCTGCTGGGACGGGTTGGAAGTTATAGTGTAGTTGGATCAGGGGGGCGTAGAGCTTACTTATAACTTACATTATGTTAAGTAGAGCTACGAACGGCTCCCCCGCCACCGGTTCCACAGGTGACCATGTCCCCGATTCAGACAACGGGTCGACGCGAAAGCCTGGCTTGGAAGGTAATTTTTTGAGACAGCAGACAGTTAGTGTACCCACACAGGTTTAGTTATTAAGCTAGTGTCTCCTAAAAGTTATCCTGGTCTAGTGACCGTCTAACTGGCCTTCTGACTTATGATTCACTATTTTTTGGCTCTACTATGCTGGCTGTGCGTCCAAGTGGCCTCGGCGCAGACCACCACCGTATTCCTCTATGAATGGGAAGGGACGGATCCCCGACAGGCAACCGTAGGGATCAGCGCCACCTCGGTGGAGAACAAGGTGGTCACTAAACTTCGCGTCGATAACAATACGCAGGGGATCGCCGCGCCCACGATCGGGAACGGCAATAAAGACCTCAACATGATATTTCAGGACAACGCCGCCTTTAACGTTGCCGGCATCGACCTTTCCTTCGACTATCAGAAGGACGATATAACCGAGAATATTTTCTCGCGCAACAACTTCACCATGGGAGTAGGAGGTATGAACGTGAGGTATCGGGTGACGCAGGCCGGCGGAGCGTGCTCCGCCCAGATCAGTTCGGGTACCTACCCTATTCCGACCGACGACGTGTACCGTAACTACCGCTTTCGCTACGATCCCAACTCCGGCCAGGCGGTACTCTCGCAAGACGGCGTGACCCTCTGGAGTAACGCGGGTGCGGAGACCCCCCAGCAGCCGCTGTGCTGGACCGGCGACGCGGGGATTACGGTGGGGCTGGACCTGGACGGCAACCGAAGCGGAAATGCGCTACTGGATAACCTTCACTTTCAGGGACTGGAGTTAGCACCAGCCCTGGGGGTGGAACTAGCTTATTTTTCCGGCACGTTAGAAGCGCATGGCGTCGTGCTCGACTGGCGCACAGACTCGGAGACCGACAGTGACTTCTTTGAAGTTGAACGATCGGTAGATGGCAGTGTGTGGGGGGTAGTTGACCGACTCAACGGGCAGGGAAGTACGCGCAATGCGACCGATTATCGTACAGTAGACCATCGCCCCATTACCGGTGAGGTGTACAGGGAAGTACGCGCAATGCGACCGATTATCGTACAGTAGACCATCGCCCCATTACCGGTGAGGTGTACTATCGCCTCAGGCAGGTGGACTATGATGGTAGCGAAACCTACTCCCGTATCGTAACGGTTAACGGTGATGCGACGCGTGAGCTCGAGCTGACGGTCTACCCCAATCCGATGGGGGAATACCTGTACGTAACCGGTCAGGCCGTCCCTATACTCTACACCAACACGGGCAAAATTATCGCCACCGCAGAACAACAGGGTCTCAACGCACTGCACCGCTTGAATGTAGGCCACCTACCACCGGGGGTCTACACGCTACGGAGTAGCGGCGCTGCGCGCACCGTGATCAAGCATTAGAGGGTGCTGCCTGAATTTCTTGATGGTTTCCCTTGCCCAATAAGTGGGGTTATGTTAAGTAGAGAGGAATGAGGAGGGGAGCTAAAATGCACTGATCTTACGGCATTGACTTGGTGCGGGTTTACCGCCAGAAAATCATGTACTACTAATAACTGTGGGATAAACATAGAACTGTAAGTACGTAATAATCAATATTCCAATTACTAAAAATACAGCTTCTAAACGGTTGTAATCTCTATGGTCTCTGCTCAGTTCGACCCTAACGTTACGGTCAATTTCTTTATGGTATTCAGCTCTAAACCCGCTTTTGAAGCGACGGTCCGTTACGTGAACCGTCTTCAAGGTATAACCAAATGTGTCAGTTGCCATAAGTAGCTGACATATCAGCAAACTATACAGAAACGACCAGATTAAATACCCAATTAGGCCACCGCCACCCGCAAATATTATCAAATGCCAAAACACTAGAGAAAAGATGTGCAACATTCCAGAAGAAATAGCTTTACTTCTAGATGGAAATTGCTCCTCGGTTATAATGTTATTCTTTATCCCGTCAAAAGCTGAGTAAATAACTTTTTCACCCTGCCGAGCAGCAATTCGATAGAATAGATACTTAAAAAAACTCATCCATTATTGTATTAGCTACAGCAAAATCAGATCCTAAGTTGGTTCTCGATATGAAGGGCGATGTTACAGCAGTGGACAGCCATCGACAAACTGGATCATCTAATTTTAAATGACACAATTTACGCAGTCCCTCCGAACATTCCAAACCACTCTACCCTTTTGGCCAGCTTGGGAAGTCTACTGTGAACACCAACCATTCTTTCTCGGTATTTCCTTCCTGAATGATGGTTTGTTCAAACTGGATCTGGTCCCACCGTAGTTGAAGGATATAACCAAGGCGGAATCCAAAGTAGATGCCGGCACCGATCAGTAGAGCGGTCATGTACCAATAATCGGCCATCAGCTCCTGACTAAAGTGGTGGCCTGGCTCCACCGGAGGGGTGCGGGTTCTGTTTTTTGTCCTGGTTTTGCCATATCCTTAAAATACGAAAACCAGGTTACGAAAACTGCGGTTCACGCAGGCAAATAGAACCTATAAAACAGAAAGTCGAGGGCCGTTTGACGTAAATCGTTGCCTACCAGCAAGGTACTTCTTTTTTCTAGGTTACACTTCTACAGAAAGTGTAACCTAACACCTGAATTTGCAGATGTGTACAAGAGAGGTTCTGCCCAATAGCCGGCCACCGTCAATGCCGGCGCAAAAAGCACCGTCAATGCGTTGGCCTCTTCATTGGGCGCTGACTAAGACCGGACATCAAGCTATTCGAGATTGGGAAAAATTTTTGCGTGCACTCTATCCAAGCTACCAGGCTCGTTATTGTACCGCTCTAGCGTATCTGTTATGTTCAAGATTTCTACTTCCCGATCTCCATATAGAATAGCATTCCATGTATCAGTTCGGTAACCGGTTCTTGGTACCACAGGTTGATTTTTAAGTACTTTACTGATATGACCACTCACAATATTTTCTTCAATGGGATAGTCGAAAATATTTGTTAAGCAGGGCTTGAACAACGCGGTAAAATTTTCATATCTGACTATATAGAACTTGACGTTTTCAAGTTGGTCAATTCTCATATCTATTGCAGATATAGATACTACCGGATTAGGAAACAAGGCTATACATTCTAGCAGAACCACCTTATCAACTATTTGCCCACTCACAATCTCCTCTTGGTAGTAGGACTTCACAATACTGTCTAATCGATCATCAATAGTTAGAACCTCATTGGAACTAGACAATGATCTGTTGTTATCTTTTGAGCAAGATGCAAAAGATAGCATCCCGACTAGAAGTAAAAGCCAAGAAGAGTTTGTCAACATCAGAAGCTGATTTTACCCGATAGAAGATCTGCGGTTAACCCGTATGGCGTAGCTCTTGCTCCATAGATACCCCTATGAACCTGGATTGGACCTATAGTATACATTTGCATCCCCCTGAAATTTCTTAAAAACCCATAATCCCCTTTACCTACCAATTGATTGTATTTTGTCCAGTAATAGGGACCCGCATCCGAGCTAGGATGAGTATGCACCTGCGCTTTGATAGCATGGCGCTCACCATTATGATATGCGAAGAACTTTTTACCCGACGCTGTCACTTTATAGTAACTGTTACCTGAAAAAGAAGCCGTATTGGTGTAATCACCCGTTGAGATCGGGCTGACGAGTACTCCATCGTCAACTACCCAGCCTGATGTTTCAACGCCAAGCGATGCGGTCTGCTCTGACATTACATTGTATGCTAGGGTTTCGTCACCGTAAAGTCCGTGATTTCCTACTATTTGGTCTCCACCTGGACCCGAATCCGAACTACCGGGTGAATTCGTGGCACCGGGGTTAACAGTACCCCACATATAAGTACTTGATGCACCAACACTGTACCCAAAACCGCCCTTTCCATAACTGATACCTAAAGAGCCAGCATAACCGCTACCAAAATTAGCTCCGTAGCTCAGCCCTATGCTAGGACCGCCAGCTCCATAATGTATCCCCCATTAAAGCCAGCATACTGGTAGCCAAAGCCCATAAACGCACCGCTTGAACCGTAGCCAGCATATACGCCACCTGCATAACCTTGGACGGACCAATAGAAGCCCCCTCCTCCACCGCCAACGGTAGCCGAAGCACTTAGTACGCCTGGTACTCCAACGCCGACTTCGAGGCCAACCGATAGCTTGCCGTTGCTAAATCCGATTTGCGGGATGGCAAAAAACAAATCACCGTTCGGATCGGAGTTCACCATAGGCGAGTTGCCCATCGAAACGTAGGGAGAATGCGACTTTACCGCCTCCGCCTTAGGATCGACCGACTACTACTCTTGCGCTACTTTCCACCAAAGTCAAGGAACCAAGCTCGATGCCCGTTGGCACCGCCCGCAAGATACTGATGCTCAGTTTCTTTTTCAACTGTCGTTTTCAGTTGAAGACCTCAACTGAAGAAAAAAGGTCATGGGGGTTAGCTGGCTAGTCTTCGTAGCCGCTGTAACGTTGCATGAGCTCGGACTGGAGCGTCGTTTTAGCCTGGCGCCAGCCGGCTAAAGCGACGCTCCAGGCTGAGCTGAACGGGGGCAAGGGGCCGGTTCTTCTAGGCCCCTGCAGCCGGTGTAGCGTTTGCGGAACTGGATGCAACTACTTGGTCGGCGTTAGCCTGCCTTCTAGGGGTGGGAGCGGTGGCGGCCAAGGGCCAGGCCGGCGCAGTGCGACAGCATTGACGCTGGCCGATTCTTGGCCGGGGCCGCGGGGGCGGGCACTCTTCGCTAGGCGGTGACCAACTCCCTCTTCGGCGGCCGGGCCGGGTTCTCGGGTTTCCCCTTCAGGATACCCTTAATCGAGATGTCTTCGTCGATGTCTTCCCAGTGGATGCCGGCTCCTTTACCGATGAACCGCCAGTTACCACGCTGCTCTTCGGTCGCCTTCGCTAGCCGCCAGAACCAGTCGTAGGGTACGCCGATTTCGCGGCCGTCCTCCAGTACGGCGTAAAAGCGTTCGGCCTCGATGCGTACGTCCGTGGCCAGGGGTTCGTTATTTGTCTTTTCCGAAGTATTCATTCCAGCGGGCTTTAAAGTTTTCTTGATTGTCTTCGATGATGTCCATGGCCCTGCGCCGCTCCTTGGCTTTGAAGCGGCTCAGGTCGTCTTCCTCTAGAGGATCGAGCCAGATTTTACCCCGGCTGTCCCCCTTTTCAACGTGTACATGCGGTGGTTCGGTTCCTTCGTCGCTGTAAAAGAAGAAGCGGAAGCCCAACAACCGCAGTATGGTTGGCATAAGATAGGGATTTGGTTACTGTAATGGATGATGTCGTTCGATACCCGCCCGCAGCTGCTCCAGTTCGTTTTGGCGGTAAGCCTCCGTACTGCCGATCTGCCGGTGACCGGCAAAGACTTGGACGGCCCGCAGGTCGTGGCCCGCCTGCAGCTTCTGGGCGATGACGCTCTGACGGATGCGTAACGGCAGGTAGCATTTGTCCGTTTTATTTGGGTTGACGATCCGCTTAATGGCCTGACTTTTTAGGGGCTGACCAAAGCGAGAGACGAGCAGCGTTTCGGAGTCCGGCGGCTGCAAAGTGGGACCCTTCACCCACTTCTTGCTAAGCAGCTCCGGCCGGTCCTCACTCAGGTAGCCATGCAGCGCCATGATCTGGGAGGCCACCAGCGGCAGCGTCCGCGCTAGATTATTGGCGCTCTCGGCCACGTGGATGCGTCCGGCCTCCAGTTCGATGTCCGCCCCCTGCAGTGCCACCACTTCACTGACCGTCAGTGCCTGGTACACCAGCAGCCCCGTGATCACCCGGTTGCGCCCGGTCAGTCCCGTTAGCTTGCTCTCCCCCCTGGTCAGTACCTCGTCCAGGTCCGCGGCCGTGTACAACTCGTCCAGACGGATACTCCGGTCCACCGCATCGCGCAGCCGCAAGCGCCGGCAGGGGTGATCCGCCCGCCGTCCGGTGTCGCACAGGTAGTGGTAGTAGATCTTGATGCCAAAGACCAGGTTGTGCAGGGTCCGCGGTCTCAGCTTTCCTTTGCGTAGTTCGTTGACGTAACCCAGCACGTCGCCGTAGTCGGCCGTCCGGGCTTTTCCTTCCCCGCCCATCCAGGTTAGGTAGCGAACGATGGCGTGTCGGTAGCCGCTCAGGCTTCGCTCGCTGTACTTGCCCCGCAGGTAGTCGTCCAGCTCCTTCACTTACCTACGATTTTGTCGATCAACTCCGCGTCGACCTGTACGTAACGCTGGGTAGTGGCCAGCAAGGCGTGACCTAAAAAGGTCCGTACCTCCTCCACGGCCATGCCTTCGGCCAGTAGGTGAGAGGCAATGGTATGCCGCAGCACGTGCACCGTCACCTGCTTTTCGACCCCGGCTCGCTCGGCCAGCCCCGTTAGCCACTTCTGTACCGTGTGTCGCCGCAGTCGGCCGCCCCGGGCGTGGCGCAAAAAGGCCGGCTCGCTTCCCCTTCTACGTACCGCGTAGGCCAGTAGATCGCGTTTAACCCCGGCGCTGAGCGGGATCACCCGCCGCTTATCGTACTTACCCCGCTCCACCACCAGTAGCCCATCCGTTAGCCGCACCTCCCGTGTGTTGAGCCGTTCCAGCTCTCCCACCCGCAAGCCGCAGCCGTAGGTTAGGGCCAGTAAGGCCCGCTCCGCCAGTCGCTCACAGGCTCCGTACAGTGCCGTCACTTCCGCCCGCGTCAGGATGTTGCGCCGCGCCCGCCGCGCCGGCCGGTTCATCGCAAAGCCGGCAAAGGGGTCGGCGGCCACCACTCCGCTCTGCAGCAGGTAGTCGAACAGCAGCTGCACCACCCGCAGCAGGCGGTAGACGGTAAACTCACTCACCGGGCCACCGTCGCGTAAGCTAGGTACTCCACGCACGTGCTCCCGGTAAGCTTCCAGGTCCGCCGACGTCACCGCTTCCACCCGGCCCGCCCCCCGCCGCTCACACCATTCCAGGAAGCGCCGGATGCGCCACCGATCGGTGCGCACGCTCGCCGCCGCGTAGCCCAGGGCGGTGGCAGCCGTAGCCCATCCCGCCAGGTAGGCCCGGTGTTCGGTCCGTTCGACGATAACCAGGTGCGTGCGCGTAGTTGCCATATATACCTTCTCTTTAAAACGCCGAACGCCAGGGGGCTTTTGCGGCTTTTGATTAGTGTTTACGCGGTGGCTGGCGTTCGGTCTGGCGTTCCGTGGCGTTCGCCCTCCCGTGCTAGTTGGTCCAGTTGGGCGGTTAGGTCGGCCTTCAGCCGCGTCCGTAGCGCCGCCGCATCATCCCAGTGCGCGATACGGTAGGTCAGCCCCCGGTTAGCGTAGCCGCCCACCTGGCGGATGTACTCCAGCTCCAGTAATTGGGTCAGGTAAGTATGTTGCTGCGTCTTCGATATCCGCAGGGCCTGGCGGACTTCCTTACGCGTAAACTCGTAGTCGCGGCTGCGCTTGGTCACGTACTCCTTGAGCCGCTCGAAGAAGTAGCGCAGCGCCCCGTCCAGCTCATCGACCCGGAGTACGATGGCGTCGAAGAGCAGATCGCACGCCGCCCGCAGGTCGCTGACTTCTGCTACCAGCCGGCCCCGCTCGTCGGTCCTGCGCTGGTGCTGGTGCAACAGTACGATCTGGCGCACGAAGCTCTGGTACAGCGCATTGAGGCGTCGCAGCTTGCTGGCCACGGCCGGTAGGGCCACCGCCGTGGCGTAGGGGTTAACCACCGGCCGGCTGCGGTCCAGCAACCGGGCGCAGGACCGTAAAAACATCCGTAGCCTGCGCTGCTCGCCCACGTCGATCAGCCCCGCCGCCCGTCGGTTCTGGTAGTCCACCACCGCTCGCGTCTGCTCCTCGGTTTCGTCGACGGCCACCACCAGGCAGCGGCTCACGTTGTCGTCGTAGACCTCGCCCTGCGTCGTGGCCGCCAGACTGGCTACCGGCCCCTCGACGGTGCGCACCTTGGAGTGATTTTCGCCCAACTCGTCGCGCACCGAGGTCAGCGAGTTGAGCCGCCCCCGACTCTGCAACTCGCGGAAGGCGTACAGCGCATCCTCCTTCAGGCCGTCCAGGTCTTCGAGTACGATCAGTTTATTTTTCAGGTCTTCGCGCCCGTAGTTGTAAAAGCTGGAGTCCGTGGCCCTGGTCAGCGTGATCACGTCCTCGGGCGGCAGCAGTTCGGCAATGCTGGTGATCAGGTGGGTTTTGCCGCTGCCGCTCGTTCCCTGAACGAGGGCGTGCAGGGGCGCGTCCGTGCCGTGGCTCAGCGCGACCAGGTAGAGCAGTTGGCGGGAGCGGGTTTCGCCGACGATGCCGGCGCGGCCGAGGTAGTCGCCCAGCTCATCGAGCAGGTCCGGACGCTTCAGGAAGGTCAGCACCGCCGCCCGCTCCCCGGCTCCCATTTCCTGGCGCGGTCGCAGGTGCGATGCGGAGGATAAAGAAGCGGTGTTTTTCGCCGCCTCCCGGTGCGCTTCCAGCAGGTCGGTCAGCCGCCGTAGATCGTCGAGCACCTGGTCTTTACGCAGCGTCAGCACCTCGGCCGTCCGCTCGGCCAGGCTCACCGTTTGCTTGTATTCGTACAGATCGATCTTAGCGCGGTAGTCCTGCCCGCCCGCCTGGACTTGCAGACTCACCTTCAGGCTCTCCGCCCCGCCCCGTATGCCGCCCCGTACCCGGTAGCGCGCCGCCGCGCCCAGGTACCCCAGGTAGTGGTTGTGTACCGCTAACTCGCCGGCTTCTCTATCTGGGTCGACCTGCCGTTCGCCAGTGGTAGGGGTAACTTCACTTTCCACCGGCTTACGGGTCGCGAACAACTCCCGTAGCCAAGTCCCGTCCGCGTCCGCGTAACTTACCCACAGTCCGTTGATGTCTTCCCCTTCCGGTACTTCCAGCGTCGTCACGATCAGCCCCGGCCGCAACGCGCGTAGCTCCGCCGCGACATCTACCGTTGCCCTGCGCCCCGCCTCGTCGCCGTCTAGGGCTAGGACCACCTCCTGGAGTTCCGGCAGTTCTTTGACTTCCAGCCGGTGCGCCGCCGTCAGCCCGTTCGTACCGTACATCGCCAGTACTGCCGCCTCTTCCAGTACGCCCATAATGCAGGCCGCGTCGATCACGCTTTCGGTCAGCAGTAGCCGCTGGGTGCTGATCTCCGGGTATTCCGGGTACAGCCCCGACCGCTCCGCCGTGTAGTAATGTCCGCCGCCCTTCACCGCCCGACCGTACAGCCCCCTGATCTTACAGCCCTTATCCACCAGCGGGAAGATGATGCAGCCCCGACCCCACCGCTCTTTGCTTTTGCGGCTGCGGTAACCGATGCCGGTGTCTTCCGGGGTCAGCCCGCGCAGCGTACAGTACTCCCGCCCGCTGGGCGTGCGCTGCATACCGTCGATGCTTTCCTCGTAGACCGCCCGTAGGTCCAGCTCAGGGGCGGAGGACTTCGCTACCGGCAGCGCCACCACCAACTTGCCGCACAGCTCCTTTGCCCGTAGGATAGCCGCCCGCTTCGTTCCTTTTTCCATGCGCATGATGAAGTCGATCACGTCCACGCTTTCTACGTCACAACCACCAGCGAAGCAGTAGGCCGTATTTGTGTCGTGGTAGACTTTCATCGAGGCGGCCCGGTCGTCGTGGAAGGGGCAGCGCATCGCGCCCGTCGGCCCGGCTTCCAGGCCGTAGTGGGACAGGACGGTAGCCAGCGGTAGGCCGGCTTTGATCTCGGGAATGGTCATCGGCGGTGGGTCTTTCAGTTTTTCTTTCAGGTTGAAGAAAAAATTGAAGCTGTAACTATTGGGTACAAATATACCCTTTACGCCCACACCGCAAAGAACCGATCAGCTTTTTTTGTCGCCTTTAGTTCCCTATTTTTGACCTACGCCCGTAAAAACGGGCCAGCAACGAACCCTTTCAGGTATGACAACTGGCAAAATCATCAACGCACGTCGCGAAGAACTCGGCCTTTCCCGCAGCCAACTGGCCAAGCAGGCCGGTAGTTCCCACGTCATGATCGGTAAGTACGAGCGCGGCGATGCCGTCCCCTCGCTCGAAGTAGCCAAGAAGATCGCCGACGCGCTCGATGTAAGTTTGGATTACCTGGCCGGGGAGGAGTCCGCCAAGAAGTTGAACGGGAAGAACCTGGAGCGGCTGGCCGAACTGGAGCAACTTGAGAACGATAAAAAGCAGGTGCTATACGATCTGATCGATACGTACATCCGTGACGCTAAAACTAAAATGACCTACGCCACCGCCAGCTAAACGGCTCCGGATGACGAAGCCCGGCCCGGCGGCGGGGCCTCCCGCACACCGGCTAACGCCGCCTCGGTCGTCTAGCGCCCCGAACCGGTCTGCGTCATGAACACGGAAGGACAAGCGGATAAACCGCAAGCCCTCCCGTGTTCAGAAAAACGTGGTAAGAGCCAACCCTCTAAAGATTAGCTTCGACCGTGAAGCGCCCACCACGCAGTAGCAGCGAAGCTAGTAGCCGGCCACCGTCAATACCGGCGCAAATAGCGTCGCCACTGCGGGCCGCTTTTCATTGGGCGATAAAATCTAATTGCTTCTCTGGCACCTAAGTGTAATGTTACGATTTATATAAAAGCTCCCTAAGTTGGTTGTAAGAGGATTGAATATTACCTAAAACATATTCTCCCAATAGACCTCTTTGGCTAAGCCACAATATTACGTCGCTATTCTTCAGCAAAATATTTTCTGATAGTTCAAGTTTAAGTAGTGAATTTTCTTCAATTCGTTGATCTGTTCGGGATATGTAACCCCATTTGTAGAGCACATTATCAGGCTCTAATTCTAAAGCATTAGCCAGTAAAATTCTAGCCGATTCTACGTTCTCCATTCCAAACAGCCACTCTCCAATATAAGCCATAATTCCAGTAAAGAACATGAACTCGGCATTTTGAGCAAACTTGTCCTCTGAATATTTGAAAATCTTTAAAAGACTATCTGAAGCATAGTCACCTTCTTCATCACTGTACTGACCGTCAACTAGTAGGTCGACAAGGATGAACATAACTCTTAGGTTTAGAGTCACTGAAGATTCATCAATCGTTTCTAGCAAATGAATCGCAGCCCTCCAATCGCGACTATCTTCAATCGCTTTAATACTTTTTTTCATAATCAAGGAATAAAGATTGAGTTAATAATCGGCCGGCCTTGATTGATAAATCCGCGAATAGTAAAGTCAACACCACCAACAGTCACGTTTGTGTTAAATATTCCCTTAGCGTTGGCAATTATCCTTCCATTTGCGTTTTGTAAAGCTGACTGAATTACGGGTTGCTGTCCGCCCAGCCGGGTCGCAAGTTCATTTAACCAAGGTTTAGGATGAAGTTTATTGGCGAAAATATGAGTGCTCTTTTGCTTCATAGTTAATGCTACCGCATCATCTATAGTGCTCTGCGCAAACTGAGTTAGCAATTTTTTGCTTCCACTTCTTGAGGCAGACACGACAATGTCGTCAACCATTCCTACAGAGTAAGCAACATCATCAACCGCGTTGAGAGCGGCTTGCTTAGTCCATTGACTTCCACCACTAACCGTAGTGTTGAACAAGTTGCTGCTCAGTGATGCCAAGCCGGAGGCAAGAGGCTTCGCGATAGTATTAGTCAGTCCCGGAAGTCCAAAATCACCGGCAACGCTTAACCCAGTCTGTAATAGACCCATGGGTGACTTTAGGTTCTCGGATGAGAATTTTCCCGTAGCAATCTGAACAACTTTATTTCCGCCAACAGTCAGTGCCCTTGCCGCTCCTAGATTTCCTGTAGAGGCTAGGACGCCCGCACCTGCTCCAATTGCAAAGTACGAAAGACCAGACTTTATACCGGTCACATTACCCTGTAGTGCCTGGCTACCTAGATTTAGCAATCCGCCTACTATACCTCCAATGATGCACTGAGGACAGTCCCCATTGGGATCATTGTACACCAAAGGACTATTGTACATCGCGTTGTACGGCGTGCTAGCCATATCATGCTCCGCCTTAGGATCGACCGACTACTACTCTTGCGCTACTTTCCACCAAAGTCAAGGAACCAAGCTCGATGCCCGTTGGCACCGCCCGCAAGATACTGATGCTCAGTTTCTTTTTCAACTGTCGTTTTCAGTTGAAGACCTCAACTGAAGAAAAAAGGTCATGGGGGTTAGCTGGCTAGTCTTCGTAGCCGCTGTAACGTTGCATGAGCTCGGACTGGAGCGTCGTTTTAGCCTGGCGCCAGCCGGCTAAAGCGACGCTCCAGGCTGAGCTGAACGGGGGCAAGGGGCCGGTTCTTCTAGGCCCCTGCAGCCGGTGTAGCGTTTGCGGAACTGGATGCAACTACTTGGTCGGCGTTAGCCTGCCTTCTAGGGGTGGGAGCGGTGGCGGCCAAGGGCCAGGCCGGCGCAGTGCGACAGCATTGACGCTGGCCGATTCTTGGCCGGGGCCGCGGGGGCGGGCACTCTTCGCTAGGCGGTGACCAACTCCCTCTTCGGCGGCCGGGCCGGGTTCTCGGGTTTCCCCTTCAGGATACCCTTAATCGAGATGTCTTCGTCGATGTCTTCCCAGTGGATGCCGGCTCCTTTACCGATGAACCGCCAGTTACCACGCTGCTCTTCGGTCGCCTTCGCTAGCCGCCAGAACCAGTCGTAGGGTACGCCGATTTCGCGGCCGTCCTCCAGTACGGCGTAAAAGCGTTCGGCCTCGATGCGTACGTCCGTGGCCAGGGGTTCGTTATTTGTCTTTTCCGAAGTATTCATTCCAGCGGGCTTTAAAGTTTTCTTGATTGTCTTCGATGATGTCCATGGCCCTGCGCCGCTCCTTGGCTTTGAAGCGGCTCAGGTCGTCTTCCTCTAGAGGATCGAGCCAGATTTTACCCCGGCTGTCCCCCTTTTCAACGTGTACATGCGGTGGTTCGGTTCCTTCGTCGCTGTAAAAGAAGAAGCGGAAGCCCAACAACCGCAGTATGGTTGGCATAAGATAGGGATTTGGTTACTGTAATGGATGATGTCGTTCGATACCCGCCCGCAGCTGCTCCAGTTCGTTTTGGCGGTAAGCCTCCGTACTGCCGATCTGCCGGTGACCGGCAAAGACTTGGACGGCCCGCAGGTCGTGGCCCGCCTGCAGCTTCTGGGCGATGACGCTCTGACGGATGCGTAACGGCAGGTAGCATTTGTCCGTTTTATTTGGGTTGACGATCCGCTTAATGGCCTGACTTTTTAGGGGCTGACCAAAGCGAGAGACGAGCAGCGTTTCGGAGTCCGGCGGCTGCAAAGTGGGACCCTTCACCCACTTCTTGCTAAGCAGCTCCGGCCGGTCCTCACTCAGGTAGCCATGCAGCGCCATGATCTGGGAGGCCACCAGCGGCAGCGTCCGCGCTAGATTATTGGCGCTCTCGGCCACGTGGATGCGTCCGGCCTCCAGTTCGATGTCCGCCCCCTGCAGTGCCACCACTTCACTGACCGTCAGTGCCTGGTACACCAGCAGCCCCGTGATCACCCGGTTGCGCCCGGTCAGTCCCGTTAGCTTGCTCTCCCCCCTGGTCAGTACCTCGTCCAGGTCCGCGGCCGTGTACAACTCGTCCAGACGGATACTCCGGTCCACCGCATCGCGCAGCCGCAAGCGCCGGCAGGGGTGATCCGCCCGCCGTCCGGTGTCGCACAGGTAGTGGTAGTAGATCTTGATGCCAAAGACCAGGTTGTGCAGGGTCCGCGGTCTCAGCTTTCCTTTGCGTAGTTCGTTGACGTAACCCAGCACGTCGCCGTAGTCGGCCGTCCGGGCTTTTCCTTCCCCGCCCATCCAGGTTAGGTAGCGAACGATGGCGTGTCGGTAGCCGCTCAGGCTTCGCTCGCTGTACTTGCCCCGCAGGTAGTCGTCCAGCTCCTTCACTTACCTACGATTTTGTCGATCAACTCCGCGTCGACCTGTACGTAACGCTGGGTAGTGGCCAGCAAGGCGTGACCTAAAAAGGTCCGTACCTCCTCCACGGCCATGCCTTCGGCCAGTAGGTGAGAGGCAATGGTATGCCGCAGCACGTGCACCGTCACCTGCTTTTCGACCCCGGCTCGCTCGGCCAGCCCCGTTAGCCACTTCTGTACCGTGTGTCGCCGCAGTCGGCCGCCCCGGGCGTGGCGCAAAAAGGCCGGCTCGCTTCCCCTTCTACGTACCGCGTAGGCCAGTAGATCGCGTTTAACCCCGGCGCTGAGCGGGATCACCCGCCGCTTATCGTACTTACCCCGCTCCACCACCAGTAGCCCATCCGTTAGCCGCACCTCCCGTGTGTTGAGCCGTTCCAGCTCTCCCACCCGCAAGCCGCAGCCGTAGGTTAGGGCCAGTAAGGCCCGCTCCGCCAGTCGCTCACAGGCTCCGTACAGTGCCGTCACTTCCGCCCGCGTCAGGATGTTGCGCCGCGCCCGCCGCGCCGGCCGGTTCATCGCAAAGCCGGCAAAGGGGTCGGCGGCCACCACTCCGCTCTGCAGCAGGTAGTCGAACAGCAGCTGCACCACCCGCAGCAGGCGGTAGACGGTAAACTCACTCACCGGGCCACCGTCGCGTAAGCTAGGTACTCCACGCACGTGCTCCCGGTAAGCTTCCAGGTCCGCCGACGTCACCGCTTCCACCCGGCCCGCCCCCCGCCGCTCACACCATTCCAGGAAGCGCCGGATGCGCCACCGATC